>CALMPK010000302.1 GCA_937873575.1 uncultured Hyphomicrobiaceae bacterium
CGGGCCTTTCTTCTTTGACGAACGCTCGAGGCTGACTCGTCACAGGCTCACGCCTGCGACCGGCATGCGACGGAGAGATCGTAGGGATCGACCGACGCCAGCCGGCGCCGATGCGTCCCGATTACTTGCAAGGCCGCGCTTCGATATCGCAGGCCCAGCCCGAACCCGACTGCGTGCACGAGGCGGACTTGTTCGCCGCCTTGTTCCAGCTCGCCCAGTCCGTGCCGTATTCGAATGTGGTGAAGCTCGACCAGGATGCCACCGCGTCCTTCATGGCGGCGACCTTGCTCGGCATGCCAGCACTGGTGCCGCTGTGGAAATGCCCGTCCATGCAGAGCTTGCGGCCTTCGCGCTTCAAGGTGTGAATGGCGCCGGCGAGACCGTTATCGTCCGCCCGCGCGGCGGGGGCTACGAGCGTTGCAACGGCAATGCAGAGAACAAAGGGCAGATTCCACTTCATGGCTTTTGGCCTTCCACAATTCGTTGAAGCGATTGTGCGTGGGACGCTGCCAGATTCCTCGTTCAGTTTCGACGGACAGTAATCGTCTCGGCGAAGAAATGCCGCGACCGCTGCGAACAGAACACAGACATCGATGGCAGCGAGCGTTCGAGTTGCTCAACCATTGTTCACCGCGGGATATCGTAAGCCGCCGGGGGCTGGTGCCAACATTCGGGGTTGAGATGACGGCAGCAGCGCTTGCTACACCCCGACGGCTTGTCGCGGCGACCCCGGTCCCGACGCCACCCGGCTCGCGACGCGCCCAAATTCCGACTGCATCAATAGGGTTTCATTGGTCGACGCGGACGCACTCGACGGCCGAGTCGATCAAAGCAGCGGCTCGGCCTCGATGCGGGCGCCATCCACCACCAGTGCCTTGATCGCTGCCTCGCCGGAGCCCGCGACGGCGAGATCCACTTTCACCCGTCCAGGCCGGATTTCCTGTTCGATCTCTTTGCCCGTCCCCTCCGGCACGAAAAAGCTTTCGATGCCGTAGCTCATCAGCACGAAGCTCTCGGCGCCGACGTCGGGCGGCACATAGCGAACGTGCCCGGCCAATACGATCTCGTCATCCGCCACCTTCCCGGGCATGGCATTCGAAACGGCCACCGCCTTCCATGTTCCGGCCTCGTGCTTCATGCGCACGTAATGGCGATTGCCGTTGGTCGGCATCGGGTTGAACAGCGCCGCCGGCAGCCGCGAGATGTCATAGGACAGGATGACGTAATCACCGCGGAACAGACTGCGCGGGTCGACCGGTCGCACATCGAGCGTGATGTGGCGCCCCGAAGCCAGCAGCGATTCGCGATCGGCCACCATGTAGACGAGCACCAGCGCTTGAACGGCAGCGACCAGAGCGACCAGCGCGGTACGCCATTTCGCGAGGGCGGCGTGGATCACCGGGAGCGGGCCACCGGTGATCGGACTCGACGGGGCAGCGCTCAGGTCAGCTTCTCTCATGGCACCGCTCCCTGCCGAAGTTCCTCCGCCCGGTGCAGTCGCCAAGCGAGCCCGGCCAGCGCGATCACGATGAGGCCCGCCACCAGGAAGAACACTGACGAGCCGAGCAGCGTGCCGACGGTGTTGAAATAGAGCGAGAGGATCTCGGCGGAGAACCCCGTGTAGCCGAGCCAGACGATGGCCCGGAGACCCGCCCGGACCCCGTATACGATGCCACCGAGCAGCAGGCCCATCGTCACCGCGGCGAGCAGAACCAACTCGGGCAGGGCCGGATTCTCGATGAACTGCATGGCGAAGGAGCCCGCGAACGCCGCCACCATGGCGTAGCCAAGCGCCGGCGGCGCAACTGCCCGCACGTCGGCGCCAAAAAGGTTCGCATCGGGTGCCTTCTCGAGCGCCGCGACCAGGGCCGCCGACGCCGCCAGCCCAATCAACGCCCCCAGCCAGTGCAGATGCCCATGGTTCTCGATATAGCCGAGCCATACGATCCACGCCGCCGCAAGAGCACCGACGACGTGCAGGCCGGGCCGCCAGCGCTCGGCGAGGAACATGGCGCCGATCCCCGCCAGCGGCAGCAGAAACGGCAGGTGCGCCCGGTTGGCCAGCACGGGTTCCCATCCCCACCACAGAGCAAACACCAAGGCCGACGCGACCAGTGCCGGGTTTGACCGCAGCAGGACGCCCGCGCCAAGGCCGCCCAAGGCCCACACCAGAACCGCGAACGGCGGACGGCCGTCGATGTGATACATCTGCGCGATCAGCATGATACCGGCGCCGAACACGGCGACGCCAAGTAGCACGGCGGCATGCGCGAACGCGTCCATGCGTCGCTCGAACAACAGCGCAGCGGCAGCGTAGGATCCGAGCAGTCCGGCGAAAATGATCGAGAGGCGGAGCAACCGGCTCATCTCCTGCCAGTTGGCAGCGACGAAGCTCATGGCCGCGAAACCGAGCAGGACAGCGCCCAGGATGCCGAGGATTCCAGCGAGGCCGGGACCGCGGCGGCGGCCCACGAGCTCGGCGAAAATCTGCTGCTCGCCGTCCGGCGTCACCCACCCTGCTTCACGCCATCGGGCGAGATCACGCGAAAGTTGGCCTTGCCCGATCCACATGCTGCCTCACCACGAACTGAACGGCGCTCGCTTATTCTGATCGATGTTCAGAGTCAACCGCCTCGGTATTCGATATCGCCGTTCTGAGGTTTCACAATGGCTGCGAACCCGCGCCGCCGAAAGTCAACGGGCAAACGGGCAACGTGCGAGCAGCCCGGGTTCCGTCGATGAACTCGGAGGCTTCGCGGCCCTTCGTGAACGCTATATCTCGACGACGCGCCGCAGCGTCACGCGGACGACGGCCACGCGCCAGCCTGGCCCGAGAGACGGTTCACCTCAGTGGGTGGAGGCGGGGAGACTGGCGAGGTCGGAGATGTACCACTTGTCGGTCTCGACGATCGCCGGGTTCTCGCCGTTGGCGTAGATCCAGCTATCGACGGCGAAGCGCTTACCGCCCTCGTTCTCCTTGATAACCGCCGTCCAGTGCGTCCAGCCGGAAACGCCGCGCCAGAGCTGGTCCTTGGCGAACGGGGTGCCGACAGAGTGGTGCTTTATCAGGCCGTTCTTCTCGAGCACGAGCAGATACGAGGTGGTGTTCGTCGCCTCGTCCACGCAATCCTGCTGAGTCGGATCGCCGGATGCGGCGAAATCCATACCCTCGCGGTCCTTATCGGTGCCGATTTCCTTGCCGACGCGCGTTTCGATCCAGCCGATCGCGTAGGCGATCGCGCGGCGCTCCTCCGCGGCACTCTGATCCTTGGCGTTCTTCTTCATCACCGCGCGGATCTCGTTGATGTCGGCGTCGGTGAAACGGAAGCGCGTCTGCTTCTTGCAACCGTAGGCGCTGCAAACGTGGACGACGTTGCCCTCGGGCTTGGTGACGGCGAAGTCGTCGTAATGACCGAGCGTCGGGCCGTTGCGCTCATGCGTGCAGGCACCGAGGATCGCGGTCGCGGCAATAACGGCAGTCGTGGCGATATGCCGGATCGTCACGTTTTTTCCTCGCGTCTTCTGCTTCGACCTGCAATGAACGCGGAGCAGCCGCCCCAAACCACAACGATCCGAAAGCGATTAGCACCTCCGGCGGCGACCGCCAAGCAGCACCATCGCGCAGACCGCGCTGATCAACCAGTGTTGGACATTTGACGCTTGCCGCCGTTCCAAGGCTTCGACGGCGGCCCGCCTTCAGAGACGAAAGCAACACTGGAATCATACGTTTGCCAGGGTTCTTTTGGGCCCTGGCATTGGCCCTGATCGCGGCCGGGGCGGCATGCGGAAATTGATCGGGGACACGAGCGCCGTCGCATTTCCAGAACCTACCGCAACAAATGAGCAACACGTTGAGCACACCCCTACCCGTCCACGTCATCGGCGGCGGCCTCGCCGGCTCCGAAGCCGCTTGGCAGATCGCCTCCGCGGGCGTTCCCGTCGTGCTGCACGAGATGCGCCCCGTGCGCGCTACCGACGCCCACAAGACGGACGGTCTCGCCGAACTCGTGTGCTCCAACTCGTTCCGCTCCGACGAATGGCAGACGAATGCCGTCGGCCTGCTGCACGAGGAGATGCGCCGCGCCGGCTCGCTCATCATGAGCGCGGGGGATCGCCACAAGCTGCCTGCCGGCGGCGCTCTCGCCGTTGATCGCGACGCCTTTTCGACCGAAGTGACGGCGCGGCTCGCGAGCCACCCGTTGGTCACCATCGCCCGCGAGGAAATCGCCGGGCTGCCGCCGCCCGACTGGTCGAGCGTCATCGTCGCCACCGGCCCGCTCACGTCGCCAGCGCTGACGGAGGCCATCCTGAAGCTGACGGGCGAAACCTCGCTCGCGTTCTTCGATGCCATCGCGCCGATCGTCCATTTCGATTCGATCGATCTCGACGTCGCCTGGAAGCAATCACGCTACGACAAGGCGGGACCGGGCGGCACCGGCGCCGACTATCTCAACTGCCCGATGACGAAGGAGGTCTACGAGGCGTTCGTCGATGCGCTGCTGGCCGGCGATAAGACCGAGTTCAAGGAATGGGAGGCGACCACCCCCTACTTCGACGGCTGCCTTCCGGTCGAGGTGATGGCCGAGCGTGGCCGCGAAACATTGCGCTTCGGGCCGATGAAACCTGTCGGCCTCGCCGATCCGCGAAAACCTGGAGAGCGCCCTTACGCCGTCGTCCAGCTCCGCCAGGACAACGCACTCGCAACGCTCTGGAACATGGTCGGCTTCCAGACCAAGCTCAAATACGCCGAGCAGGTTCGCGTGTTCCGCATGATCCCGGGCTTGGAGAATGCCGAATTCGCGAGGCTCGGCGGACTGCATCGCAATACGTTTCTCAACTCGCCCGTCGTCCTCGATGCACTCATGCGCCTCAAGGCCGATCCGCGCCTGCGTTTTGCCGGCCAGATCACCGGCGTCGAAGGCTATGTCGAGAGCGCGGCGATGGGGCTCGTCACGGGGCGCCTCGCCGCCGCCGAACGTCTCGGCCTTTCACCAGTTCTCCCGCCGCCGACGACCGCACTCGGCGCACTCGTCAACCACATCACGGGCGGCCACATCGTCACCGACGTCGATGACGACGGCGATGCAGCGGCATCCGATCCCTCCAAGGCGGATTCGATGTCGGGCAAGCGCCGCTCGTTCCAGCCGATGAACATCAACTACGGACTGCTGCCACCGCTCGACGCGCCGAGCCACGATGCGTCAGGCAAGAAGGTGAAGGGCAAGGAGCGCGGCTTCGCCAAGAAGCGTCTGATGTCGGAGCGCGCGCTGCGCGATGTCTCAGACTGGCTCGCAGCCAACGAATTGAAGGCCGCCGCCGAATAGTATCTCGCGGGGCTTCCGCTGTTGTGGAAGCGCCAAGCGCATCGATTTCAACCGATCGCATTCACGCGCGTCACTTGCACATGCGCCCAACCATCGGCGCCTTTGGCACGTTCTCGCAGCGGTAGCGCGCAGGCAGTGGGCAGCGCGCGAACTCTGCCGGCGTGCCGCGCGCCCAAATCGTGAAGCGGTGCGAACAGGCGTGAATGAAATCGTACGCCGCGACGCAGGCGACGGCGCCGGGCGCGCCGATCCGTGTTGCGTCCGTCAACTGCTGCCATGCCTCGAACTCGGTCGCGCTCCAGGCCGTGTAGACGACGCCCTCCTCGCGAGTGAGAGCGTCCGTGCCCAACTCGAATACCGCACTCGGTTCCTTGAAACCCGCGATGCGCACATCGCCCGGTTTACATGCCTTGAGCGTATCGACGGCGGCGCGCACCTCGCTCGCCACCCAAACAGGCTTCAATCCGGCAAACGTCACCGGCACCGTCAGGTTGTTGAACGCGACGCCGAGAACGACGAGCCCCAGCGCCGCGCCGAGCCGCCTGCCGGAGAGCATGGCCGATGTCGTGAACACCGCCGCGGCGAGCACGGCGACGCCGAGCCCGATCGCGACGGGCGACACCATCTGTTTCAGGAGAAAAGGCAACGCCCAGAGTGCAGCGACAAGCCCCGCCACCAACGCCAGCCAGCCATAGGTGCCAAGCCGAAACCAACGCTTCTCGTGTGCGCCGCTCTCGGCCCCGCGCACGATCCATATCGCGAACAACAGCGCCATCGGGGGCAGCATCGCCTGCACCATGTAGAGTGGTGTCTTCCTGGTCAGCACCTCGAGAAAGACGAGATAGGGCAGCCCCCACGCGATGAGGAAGCGTACCGGGCGCGAAGCTCGCTCACGCCACGCCGTAACCGCCGCCGGAGCGAGCAACAGCCCCGCGGGAAAGAGACCGAGCAATAGAAAGACAATGAATAGGCCCAGAGCGACGCGCCACTTCATCTCCTGCGGCCCGAGGAGAAGGTGCCAGCCCTCGTTCTTCCATTGCACGATGGCCGCGTCGAGCGTGCCGCCGAGCCAGAGTGCGAGCGGCCACATCGCAGCGATGGCGAGCATCAGCGGAATGCCGGCGAGTGGACGCAGTCGAAGCAGCCATCCGGCCCTGCCGCGGTCCCATGCGACGAGCGCCGCCGCCGTAAGCGCAGCAATCAACGGCACGGTGAGCACGTTGACCAGCATGCCCGCGCCGAGCGCGATCCAGAAGGCGAGTGCCGTACCAAACATCGGCTCCGCGCCGTCGTCCGCAGCATAGATCCGCGCCATCGCCAGCATCGCCGCGCACGTCGCTGCCAGCATCATCGCTTCCGGCATCGCCAGCGTCGCCTGCACGGTGACGACGAGCATCGTCGCCAGCAGGCCGGCACCGATCACCGCGATACGCGGGTTCAATATGTGGCGAGCCCCGAGGTAGGTGAACAGGACCGCGAGCCACGTTCCGATGAGCGACGGGATTCGATAACCGCGGATCTGATCGACCGCGCCGGTCACTCGCGCCGTGGCGGCTTGCAGCCAAAGCACCGGCAGCGGCTTCTCGAATTTTGGTTCGGTCTGAAAGCTCGGCGAGGTCGCGTTTCCGCTCTCGATGATCTGCTTGGCCGTCTGCGCATAGATCACTTCGGTGCGATCGAGCGGCGGCAGGAGCAGAAGCCCCGGCAGATGCAGCGCCAGCACCAGCAGCGTCAACGCCAGAACCGCGTTGCGCGGCACCTGTGTCAACCGCTCGAGCGCGATGGCGGACGAGGCCTCGGCCTGTTCGACGAAGCGCTCCATCGCGCTCTGCAAAGTCGGTCGTCGAGCCGCCATGCGCTCCCCACCTGCTGACCGGCATGCTCCCCCCGAGCGCCGCCGCACGAGTTGTAAGGACCGTCCGCGACAACTCCAAATGGCTTTTGCATTTGCCCCTTATTGGCATGCCAGAAGAGTCCACAAGCCGCCGCAACTTGTATCTAGGTCGCAGTTGACCTTCGTGCGGCAGCGCAGCATGCTGGCGCCAATGATCTAACGCAGTGCGCGGGAGAGACTGGCCGTTCGTTCGCGAGCGGCCGGCGCCGAAGGAGCAACCGCCCCGGAAACTCTCAGGCAGAAGGACCGCGCACCACACGACACTCTGGAAAGCAGACGGGCGATCGCCGCCCGCCTCACCCAAGGGGACAAGACACGGGCGAAGCGCCGCAAAGGCCGCACGCACGGGTCCAATCTCTCAGGTTCCGCGACAGAGGGGGCTCGATGCTGCGCTCGCAGATCCGCAAGCGCGCGAGCCGAGGAGCCTGAGAATGAGTACGCCCCTGTCCGACAGCGGTTCTCCCTTGCTGCGCACGCCACTTTACGAGCAGCACCTTGCGCTCGGCGCAAAAATGGTGCCGTTCGCCGGCTACGAGATGCCGGTGCAGTATCCCATGGGCGTGCTGAAGGAGCACTTGTGGACGCGCGAGAGCGCGGGGCTGTTCGACGTCTCGCACATGGGGCAGGCGTATATCGTCTCGGCCGACAAGAAGCACGAGACGACCGCCGCGTTCCTCGAGCGTCTCGTGCCTGCCGCGCTGCTCGAGCTCGAGCCCGGGCAACAGCGCTACACGCAGCTTCTCAACGACGACGGCGGCATCATCGACGACCTGATGGTGGCGCGCCATACCTCCGATCTTCACAAGGGCGTTCTGCTGCTCGTCGTCAACGCCTCGCGCAAGGAGATCGACTACGCGCGGATCGCCGACGCCGCCGACGAATACAAATCCATTCGCCTCGTGCCCAACCGTCAATACGCCCTCCTCGCGCTCCAGGGCCCGAAGGCCGCAGCCACGCTCGCCGCGCTCGCGCCCGAGGCCGCGAACCTCGCCTTCATGTACGGCGCGCGCATGAACATCGGCGGCATCACCGCGCACGTCACACGATCGGGCTACACCGGAGAGGACGGCTACGAGATCTCGGTGCTTGCGCGCGATGTCGCGGCGCTCTGGTCGATGCTGCTCGCCGACGATCGCGTGCGGCCGATCGGCCTCGGCGCGCGCGACTCGCTGCGGCTCGAAGCCGGACTGTCGCTCTACGGGCACGAGCTCGACGAAACGATCTCTCCCGTGGAAGCCGGCCTTACGTGGAGCATCCAGAAGCGGCGGCGCAAGGATGGCGGATATCCTGGCGCACAGCGCCTTGCGCAGGAGCTTCGCGAAGGGCCCGCCCGCGTGCGCGTCGGCATCAGGCCCGAAGGCAGGGCCCCGGCGCGCGACGGCACCGAGATTCTCTCGGCCGCGGGTGAGAGCATCGGCATCGTCACCTCGGGCGGCTTCGGCCCGTCCCTCAATGGTCCGATCGCGATGGGCTACGTATCGCCCACCCATTCAGAGCCCGGCACGCCGCTGCAGCTCGTGGTGCGCGGCAAGCCCCTGCCCGCGGTTGTCGCGCGCCTGCCGTTCGTACCGAACCGGTTCCACCGCAATCCGCGTCCCTAGATTCACCCCTTCTCAACCCCACAACGGACTCCCGCACTTGCCACGCGGCAAGGGCTAGCCAGCAAAGGAAATCGATCATGGCACTGGAGCGCTTCACCAAGGACCACGAGTACCTGCACATCGAAGGCGATGTGGCGACGGTCGGCATCACAACGCATGCGCAAGGCGCGCTCGGCGACATCGTCTTCGTCGAGCTTCCGGAGATCGGCCGCAAGGTGGCCGCGGGCGAAGCGATCGCGGTGGTCGAGAGCGTGAAAGCGGCGAGCGACGTGTTCGCGCCCGCGGCCGGTGAGGTCATCGCGGTGAACTCGGCACTTCCCGAACAGCCGGCCCTCATCAACGAGGATGCAGAAGGTGCCGCTTGGTTCTTCAAGTTGCGGCTTACGGACAGCACCGCGGCCGAAGCACTGCTCGACCGCGCCGCCTATGACGCATTCGTCGCGGAGACGGCGTGATGCGTTACCTGCCATTGACGGACACCGACCGCGCCGAGATGCGCGGAAAGATCGGCATCGGCACGATCGACGAGCTGTTCGCTGCCGTGCCCAGGGACAAGCTGCTCGATGCCCTGCCGCGCCTTCCCTTGACCAAGAGTGAGATGGAGGTCGAGCGCGAGTTGAGTGCGCTCGCCGGTATGAACCGCGTTGCCGGCTCACGCCCCTTCTTCGTCGGTGCCGGCGCTTATCGCCATCACGTGCCGGCGACGGTCGATCACCTGATCCAGCGCTCCGAATTTCTGACGAGCTACACGCCCTACCAGCCCGAGATCACGCAAGGCACGCTGCACGTCCTGTTCGAATTCCAGACGCAGGTGGCGAACCTGCTCGGAATGGATGTGGCGAACGCTTCGATGTACGACGGCTCGACCGCTACGGCCGAAGCCGTGCTGATGGCGCATCGTGTCACCCGCCGCAAGAAGGCGCTCGTCTCGGGCGGCCTGCATCCCCAATATCGCGACGTGGTGGCGACGCTCTCGCATCACGGCGGAACGCACATGACGGCACTTCCCGCCGACCCACGCGGCGAGGAGGACATCATCGCGGCGATCGATGGCGACACCTCGTGCGTCGTCGTGCAGTACCCGAGCTTCTACGGCAATATCCGCGATCTCTCCGGCATCGCCGCGGCCGCGCACGCCAAGGGCGCGCTGCTGATCGTCGCCGTCACCGAGGTCGTCGCTCTCGGCGCGATCAGGTCTCCAGGCGAGATGGGCGCCGACATCGTCGCGGCGGAAGGCCAGTCCATCGGCAACGGCCTGAACTTCGGAGGTCCTTACGTCGGCCTGTTCGCGTGCCGCCACAAGCACGTACGGCAGATGCCGGGCAGGTTGTGCGGCGAAACCGTCGACGCCGAAGGCAAGCGCGGGTTCGTGCTCACCTTGTCGACGCGCGAGCAGCACATCCGCCGCGAGAAGGCGACGAGTAACATCTGCACGAACTCCGGCCTCTGCGCGCTGGCGTTCTCGATCCACATGACGCTGCTCGGCGAAACCGGACTGCGCAGGCTCTCGGGCGTCAATCACGCCAACGCCGTGCAGCTCGCCGACCTGTTGAGCGCCATTCCCGGCGTCGAAGTTCTCAACGAGAGCTTCTTCAACGAGTTCACGATCCGCGTTACGGCTCCTGCTGACAACGTGATCGATCGGCTCGCTGCGAAAGGCGTGCTCGGCGGCGTACCAGCTTCGCGCCTCGAACCCGGAAATCCAGAACTCGCCAACCTGATCGTCGTCGCTTCGACCGAGATCAACACCGACTCCGACCGTGCCGCATTCGCAAAGGCGATGAAGGAGGTGCTGGCATGAGCATGAACCGCGAAGGCCGGCCGACGCAGCCCGCCACGGGCAACGCACGCACGCTCGATACGTTCTCCGGCCACAAGGGCCTCGACCACGAGGAGCCGCTGATCTTCGAGCGCGGTTCGCGCGACAAGACAGGCGTCGACTTCGCCGCCCCACAACCTGTGAAGTCCCGGCTGGGTGGACTGGAGCGCACAGGCGAAATCGGCTTGCCCGGCCTCGCCGAGCCCGAGGCGATCCGCCATTACGTGCGTCTTTCGCGCATGAACTACGCGATCGATAGCGGCCTCTATCCGCTCGGCTCGTGCACGATGAAGCACAACCCGCGCCTGAACGAGAAGATGGCGCGTCTCGCCGGGTTCGGTGACATTCATCCGCTGCAACCGCAGGCGACCGTTCCGGGTGCTGTCGCGCTGATCGAGCTTCTCGGCACTTACCTCAAGGAGCTGACCGGCATGCCCGCCGTCGCCATGAGCCCGAAGGCCGGCGCGCATGGCGAGCTTTGCGGCATGCTGGCCATCAAGGCCGCGCACGACGCGGCGGGTGATGCCGCGCGGCGCATCGTGCTCGTTCCGGAAAGCGCTCACGGCACGAACCCGGCAACCGCGGCTTTCATGGGCTACACGGTGAAGTCCATTCCGGCCAAGGCGGACGGCACGGTGGCAGCACAGGCCGTGCGTGCCGCGCTCGGCCCGGACGTCGCCGCGCTGATGTTGACCAACCCGAACACCTGCGGCCTGTTCGAGCCCGAGATCGTCGAGATCGCACAGGCGGTGCACGATGCCGGCGCCTACTTCTATTGCGATGGCGCCAACTTCAACGCCATCGTCGGCAAGGTGCGCCCCGGCGACCTCGGCATCGACGCCATGCACATCAACCTGCACAAGACGTTCTCGACTCCGCACGGCGGCGGTGGCCCTGGTGCCGGCCCCGTGGTGCTGTCGGAACGATTGGCGAAGTTCGCGCCGCTGCCCTACGTGCTGGTTGAGAATGGGCAGGCGCGCCTCGTCGAGACGATGAGCGACGCGCGCGCCAACGATGCCGAGCCGTTCGGGCGCCTCACCGCGTTCCACGGCCAGATGGGCATGTTCGTGCGGGCACTCTCCTACATGCTCTCGCACGGCGCGGACGGCATGCGGACCGCGAGCGAGGACGCGGTGCTCAACGCCAATTACATCCGCGCCGGTCTACGCGACGTGATGAGCCAGCCGTTCGGCGACCAGGCGTGCATGCACGAGGTTCTGTTCGACGACAAGTTCCTGAAAGACACCGGCGTCACCACGCTCGATTTCGCGAAAGCCATGATCGACGAGGGCTACCACCCCATGACGATGTACTTCCCGCTCGTCGTGCACGGTGCCATGCTGATCGAGCCGACCGAGAGCGAGAGCAAGGCGAGCCTCGACAGCTTCATCGCCGTGATGCGCGCACTCGTCGGCGCGGCGAAGGCCGGCGATGTCGATCGGTTCACACAGGCACCGCGCTACACGCCACGCCGCCGCCTCGACGAGACCAAGGCGGCACGCGAACCGAAGCTGAAGTGGATGCCGCCTGCGCCGAAGGCCGTTGCCGAGTAACCAGGAGGAGCAGGGCCGTCGTTCTTCCAGGTCCTGCTCCCTCGCCCTCGGCGTCCGAGCTGTCACGCCTTGCGGAAGCTCGTTTCCTTCTGACGCTCGCCCGGCAGCTCCACGTCGATCTCGACCATCAGGTCGTCGGCGAGGTCCTCGAGCTTCTCGCGCACTTCGCCCTCGTCCAATCCGTCTGGCAGGATGACGTCGGCATTCGCCTCGAACATCGCCGTACCGGACATGGAGCCGGCGAAGACGCGTGTCGTCAGCTCGTCGATGCTGGCGCCGAGGCGCGCGATCTCGCCGGAGATCTCCGCGACAATACCCGGATGATCCGCGCCGGTGAGCTCGATGAAGACCCGCCGCCCCTTCGGCGGCTCGGCACCGGCGACGGCCCGCCGCGCGGTGACGCTGATTCCACTGTCGGCGAGGCCGGCAAGTGCCGCCTCGAGCGCGGCGACATTGCCCGCGGGAAGCGCAACTTGGAGAATGCCCGCGAACTCGCCGCCGAGCCGCGCCATCGAGCTGTCGACCCAGTTGCCGCCGTGCTCGGCGACCGCCGCCGCGAGCGCGCGAATGATGCCCGGCCGGTCGTGCGCGACGACGGTGAGTACGAGTTGCTCGGTCATATGCTGCTTGCCTCCCCTTGCATCGCTGAGCGTCTTGGCGCGCCCCGCGGATCGGCCGCCAAGGTGACGCTTCTGGAGCGGCGGCGCAAGCTCGGCACGTCATATGCCGGGCGGATCGCGCTGGCGGCGGGGGGATCGCCCTTCAGCGCGGCTGCGCCATGAGGTCGGACCGGCCCTGCTGGCCTTGCCCGTGGTTCGCGAGCACCTTGCGCGCCTGCTCTACGACAGCATCGGCGATCGCGGCGTGCCCCTCGGCGGTCGGATGGAACGCGCCCGAGTAGGTGGCGGCAAGAACGAGCTGGAACCACGACAGGCTATCGAGCTTCAGCGCCTTCTGCAGCAACGACTGCGAGACGTGGAAGTTGCCCGTGAGGAACGCATCGTTCGGCGTGCGGAACCAGCGCTGGCGCGACGCATAGGGCGGATAATCGGCGGGGTTGAATGGCACCCAGGTGCCGTTGATCTTGCGCGGCAGGCGCAGGTCGTCGGCGATCGAGAGAGCGTTGTCGTTGTAGCCCGCGCAAATGCCGCGATCGAAGAAGGCGCGGCGATGGGATTCGACCAGCGTCCAGCCGTGCGTTTTCGCGCTGGTCTGCATGATGCGGTGGAGCTTGTCGGAGATCCACACACCCTCGCGGACCTTGACGGAGTTGAGGCTGAAGTCGCTGACGACATCCATGCCGGCGGCCCCATCGGGGCAGACGGCGCTGCCGTCGCCCAGCAACGCGAGACCGGGATAGCCCGTCAGCAGCACGCGATCGTTTTCGTTCCAGGCGAGATGCAGCACATTGTGCAGCGCGCGGTTGAGCGACTTGTAGCGGCGGTCGAGAACATCCATCAGCGCGCCAGCGGCCGACTGGCCGTGGACCTGTCCCATCCAGCCGCCGAGCTTACGCAGCAGCGACCGGTCGGTGAGGATCGCGTTGGCGAGGATGCGCGCGAAACCGACGTCATTGCCGCCGATCGAAAGGAAGATGAGGTCGATCTTGCGTGCCTTCTCGACCGGGCACTTGTAGAGCACGAGGCCGCCCTGGAGCTGCGGCACGGCTCCATTCATGTGATAGGCCTCGGGTAGATCCTGGGGCTCGGCGCGGGCCTTGCCACACTGCGCGGCGGCCGCGGCCGAGATCTGCGACAGCTCGGGAGGGTTGGGAACCCACTCGTTGCCCTTGTAGCGGAGAAACAGACCCTCGGTCACTTCCGCGCCGGAGCACGCGAGGCCGACGTAGGTGATCGAGCGATGCGGATCCTCGACGGCAAGCTGCAAGGCCGCTCGGAGCTGGTGCGAATAAAGCGAGCGATGGCACGCCTGATCCAGCCAGCGCGCGTTCTCCTTGATGAAATCCTTGTCGCCGATCCTCGACCAGCTTCCGACTCGAGCCGGGTAGCCGACCACCGCCGATGGTTCCGCCTTGCCGCCGCCGTATGTCGCGGCGCGCTCGCGCGAGAAGCGAACGGGTGAATCAGGGTTGCCTTCGCCGGAGGCGAAGCTATCGCCCATGCCGACGATGAGAAGATCGCGCACGACGATCTTCTGGCGTGCAACCTCCACGCCACCGATCGACAGAGCGATGTCGCTTCCGCCCGGATAGGGAACATCGACGGTCAGCCCGCGGTCGCACTGCTGCAGCATGGTCGTCGGCGCGATGGAGGTATCGCCGTGCGGCTCGACCGACCAGTGGCACGCGATCGAAGCAGGATCGGCGATCCCGCTGACGGAAACGCGAACCTGATGCGCCTGCGGGTTCACGTAGTCTTCATAGGCGCTGCACTTGTGGCGATTGAGCTCGTCGTTCCAGCAGGTCTTTGCGAACACCTTGTCCGCCCAGCCATCGGGATGGCGCGCGGCAAGAGCGCGCTCGGCGGAAAGCACGGGCGTGCGCAGTTCCTCGGCGGTGAGCGCCGCGAACGTGGCACGGTGCATCTCGGTGTCCGCGGGATCGGTGAAGAGGCGGAACGGATTCGCGACCTTCCACGCGATCTGCGGCCCGCGTGAGGGATCGCGCGCCACGGGCTGCTCGACGGCCTCGTGCGGCGTCGCCTCGATGATGCGTCCTATCTCGCCGGGCTCGAGCGCGGGCGCAGGCGCGGCCTCGCGCTCCGTCTCCTCCGTGCGCTGCGGCACAACCGGCGGGAGGTCGCCTTCCGGCACGATGATGCGCGGCCCGGACGGCGCATAGTTATCCGTCGCGCCGGCCGGCGACGACGACACGACAGCGAAGAGCGCAAGCACCGCGGCGCACGCAGCTTGTCCAAGTTTCAGCGGTCTCATCATGCATTCGCCCCCGTGGGCCGGCGCCGCAGCGCTAGAGTGTGCCGAGACGCGCGAGACGCCACAGCCGCCAAACACGCGACAACGGCAGGATCGGTCGCGGAACATCGCCGGTCGATGGATCATGCCCCTCCCAAGCGTGCAATTGGGGCTCCACGAGGGCGAGGAGAAGGGCAGATCGCCGCGTCGCAGAAGTTTGAACGGAAATGACTTCCCGCGCGGCACGAAGTTGCCGGCGCGCCTCAGCGACAAGCCATTCACCCGCTCGTTGCGAAGGCATCTGCCGCGGAATTACGCAACGGTGCTCGAGGTCGGATACAAGGCGCGCAATCGGCGGATGGCCGAGCGAACTCTGGTAGGCGAGGCGAGCGAGCGCGACGGCGCGCCCCGCTGGCACGAGGAAGTCGTTCTCGGCCCGCATCGGCGCACGCGACAGCAGCACGTGGGCCGCGCGCGCAAGAGCGGCGCCATCGGCCATGTCGAGATAGGCGAGGAATGCGGGCATGTTTGCGATCTCACCCGGATCGAGCTCCGCGGAGCGGGCGTCGATGCTCGCGCGCAAACCTTCCCGCGAGATACCGTGACGTACGACGACATCGCGCAGCGCATCGGCGATAGGGTTGCCGCTCGCCGCCGCATCCGATTGCTCGTCGATCAGATCGCGCCACCATTGCAGGCGGAACTCTCCGTGAATGGCCTCGCTCGCCGCAACGGCCACGCGATTGAGCTCACCCTCGAACGCCGCGAGCGCGATCAAGTCGGCGCGCTTGCCGCGCGGCGCGAGGAGAGCCGAAAGATAGAGATCGTGCGCATTCTCGCGCGCCGCCGACGTGACGACGGTGCTTTGGCCCGGATCGTTCATCGGCGATGTGCCTGCCACGCACGTCTCCCTGAACAGAGCTGCGTCTCGAAACCGACCGCAGCTCCCGCAACGGCCACTAAGCGCCGAAATGACCGGCCGCGAGCATCGCCATCGTCACCGGAAGCAACAGCGCGAGGTTGACCCGTGCCCACAGCGCGATCGCGGCCCTTGACGCCGCCTTCTGAGCGTCCGTCGCCGCGGTCTGACCAGTGACGCGCGCCACGTTCGGCTTCAGCGCAAAACGCACGATGGCCCACATGGCGATACCACCAGCGATACCTGCGAGCAGAACGGGGCGTGACGCGAGCGAAGCGTGCAGCGGCCACGTCATCAGCAGCCCCGTCGCTAGTGTGGCATCGGCAGCGATGGCGAAGACGCGCGCGGTGCGCGGTACGATCTGGCGAACGATGACGGGACGCTCGCCATCGCTTGCGGCGGCAAGCGCCGTGAGCTGCACCAGATTGACGAAGACGATAAAGCCACCCCACACCATCGCTGCCGCGACGTGGAGGAAGCGGACGGCGAGCGGACCGGCGCCATCGAATCCGCCGCCCGAGGCCACTAGCGCAAGCACCAGCGCAATCGCAAGGCCAGCGACAAGGGCTATCGTCGGGCTCTTCGAGAAAGCACTCATCGGCGGCTCCACTCCTGCTACGTCACCGCGATCAGCGCAGCAGCGACGCGGCGGCGCTCCCCCGGTAGGATGGTGTCGTTGC
>CALMPK010000303.1 GCA_937873575.1 uncultured Hyphomicrobiaceae bacterium
TACCCGTTGACACGCGCGCAGTGGGGAGGGATTGTAGGTGCAAGCCCCTTTGTTTAATCTATATCGCCTGGAATAGGTTGCGCTCGGCCACCCGCCACACCCGGCCGATATCGCGTGCATAGAAGTAGGCCGCAAGGCCATACGGCGTCGCATTGGCGAGGCCGACCGCCTCGTCTTCGGCGTCGAACATGAACAGCGGCGCGACCGGCCCGAAGGTTTCCTCGCGCGCGACCATCATGTCGGGTGAGACGTGGGTGAGGATCGTCGGCTCGTAGAAGTTGCCACCGCGCGCGTGCCGCTTGCCGCCGAGCACGACCTTCGCGCCCTTCGCTACGGCATCGGCGACGTGCTCCTCGACCTTCTCGATAGCCTGGGCGTTGATGAGGGGGCCCTGCGTCACGCCCGCCTCGGTGCCGGCGCCAACCTTGAGCCGTGCGACCTCGGCCGCAAGCTTGTTTGCGAAGGCGTCGTAGACACCGCGCTGCACGAGGATGCGGTTGGCGCAGACGCAGGTCTGGCCGGCGTTGCGGTACTTGGACGCGACTGCTCCCGCCACTGCCAAATCGAGGTCGGCGTCGTCGAAGACGATGAACGGCGCATTGCCGCCGAGCTCGAGGCCGACGCGCTTCACCGTGGACGCGGACTGCCGCATCAGCAGCTTGCCGACTTCCGTTGATCCCGTGAAGGTGACCATGCGGACCGCCGGATCACTGGTCAGCACGTCGCCGACGGCAGCCGGATTGGATGTCGTGACGATGTTGAGGACGCCCTTCGGGATTCCCGCGGCCTCGGCGAGCGCCGCCAGCGCCAGCGCCGAAAGCGGCGTGTCCTCCGCGGGCTTCACAACGGCCGTGCAACCTGCGGCGAGTGCTGGCGTCACCTTGCGGGTGATCATCGCGTGCGGGAAGTTCCACGGCGTGATCGCGGCGACGACGCCGATCGGCTGCTTGATGACGACGATGCGCGCATTGGCCTTCGGGCTCGGGATCGTCTCGCCGTGGATGCGCTTGGCCTCCTCGGCGAAGAACTCGACGAAGGCCGCGCCGTAGACGATCTCGCCCTTGGCTTCGGCGAGGGGCTTGCCCTGCTCGCGCGTGAGGATCAGCGCCAGCTCGTCCTGGTGAGCCATGATGAGGTCGAACCAGCGGCGCAGGATCGTCGCGCGCTCCTTGGCGAGAAGGCGCGACCACGCCGGGAACGCACGGCTCGCCGCGGCAACAGCCGCCCGTGCCTCGTCGCCCCCCATGTCGGGAACCCGCGCGATCACTTCACCGCTCGCCTTGTCCCTAACCGCCATCGCCGGCTGACCCGTCCAGGCCCCGTCGACATAGGCTTGCTCGCGGAGCAGGGTGACGCTTGTTTTTGTGTTCTCTGTCATGGGCCTGGCTGTGCGTTGGATGTTGCGCGAGGCCCGAGGCGATGCGGCGTGCGGGGCTTGCGCGGTCTCGCCGCTTGTGTAGTCGCAGGGGTTTGCGGATACAAGCGACGCGCGGCCGAATTGTCGGCGGCACGCCAGGGCCGGCGAACCGGCTCCGTGCTTCAGCCAGGACGGGACGACCTTTGACCCAACTTGCTTTTCGCGACTGCACAATCGTCTTCGACCTCGACGGAACGCTCGTCGATACGGCGCCGGACCTGGTCGGGGCGACGAACCATGCCCTGGCGAGCCGCGGACTTGCGCCGCGGGGCGCCGCCGAGCTCAGGCCGTGGATCAGCTTCGGGGCGCGGCGCATGCTGGTCGAGGCCATGGCGGCATCGGGTGTCCCGGCGGACGAGGCGGAGCTCGACCGCCTGCTGGATCTGTTCCTCGCGTATTACGAAGCCAACATCGCGCGCGAGAGCCGTCCGTTTCCGGGCAGCCTCGCCGCCCTCGGAACCTTGCGTTCGGGTGGCGCGCGGCTGGCCATCTGCACCAACAAGCGCGAATCGCTGACGCTCAAGCTGCTGGCCGAACTCGATATCGCCCGCCACTTCGACGCCATCGTCGGCCGCGACACGCTGGCGCTGCCGAAGCCGCATCCCGAGCCGCTGCTCGGCGCGATCGCGCGAGCAGGCGGCGATCCGGCGCGGGCGGTGATGATCGGCGACAGCGCTGTCGACATCGCAACCGCCCGGGCGGCGCGGGTGCCGGTCGTCGGCGTCACGTTCGGCTACACCGAGACGCCGATCGCCGACCATGCGCCGGACGTTCTGCTGGACGACTATGGCAGTCTCGTCACCGCGCTGGCCGGGCTGCTGGCCCGCTGATCGCCACATGCACGGCCCGCATAGCTGGGCGTGCGAGGCCATCATCCGCGGCAATGCTCGGCCCCCGTCGAGCCATAATCCGCAGTCACACCGATGCCCATTCGCGGTTCACGCGAGCGCAAAAGAGGATATTTGGACATGATCAAGCGTCTCATTCTCGCGGCCGTGGTCGGCGCGAGCCTTACGGGCGCGGCCTTGGCCCAGGATAAGGCGGCGGGTACGCCCGACGATTGCCTGAAGAAGGCATTCGAACTCGCCCAGTCGGCCGAGCAGAAGAAGCTTTCGGAGGCCGAGCTCGAGAGCCTCGAGACGATGCTGACGAAGATGGAAGCGCACTGCGACGCGAGCGAGTTCGACGCCGCCGACAAGGTCGCGGCCGAGGCGAAGGCCCTCGTCAACAAGTAGTGCATCTGGCGCCGTCGGCGATTGTCAGCGCGCGGGTGCGCGAGGGCATCTGACGACGCGAAGCCGGTCAGTCGCATCCACTCGTCAAACGAGCAAGTGTCAAACGAGAAGGGCGGTCCCTTGGGACCGCCCTTGTTCGTTTTCGAGTGTTCGTCGTCCAGTTTGCGCTGCGCGCGAAGAGCCCGTGCGTGTTCGCGCGTCAGGCGCAACCGGCGAAACCATCGGCCGCCATCTTGGCCTCGTACTTCGGCCCGACCTCGGCGCCCGGCGTGAGGTTTGCCTTCACGCTCGCCCAGTCACTCGGCTTCAGCACGATCATCCAGCCCTTGTCATAGGGATCGTCGTTGGCGAGCTTCGGCGTATCGACAAGTGCCTTGTTGACCTCGATCACTTCGCCACCTGCCGCGGACTTCGCCGGCCCCACCCACTTGCCGCTCTCGACCGTTGCGCAGGACTTGCCGGCGTCGATAGCCTTGCCTGCCTTCTTCGGTGTGAAGGCGACGAGCTGACCGGCCATCGCCGTTGCCACCGCGGTCATGCCGAGCTTGACGGTGCCGTCGCCCATCTCCCTGAACCAGATGTTGTTGTCGACGTCGTAGAGAAGATCGTCCGGCAGGTTGCAGCCCTTCACGACAGGCATGGTGCACTCCTCGGTGGTTGGTGATCGCCGCTATAGAATTCGGGTTGGTCGCACGCCGCAAGTGCCCGGCATTCCCATAACCGCCACGCACTGATGTGGGTCAGGAGAGGCCGGCCTTGCGACCGTTCGCTATCTGTCGCTCGCTCAGTAGGTGAGCACCCGGCAGTCGTCGTCCTCCATGATCTCCTCGATCAGGTAGGCGCCCCCGACGATCCCCGCGCATTCCGGGATCAGGTCGTCCTTGGTCATGTCGAAGAGGTCGAGGTTCGGTGAGCAGCAGTAGAACTTGGCGCCCGCCTCGTGGGCGTCCTTGATGAAATCGTAGACCGATTTCGGGCTGCCAGCCTTGACGAACAGCTTCTCGGCGACACCCTTCTTCATCAAGCGTCCAGACGTTGCCGTGCAGATCACCTGCACCTCGTATTCCATGGCCGCTGCCACCGACGCCTGGAAGATGGGCGCGCCGAGTTCCTCGCCGTTGCGGGTGTCGGTGTTCGCCATCACGATCACGAGCTTCTTCGCCATTCGCGTTCCCCTGTGCTGCTGGAGCGGTTCAGGTCTGCTTCAACGGACGGTGCGCCTCGACGTCGTCGGGGGCACCGCATCTCCCGGTGCGGATGGGCCATTCGCGCCGGGTGCGCCCACGAGTTCGAAAGGCACTCGCTCGCGGCTCCGCCTGGACGGGCGATCGACCTATCCGCATCGCGCGGTTCGCCCTGTCGGCGGGAGTGGTCCCTCGAACTCGCTTCGTCTCGGCCGGGGGGCGCCTTCCAACTCAACGGTCCCGCAAGCGGGTTCCCCAATCGGCCGACGACATCTCTGCCCAAGAAGACAAGAACGACATCGGGCCGCGCATCCGCCGAGGCGGACCAGAGCGGTCTGATGATGCTCAGAACATCGCGATATGCGTTGTTTTGCATTGCACCAGATCAAACTCGGCCGGCGCGACGGAACGATCGCGGCTTGTAAATGCGCGGATGTTATACTATCCATATTGCGTGACTGGCCGCCGGGGTGGATGATTGGTCAGGGGACTTCAAGGCTCGGCGGCCCGAAGACCCGAGGGCCGAAAGTTCGGAAGTTCGAGTCGGTGACCAACCGAACGCCGGGCCAGAGGGGCGAGTGGTCGGACGGCCGAAGAGCCAGTGGGCACAAGTGCCGAAACGGCCAAAGGGTACGGACAACGCCAGGGACCAGAGGTCGAAAGCGCTTATGGGGCTGATGGCAATTGGCGGTGTCTGAGGCGGAAGAAAGCTGAAGGCCGCAGACCGCGAGCGGTGCAGCGAGCGCGAGGGGCGCATCGCCAGGGACACGTAAGGGGAGTGGGGAGAATGGCAGTCGGAATCGCGGGGGCGGTATCGTGCAATGCACGCCTCGGGAAGGCAACGGATCTGACGTTCGATGACCTCACGCAGCGGGCTTCTCACTCGCACCTCGAGTCGATGCGCTGTGCTGGGAGTTTTGAGTTTCCGGTGCTTCGGTTCCGACATCGGCAGCCCGGTGCGGAACGGTTCGAAGAAAGTGGCGGAACCTCAGGAAGCACAATTGGCGGCGAAGTGCGTGCAACGAGCAATGTCTGCCGAACCGACGACGCACGCGACCGCGCCGCCTGCCACGGCCGATCAGACCTTTTCAGGATCGGGCATTCCGCCACGCTGCGTCGTGTGCTTGTCGCGCGTCCCGCTCGATTCGTCGCAGCAATCCTCGCTGGCGTCGGCGGACTAGCCCTCGCGGCTCCACGGGCTGATGCCGGGCACAACGTCTTTCATATCTTCACGCCAGCGATCGAGGCCGGTCACCAGGGCTTCGAGGCGTTGACCGGCTTCAATATTGGCCTACCCGCCGCGGACGGGGTGGACGGCCACGGTGCAGTCCGTGCCGCCCATGAGATCGCCTACCACCGTGGCGTGACCGACTACTGGATGAGCAAGATCGCATTCGGTATCGAGCGGGAAAACGGCGAAGACTACCAATTGACGTCGGTCGCCTCGGAGAATGTCTTCCGCTTCAACCCCGCGCCCAGTGGTCCGCTCGATTTCGGCTGGTTCACCGCCGTGAGCGCGGGCCTCGCGAGCGGTGAGAGCAACTCTGTCGAGTTCGGTCCCATCGTGTCGCTCTCTTCGGGTCCGGTGGCTCTCGTCCTCAACCCGTTCCTCGAGAAGACGTTCGGCGAAAACCGCGAGGAGGGGATTGCCTTCGCGTATGCCTGGCGTGCGACCTACGAGATAGCGGAGCGCCTGAGCGTCGGCATCGAAGGCTATGGCGAGATCGAGAACCTCGGTCATGCACCGCCCGCCGCCGAGCAGGTGCATCGCATCGGCCCCGTGCTCTATCTCGGCCACGTTCATGGAGCGCGTCATGCGGCCGAAGAGGTTGGACACAACGCGGGTCATGGTCACGGTGCGCATGAATCCGGGGTGCACGGGATGGAGGGCCACGACGGTGAGGCGCCAGACTGGCACGCCGAGGTCGGGGTTCTGTTCGGACTCACCGAGGCGACACCCGACGCCGCACTCAAGGTGAATATAGGCGCGGATTTCTGAGCGTTCTGCTGCTAACCCTCGGCGCGCCGAGCTCACGCTCGCGCGGCAAGCGCCGCCTCGATCGCCCGGCGAAAATCGGCAGGTGTTACGGATAGCATCTGCGGACGATGGGTCGCGAAGAACGCCTCGACCGCGTCGCCCGCCTCGCCGATGGCAACGCCGCGCAGATGGGCCTCGAGATCGAGGACGAGGCGCGGTGGCGTAATGAAAAAATCGCCGGTGACGAGGGCTTCGCGAATGCGCCGTGCCCCGTGCGGGCCTTCGACGCGGATATATGCGGCGATGGTTCCGCCAGCACTCGTCGCGTCTCCCGCCAGCACGTCGGAGCCTTCCGGGCGATCGATCTCGAATAGGAAGGCGTCGGTGCCGATCGATGTGCGATGGATTTCCGCCGCGAGCCGTTCCTCGTCGGGCGAAACATCGGCCCGTTCGAGTGCGAGGCCGAGCCCGCGTTCGAGACCGTCCATCACCGCCATCTCGATCGCGTTTGCGGGCGGCACGGTGCCGAGAAGCTCTTTCAGCGTGACGATGCGCTGCTCGGCGCTGTCGAGCGCGCGCTTCTCGAGTTTAGCTCGCGGCACGTTGAGACACGACATCACGCGCGCTGGGACGACGTCGATCAACACGGTGCCCTGGTAGAACAGCGTATCGCCGTCGAAGAATCCGCCCGTGCCCGACAGCTTGCGCCCCTCCACCTCGATGTCGTTGCGCGGCCTGTAGCGCGCCGGCACGGCGAAGGCGCGCGCGAGGCCGTCGGCGACGCTCTCGCAGATTTGGCGCGCGTAATCGGCGAGCCCCGGCAGCGCGAGACGACGGCGCGAAAGTACCAGTTCCCAGCCGAGAACGCCGGTGTCGAAGTAGATGGCGCCGCCGCCGGTGATGCGCCGCGCGAGTCCGATGCCGTTGTCGCGGCAATAGTCGAGCTTGAGCTCCTGCGAGATCGCCTGATGACGGCCGACGAGCGCGGTCGGCTCGAAACGCAGGAAACGCACCGTGTCTGGAATGCGCCCCTCGCGATGCAGCTCGATCATCGCCTCGTCGAAGGCGATGTTGGCGCGCCCGTCGCGTACGCCCGTGTCGATGACGCGGAACGGCAGGGCGGGGCTTTGGGGCTCACTCACCAGCGTTGCATCCTCAGATTTTCGATCAGCGCCATGCTCGGCCGTCGTCGGGAGCGGTGAAGCACAACGCCGCGCTCACGTCTTCGGCTTGGTACGTAGCTGGTACTTCATCATCTCTATCAGCAACTCGACCTCGGCGGGGGTGGCGCGGCTGTGCTGGCCGAGAAATGCTCCGATCTCCGTTCCGGCCTTCTTGGCGTAGAGCTGCCCGGCCTTCGCTTCGACGCTCTTGCGGGTGAACGCGACGCCGCTCGTGTGGCACAGCGCGCAATGCTTCTGAAATACGCCCTTCGAGCGCAGACCAATGTCGAACAGGCCGACGAGCGCTCCCGTCTCCTCCTTCGTCAGCGTGACGCCGTGATGCCTGGCGAGAAGGGACTCGACCGCCTTGCCGGTCCGCGTCACGCGGATCGCGCCATCGACAGACTTCAGCTTTTTGCGCGCGAGATCGGCGCCGTGCTCGTCATGGCACGAGCCGCAGCGCTGTTCATAGAGCGCGTGGGCATCGATGGTCGTCGGTGGCGCGGCGGCGTTGGTCTCGGCCTGCTGCGCGGTGGCGGCTGTCACGAGCAGCAACGCCGTCGCGGTTGCGGTGATCGCCTTTGCGATGATGCGGGTCATCTTGTAACTCTCCCGAAACGTAGCTCTCACGTAACGGGTGAGCCGGCTCTGATCCGTTGCTGCTGCGCCGGGCGGCACGATGTCAATTCCAGTTTCCAGGCTCCAGGTCGTCGCCCTCCGCATAGCTCTCGCCCGCCCGCTCGAGGCCGAGCTGATGGCGCACCTTGCGCACGTCGACGGGCTTCAGTTCGAACGGGTAACTGGCGACGTTCGACGGCGGGCTGTCGCCATACGGGCGGTCGCACGCAGAGATGTCCTCGGCGAATTTGCCGGGGCAGCCGCTGGTGCGGAACGCGGTGCCCTTGTCGATGATCGCATCGATCTCCGCGCGCGGCAGGCCGAAGTCCGTGACGCGCCCTGCCGAATCGAACCGCATCTGCTCGATTCGCACGCCAGCGTAATCGATGAGGTAGCGTGCGAGCTGCACGCGCCGCCACTGGTCGCGCGGCGTGGCTGGCAGATGATCCATCAGCGATCCCTTCTCAGGGAAGAAGCAGAACATGTGGCTGTGGCCGCCCATATCGACGAGACGCTGCACGAGGCTCAGAACATCGTGCTCGGTCTCGCCCATGCCGACGATGATGTGCGCCCCGAACTTCTCTCGTCCGAAAATGTCGCGCGCGTGCTCCAGCACCTCCCAGTACTTCGCCCACGAGTGAGGGCTGTCGACGCCCTTGCCGCGCGTGCGGTCGAAGATCTCGGGCGTCGCGGCGTCGAGCGCGACGGTGAAGATGTCGGCGCCGAGATCCTTGAGGTTGGCGACGTCCGCGCGCTGCATCGTCGTCGGATTGGACAGGATCGAGACAGGTATCGCCGAAGGGTCGATCCGCCGGGTCCACGTCTTGAGCACTGTCACCGTGTCGTCGTCCGAGCGCGGGTGCGTGATCATCGAGATGCACATGCGGTGGAATGGCGAGCCGGCCGGGTCCTTGGCGACAATGTCGACGACCTGCTCCATCGGCACGGCGGGCCAGTCGACGCGGATGAAGTTGCGGTCGGCATAATCACGGTCCGCCTCGCGATGGCGCGCGAGACCGCAATAGGCGCAGTTGGCACGGCAGCCTTCAGGGTAGGTGAGCAGCAGGTTGAGGCAGCGGGTACGGCCACAGCGGTGCATCTTGCCCGGCATCACGCCGAGCGTTATCGCCGCCGCCGTCGACATCTGCACGTAGTCCGGCGAGCGCATGTGCGGGGCGAGGTGGTTGTTGTTCGGCAGGTAGACGCCTTCGGGCGGCACGTTGTTCGACTTGACGCGGCCGCCATTGCGCGCGGTTGCCGGAATGGCGCCCGGAGCGCGCGGCTGCATCACGTCGAAGGCGTTGAAGTCGCGCCCGTCCGCGCCGGTGGCCGAGGGCAGCGCCGTCTCGCGTTTCATGCAGCTCATGCGCGTTGGTCCTTCCGGTTGCGTCGGGGCTGCTCACGCGGCCCAGTATTCGGGGAATGCGATCCAGCCGCGCTTCAAGTCCGCGGCGGTCGGCATGTGGTCGCTGTTGTAGATGTCGAGCAGTTCCTGGCGCCGCTTGAGGGCTCGGGCGAGCGACGCGCCAAAGAGGGCCTCGACCTCATCGCCGTAGTCGTCCAGCGCGTCGCTGCGAGTGAGTGAGCGCGCCGCCGCGTCGCCTGCGAGCCGGCCCGATATCACGGCCGACGAGATGCCTGCGCCCGTCACCGGGTTGGTGAGGCCCGCCGCGTCGCCGGCGAGCAGAACCGTGGTGTTTCCGTGTCGCGAGACGACGCGACGCAGGCCGCCGACGGGTATCGCGCCGCCGGTATAGGAGATCACTTCCGCGCCGACGCGCCCTTGGTCGACGAGCTCGGCGTGGAGCGATCCGAGCAACGGCTTGAGCTTGGCGCGCCATGCCGGTGCGAGGCCGAGGCCGAGATTGGCGACGTCGCCCTTCGGAAACAGCCAGGCATATCCACCTGGAAACTCGGCCGAGAGAAAAATGTCCGTCGCCGTCATCGGCTCGAGCAGAGTCACCTGCATCTGGCGTGTTTCGGCGATGGCAGTGTTGGCGGCGCCGACCGCCTTGCCGACCGTCGAGCGTGGCCCGTCGGCGCCGATGACGACACGCGCCGCGACGGCGTGAGCTCGAGCACCTGCATCGTGAACCCGTGTT
>CALMPK010000304.1 GCA_937873575.1 uncultured Hyphomicrobiaceae bacterium
TGACTTCGGTCATGGTCAGGCCGTATCAGCCGCAGGAAGTGCTGGCGCAGAGTCTCTCCGTACCTGACGTGCATCTGGTGACACTTCGCCCCGAACTCGAGGGGCTGGTCGTACCGAGTAAAATTTACGGCATCGCAGCAGCCGGGCGGCCGGCAATCTTCATCGGCGACGCCGATGGAGAGATCGCGCGCCTCCTCGCACGAGACAACATCGGCAAGGTCGTCGAACAAGGAAATGGAGCTGCGCTCGCCGAAACGGTTCTCGAGCTGTCGCAAAATCCAACCGAAGTTGCCGAGCAAGGTCGCCGGGCACGCACCCTGTTCGAGGTCGAGTTCGATCTGCCGCGCGCAGTGGACGCGTGGGAACGCATCATCAAGGACTGCAAACTTTAGAATCCGACAGTGTGGCCGCGGGGACCGCCGCGGCCGATCTGGCATACGGGGCTGGACGGGGAGGTCGATCTGGCCGCGAAGGTCGCATCGATCGCCGGGATCACTGGTCAGGATGGCGCCGATCTTGCGCGGCTCCTGCTGTCGAAGGGCAAGGCCGTTCACGGCATCAAACGCTGCTCGTCGACGTTCGATACGGCGCGCGTCGATGCGTTCGGCAAGTTGCGTCTGCTCGAGGCGATGCTGCTCGAGGGGATGCGCATTCTGAATATGACGGCGACGCGCCTTTGATCTGCTCCCACCGAGGAGACAGGACGCGCCCGGCAGCGGCGGTCAGCCCGACCCGTTGGCTTCGATACGCGGCCAATTCAATAGGGGGCCGTGAACCTGGCTCTCGTGCCGTGGCTCGTCGGCTGCGATGTCAGCCCGCAATCGCGGTCCGCTCGTTGGCTTCCAACAGGCCCTGCAGTGCCGAGATGTGGCGCGGGGAAATGCGGAGCCGGGAGACGGTATGTCCGAACAGCCCGGAACGAACCTCCACCCAGGTTCCACCGTAGAAGTCCCGCTTGATCTCGATGTTGAACTTGCGTGGGTGGCCAGCCGCGAGCTGCGACGTGGCCTCCGCCATGAAGACCTCGTACTCATCGGGAGACAGTGTGGCCGACGCGCGCTCACCGCCGTGCCCATTGACGACCCGAACGACACGGTTGGAGCCATTGCGCTCGACCACGACATCGTGGCCGCGCGAAACGAATGCGACGAGCTGGTCTGGCGATTTCATTTCGCAACCGATCAATTGTTTCGACGGTAGACTCGCTTGACTTTAATATTCCCATCCGGCGCAGGGTTCGATGCGCTGGCCACCATGATCCACAGCTTTGCGCCGAACTTCATCCGATCCACCTCAGAGGGCAGTGCCGATCCGCCCGGTTAGCGAGCCACGTCTTCGGTAAATGCGCCCGCCGACCTTGCGATGATGCCGCTCGTGCCCTCGGATGACCTATCGGGGCACGGCGGTGCCGTCCTGCATGGCGTCGAGTTCCAGGTCGACTTTCTCTTTGCGGCCCGGGAAGAAAGGCCGTGCACCGAGGGAGGCCGACATCCGGTCACCTCGGTTAGTCCCACGAGCGAGGCGTCGTTCGGCCGGTTCAGCAGATTGATGCTGGGCTGCCGCTTGCTCAGAGGCGCTTTTTTCGGTCGGCCCGACGGAGAGGGGCAGGGATATAGTGACGCCACTTGGATGCGCCGGTGGCCTCCGCCCTGGATTCCCGCTTCGATGGGGCCTCCGGCAGCTGGTCTGGAACGCAGATCCTATCGCATGCACCTCCCAAAAAAGGGCGCACCAGATTGGGTGAGGCACCTGGTGGGCCGCTCGTCAAGTGGCCCTCAAGATACCCCCAATGCTTGCAGGGAATGTGAAGCCCAGTCGATGAAACAACGGCGTCGAGCACGAACTGGTACGAAGTGAAGTGATCGGGATCAGTCCGATCGCCCGGGCGCCAGCACTGTTCGAATTCGAATACGAAGAGGTGTCGCATGACGTCCGCCGGGCATGACAGCGGCCGATGTTGCGGGTAAAGAGGGCGCCGCCGCGCCCGCTGCATTGCGGGCGCTACCTTCGACGCCCGAAAGGAACGCGCCTCGAATGAGCTCGCTCAGCCATCACCTGAAGAAGCTCGAAGCGGAATCGATCTTCATTTTCCGCGAGCTGGTCGCCGAATGCGAAAAGCCGGTGCTGCTCTATTCGATCGGCAAGGATTCCTCTGTCCTCCTGCACCTGGCGATGAAGGCGTTTCACCCTTCGCCTCCGCCGTTCCCCCTGCTGCACGTCGACACGACCTGGAAGTTCCGCGAGATGATCGCATTTCGCGACGAGACCGCGGCGCGGCTCGGGCTGCGACTTCACGTCCACATCAATCCCGAGGGGGTGGCGCGCAGCATTTCCCCGTTCACGCATGGCAGCGCCGTGCATACCGATGTGATGAAGACACAGGCACTGCGTCAGGCGCTCGACAAGTTCGGCTTCGATTGCGCCATCGGCGGCGCGCGGCGCGACGAAGAGAAATCGCGGGCCAAGGAGCGCGTGTTCTCGATGCGGGCGCTCAACCATCGTTGGGACCCCAAGCAGCAGCGACCCGAGCTCTGGTCGCTCTACAACGGCCGCCATGCTCCGGGTGAAAGCGTCCGTGTGTTCCCGCTGTCGAACTGGACCGAGCTCGACGTTTGGCAATACATCGCCGCCGAGCGTATTCCGATCGTGCCGCTCTATTTCGCCAAGGAGCGCCCGATCGTCGAACGTGACGGCATGCTCATCAT
This sequence comes from uncultured Hyphomicrobiaceae bacterium, assembly GCA_937873575.1. Taxonomy (GTDB): domain Bacteria; phylum Pseudomonadota; class Alphaproteobacteria; order Rhizobiales; family Hyphomicrobiaceae; genus JAEUMD01. The sequence goes on from CALMPK010000304.1 coordinate 2,706, forward strand.
GGTCGATGACGAGCGCATTCCGCTGATGACGGGTGAACAGCCCGAGCTGAGGCGCGTTCGCTTCCGGACGCTCGGCTGCTACCCGCTGACCGGCGCTGTCGACTCGGATGCGACGACGGTCGAGGAGATCGTCGCCGAGCTGTTCTCCTCGCGCGTGTCGGAGCGTCAGGGGCGGGCCATCGACCGCGATTCCTCGGGCTCCATGGAGAAGAAGAAGCAGGAGGGTTATTTCTGATGTCCGAAACTCCTGCATTCGCTGCGGTACGTGCGGCCGCCGACATCCCTGTTCCCGCAGATCGCGACATGCTGCGTTTCATGACGTGCGGCAGCGTCGATGATGGCAAGAGCACGCTCATCGGCCGACTGCTCTACGATCTCGGCCAAGTGTTCGACGATCAGCTCGCGGCGCTCGAGGGGGACAGCCTCAAGCACGGTACGACGGGGGGAAATCTCGATCTGGCGCTGCTCGTCGACGGGCTTCAGGCCGAGCGCGAGCAGGGCATCACCATCGACGTCGCCTATCGCTACTTCGCGACGCCGCGCCGCAAGTTCATCGTCGCCGACACGCCGGGCCACGAGCAGTACACCCGCAACATGGCGACCGGCGCCAGCGTCTCCGAACTCGCCGTGATCCTGGTCGACGCGCGCAAGGGCGTTCTGACCCAGACCCGGCGGCACAGTGCCATCGCGCACCTGCTCGGCGTCGGCCATGTCGTCGTCGCGATCAACAAGATGGATCTCGTCGGCTACGACCAGCAGCGCTTCGAGGCGATCCGCGCCGACTACGAGAGCTTCGCCCGCCACCTCGGCATCAAGCACTGGGCCTGCATTCCGGTCGCCGCGCATGCCGGCGACAACATCGTGTCGAAGAGTATCAACATGCCCTGGTACGAGGGGCCGACGCTGCTTGCTTATCTGGAAACGGTGGACACGGGCGGCAGCGAGGAGAGCGCCGGTCTGATGATGCCGGTGCAGTGGGTGAACCGCCCGAACCTCGATTTCCGGGGCTTCTCCGGGACGATCGCGGCGGGGACGGTGAAGCCGCAGGCTCGCGTCGTCGTGCCGCCCTCCGCACGCGCGAGGCGCATCCGCTCCATCCACACCGAGGGCGGCGCACTGCCGGTGGCGACGGCCGGGGACGCCGTGACGCTGGTGCTCGAAGACGAGGTCGATACGAGCCGCGGCGATGTCATCTGCGCCGCCGACGATCGTCCCGAGGTCGCCGACCAATTCGCGGCCCATCTCATCTGGCTCGGCGACGAGCCGATGCTGCCGGGCCGGCCCTATCTGCTCAAATGCGCCGCGCAAACCGTCTCGGCGTCGATCACCGCGCTCAAGCACAAGGTGAACGTCGATACGCTCGAGGATCAGGCGGGGCGCCAGCTCACGCTCAACGAGATCGGCTTGTGCAACCTGGCGACGGGGCGGCCGATCGTTTTCACGCCCTATGAGCGTAACCGCACGCTCGGCTCGTTCATTCTGATCGACAAGATCTCGAACCAGACCGTTGGCGCCGGCATGATCCGCTTCGGGCTGCGCCGTGCCGCCAACGTGCATTGGCAGGCGATCGACATCGACAGTGCGGTCCGCGCCAAGCAGAAGGGGCAGAAGCCGTTCTGCCTTTGGTTCACCGGCCTGTCGGGGTCTGGCAAGTCGACCATCGCGAATGCGCTCGACCGGCGCATGTTCGCCCTCGGTCATCACGCCTTCATCCTCGACGGCGACAACGTCCGCCATGGCCTGAACCGTGACCTGGGCTTCACCGATGCCGACCGCGTCGAGAACATCCGCCGCGTGGCCGAGGTTGCGCGCCTGATGGTCGATGCCGGCCTCATCGCCATGGTGTCGTTCATTTCGCCGTTCCGTTCGGAGCGGCGCATGGCGCGTGAACTGTTCAAGCCCGACGAGTTCCTCGAGGTGTTCGTCGATACGCCGATCGAGGTTTGTGAGGCCCGCGACGCCAAGGGGCTCTACCGCCGGGCGCGCGCCGGGCAGATCAAGAACTTCACCGGCATCGATTCCGATTACGAGGTTCCCGAGGCGCCCGAGTTCCGGCTCGACGGTGGCCATGGAGATATCGAGCGCATGATCGACAGCCTGATCGAGAGCCTGCAAAAGCGTGGCCTCATCTGATCGCGGTGGATGAGGCAAGGAATTCTCGGCCGGCACGAAAGGCCGCCCGCGAGTACCGTCACAGACGCCGGTTCCGTCCTCCGATGGGCTGCGACATCTGACGAATTGGCGGGACGCTCTCTGGATCACTCGAGATGGCCACTGCTCATCGATCGAGGGTCTTGGGGTGCAATGGATCGTGGCGACGCCCGCCGGGTATGGGGTCCGGTCAGACGGGGCTCAGGGCATCGGCGGTCAGAAGAAACTTCGACTGCTGGGTGGGGGGGCGCATCAGCACCACGATGCGCTGGGTCTCGCGCAGCTCCAGGATCGTACATACCAGCCCGTCGAATGCGCCGCCCTGGATGCGAATTTCCTGGCCGACGGCAAAGGGCTTTTCCGGCAGGCGCAGCACGCCCTCGGTCTCGCGCGCCTTCAGCGAGGCTATGAAGTCATCGCTGACGAGGCTCGGAGTTTCGCCGCTGCGCACCAGCGTACGGACGCCGAATGTCGACAGCAGTGCGCGCCAGCGGGGCGCCCCGGCCGCCGAAGTGGCGACGAACAGGTAAGAAGGGAACAGCGGGCGGGCCGTGTCATAAGTTCGTCGCGCATGGCTGACACGCTTAATTATGCGTGGATAGTAAACAGTGAATCCCTGCCGCTCGAGGTTCTGGGTGGCGTACTCTTCCCGCGATGGATGCGTCGTTACCACCATCCAGTGGTTAACCAGGGTTTCGTCGGTACGCTTGTCGAAAGGTCGCATTTTCAGCAGGCTCGCCGCGTTCGTCCGGAGCTCGTTCCAGTCGGCCAAGCCTGGCACGGCGGGGACGCTACAATCAATCGCTCGCGACCGAATGTACCGGGACGACTTCGACAAAGTGTGCCCTACGGGCCACGTCCACGCCTCGTCTTGCGCCCAGCCGGCCTCGGCCGGATGGAGCCGGAGCGCCTAGCTTGCCTTCGAACGCCAAGCGCGTCTATAGCCACGCTTGGCAGGCCATCCAAGGAGCAACCAAGTGCGAATTTGCATGATCGGCGCCGGCTACGTCGGCCTTGTTTCGGCGGCCTGTTTCGCTGAGTTCGGCTGGCGGGTCGACTGCATCGACAAGCCGCCGCAGCGCGTGGCCGGGCTGCGGCGCGGCGAGATGCCGATCTACGAGCCCGGCCTCGACGATCTCATCGAGCGCAACGTGCGCGCCGGCCGGCTGACCTTCGATACCGACATCGCCGCCGCGGCCGCCGTCGCCGACATCGTATTCCTCGCGGTCGGCACACCCATGCGCCGGGGCGATGGCCACGCCGACCTGAGCTACATCTTCGACGCAGTGGATGATCTGGCCCCCCACATCACCGGCTTCACTGTCATCACCACCAAATCGACGGTTCCGGTCGGCACGAGCCGGCGCATCGAGCAGCGCCTGAGGGCGCTGCGTCCCGATGCAGAGTTCGCCGTTTGCTCGAACCCCGAGTTCCTGCGCGAAGGCTCGGCGATCGAGGACTTCATGCGACCGGATCGTGTCCTCGTCGGATGCGACGATGACCGGGCCGAGGACGTGATGCGCCGCCTCTACAAGCCGCTGTCGTTGCGTGATGCTCCGGTGATGTTCACGGCGCGCGAGTCGGCCGAGCTGGCGAAGTATGCGGCCAATGCCTTCCTTGCCTTGAAGATCAGCTTCATCAACGAGGTCGCAGACCTCTGCGAGAAGGTCGGCGCCGACGTGCAGGAGGTGGCATCCGCCATCGGCCGCGACCGGCGCATCGGCGACAAGTTCCTCCACCCGGGCCCGGGATACGGCGGCTCGTGCTTCCCCAAGGACGTTTCCGCCATCATCAGAACCGCGCGCGAGAACCGCGCGCCGCTGACGCTCATCGAGACGGTTCATCACGTCAACGAGGAGCGCAAGCTCGACATGGCGCAGCGCATCCGCAAGGCGCTCGGCGGGCAGCTCGAGGGCAAGACGATCGGTGTGCTCGGCATCACGTTCAAGCCGAATACCGATGATATCCGCGAAGCTTCGAGCCTTACGATCCTGCCGATCCTCCTGCACGATGGGGCCCGCGTGCGCGCCTACGATCCGCAAGGGCGCAAGCACGGCGAGGAGGCGCTGCCGGGCGTCGAGTGGTGCGAGCAGGCACTCACCGTCGCCGACGATGCCGATGCGCTCGTGGTGCTGACCGAGTGGAATGAATTCCGCGCGCTGGACCTCGATGAGTTGAAGAGCCGGATGCGCGGAACCGTTCTTCTCGACATGCGGAACATCTTCAGGCCGCAGGATGCGGAGGCGGCTGGTCTCACCTACCAAGGGATCGGCCGGCCGCAGACGGTGGGCGAAACCGAAACGAACCGCGCAGGCGAGCCACTTATTCAGAAGGCCGGTTAGCGGTCCCGCCGATCGGTCGGGGCGCGAGCCCCGCTCCTGATCTCTGACAGGATTCATGCCCCTACGTACCCCGGGTGGCATTGTTCTAGCGCATGTCGCCGGCAGATGCTGGGGCGAGGGCAATTGGGTCGCCGTCGCAATCGAATTCCATATTCTTGCCCGGCGGAGCGTGCTGGGCGATGGCTTGGTCGACGAGGCGAGGATTGACGGAGGCGGCGGTGGGCAAGAAGGTCGCATTGATCACCGGCATCACTGGTCAGGATGGTGCCTATCTTGCGCGGCTCCTGCTGTCGAAGGGCTACGACGTTCACGGCATCAAACGCCGCTCATCGACATTCAATACGGCGCGCGTCGATGCGCTCTACGTCGATCCTCATGAGCACGAGACGTCGTTTCATCTTCACCACGGCGACCTGACCGACGCGACGAACCTGATCCGCCTGATCCAGAAGGTTCGCCCTGACGAGATCTACAATCTCGCCGCGCAGAGCCACGTGCAGGTGAGCTTCGAGACGCCGGAGTACACGGCCAATGCCGATGCGCTCGGCACGTTGCGGCTGCTCGAGGCGATGCGCATTCTCGACATGACGGCGACGCGCTTCTACCAGGCGTCCACGTCCGAGCTCTACGGGAAGGTGCAGGAGACACCGCAGACAGAAAGGACGCCGTTCTACCCGCGCTCGCCCTACGCTGCGGCGAAGCTCTATGCGTATTGGATCGTGGTGAACTATCGCGAGGCCTACGGCTTCCACGCCTCGAACGGCATTCTGTTCAATCACGAGAGCCCCGTGCGCGGCGAAACCTTCGTGACCCGCAAGATTACGCGCGCCGTTGCCCACATCGAGCATGGGCTGCAGGATTACCTCTACCTCGGCAACCTCGATGCGAAGCGCGACTGGGGACATGCGCGTGATTACGTCGATGGTATGTGGCGCATCCTCCAGCAGGATGAGCCGGACGACTACGTTCTGGCGACCGGCGAAATGCGCTCGGTGCGCGAGTTCGTCGAGCTTGCGTTCGCCGAAGTCGGTCGCCGGATCGTTTGGTCGGGCACGGACGTCGACGAGATCGGTACGGACGCGACGTCGGGCAAGGTTCTTGTCCGTGTCGATCCGGCGTATTTCCGGCCGACCGAGGTCGATCTCCTGCTCGGCGACTCATCGAAGGCACGAGCGAAACTCGGCTGGTCCCACACCACGACGCTTCCTGAGATGGTCAAGGAAATGGTGGCGGCGGATATGCGCCTCGCCGGTCTCGAGCGCAACGGCGGCAACGCCGCCCTGCAGGACATCTATCGCGAGCTGGTGTTCAAGGACTGAGGGCTGGCCGATGGTGACGGACGTGACACGCACGCGGCGGTTCGATCTCACCGGCAAGCGCGTTTTCGTCGCCGGGCACCGGGGTATGGTTGGCGCGGCGCTGGTCCGCCGGCTATCGACGGAGTCGTGCGAGGTCGTCGTCGCGCCGCGCGATGTCCTCGATCTCACCGACCGTCGCGCCGTCGAGCGCTTCATGCGCGAGACGAGGCCCGACGCGGCCATCGTCGCTGCGGCCAAGGTGGGCGGCATTCTGGCGAACGACACGTATCCCGCAGACTTCCTGCTCCAGAACCTGCTGATCGAAGCGAGCGTCATCGAGGCGGCGTATCACGCCCATGTCGCCAAGCTCGTGTTCCTCGGCTCGTCGTGCATCTATCCCAAGCACGCCCCGCAGCCGATTGCCGAGAGCGCGCTGCTCACCGGGCCGCTCGAGCCGACCAACGAGTGGTACGCGATCGCGAAGATCGCGGGGATCAAGCTCTGCCAAGCCTATCGGCGCCAGCACGGATGCGACTTCGTCTCCGCAATGCCGACGAACCTCTATGGGCCGGGAGACAATTTCGATCTCACGTCCAGCCACGTCATTCCGGCGCTGATCCGCAAGTTCCACGAGGCGAAGATCAGCGGCGCGCCGGAGGTGGTGATCTGGGGCAGCGGCAAACCCCGTCGCGAATTCCTGCACGTCGACGACTGCGCGGATGCACTCGTCGCCATCTTGCGCGAGTATAGCGACGACGAGCACATCAACGTCGGCTCGGGCGAGGACTTGACGATCCAAGCGCTCTCCGAACTCGTCGCCCAGGTGGTCGGCTATGAGGGACGCATCGTCAACGACCTCGCGAAGCCGGACGGCACGCCGCGCAAGCTGATGAGTGGCGACAAGCTCAAAGCGCTAGGTTGGCTGCCGCGGATCACGCTCGAGGACGGGCTGGCGAGCACATACCGATGGTTTGTTGAAAAGGGCCATGTCGATGAGCGGCGGCATCCTCGACAAGTTTAGGCGCAGGACAGCGGCGTCACTGACCCGCGTGATCCGGCGCGGGCGCGTCGTCACCATCGGCGTTCAAGGTGCGGTGATCGATGCGACCGGCCGCCTGCTGCTCGTCCGGCACGGCTATCGTCCCGGCTGGCATTTCCCCGGTGGCGGGCTCGAGCGCGATGAAT
>CALMPK010000305.1 GCA_937873575.1 uncultured Hyphomicrobiaceae bacterium
AACGAAAGCCATTGGCAGCCACAGCACGCCGCGCGGGTTGGATTGGCTCCAATATCCTGCTCAGCCGGGTTCCAGATGCGGGCAAGATTCATATCGTTCAGAACAGCGCCATTCGCCCGAAGGATGTCGTCCTTGAAGAGTGGCAAAAGACGCTCTTTTTAAGACATGAATCTATTGAAGCACGCGGCTGGCTCCTCGACGTAATGAAATGCATAGAGCAGCTTGGGAAGAAAGATTTCACGCTCGACGATGTCTATGCCTTTGAGTGTATGGCCTGACCCCATAGGGTGGTCCGGTTTCAGTCTTAATGCATGATGGGTTTCTGGGCCATCGCCTGGGCAGATGATGAGGCTGACCCGCGTGCTGGCGCAGGCCAGATGATGGCCTCCGGTGCCGGCGGTTTATATCCGAGCGATGAGTGCGGCCGCTCGGTATTGTAGTAGCGCCGCCATGCTTCGATAATGACCTTGGCCTCGGCGAGGCTGTAGAAGATCTCTCCGTTCAGCAACTCGTCACGCAGCTTCGAGTTGAAGCTCTCGCAATAGCCGTTCTCCCAAGGGCTTCCCGGCTCGATGAAGGCGGTCTTTGCTCCGACGGCGGCAATCCACTCCCGTACAGCCTTGGCGATGAACTCCGGGCCGTTGTCGGAACGAACATGGCCAGGCACACCCCGCAGGATGAACAGGTCTGACAGAGCGTCGATGACATCGGTGGAGTTGAGCTTGCGGCCGATGCGGATCGCCAGGCATTCCCGGGTAAACTCGTCGATGATGTTGAGCATGCGGAATCTCCTGCCATCGTGGGTCCGACCCTCGACGAAGTCATAGGACCAGACATGGTTTGGATGCTCGGGTCGAAGCCGGATGCACGATCCGTCATTCAACCAGAGCCGCCCCTTCTTCGGTTGCTTCTGGGGAACCTTCAGCCCCTCCCGCCGCCAGATGCGTTCGACGCGCTTGGCGTTCACCGTCCAGCCTTCAGACCGCAGCATCGCCGTGATCCTGCGATAGCCATAACGGCCATAGCGGGAAGCGAGCCGGATGATGTCGGCGGTCAACGCCTCTTCATCGGGCCGGCCTTGCGGCTTCTTGCGCTGGGTCGAACGATGCTGGCCGAGAACCTTGCAGGCAAACCGCTCCGAGACGGAGAACTTCGCCATGACATGGTCGACGCACCGCCGACGACGGGCGGGGCTCAGAAGTTTCCCGAGGCGGCCTCTTTCAGGATCAGCTTCTCGAGCGTCAGGTCCGACACAGCCTTGCGCAGCCGGTCGTTCTCTTTCTCGAGCTCCTTCAGCCGCTTCACCTGGTCACCCTTCAGGCCGCCGAACTCCTTGCGCCAGCGGTAATACGTAAACTGCGTCACGCCGATCAAACGGACCGCTTCTCCGACAGAACGACCTTGCGACAACAGAACATCGACTTGGCGCAGCTTCGCCACGATCTCTTCGGGTTTGTGCTTCTTCTGGGGCATTCCAACGTCCTCCTACGGCTCAATAGCCTACTTCAGGGAGGACCACTTTTCAGGGGGCAAACCACAGGTCGAAGCCATGACGCTGGGCGATCGGATTGTGATCATGCGGGACGGATTTATCCAGCAAGCCGGAAGGCCCCTCGATCTCTATGACCGGCCCGCGAACGCCTTCGTGGCGGCCTTTATTGGATCGCCGGAGATGAATTTGATTGATGGTGAATTGGCGCGCGAGGGAGATGTACTCGCAATGCGTTCCGGTAACTTGAACGTTGAGTTGCCTGCCCAGGCATTCTTGGAGACGGAAAAAGATGTCACGCTTGGCATCAGGCCCGAGCACATCGAGCGTGGCGAAACACCCGCGTCAGTTGAAATGGTGGTCGGATTGGTCGAGCAGATTGGCGCGCAGACCTATGTGCTGGGCACGATCCACGGCAACAAGTTCCGTGCGGTTTTTGCGCGCGCCGACGCACCGAAAGCGGACGACCGGATCTCGGTGACTTTTCCTCAACAGACGTTGCACCTCTTCTCGCGCAAGAGCGGCAAAACATTGAAGCAGACGTCAGCAACCACCGAAAATGGCAATGGGAGAGAACTTCATGGACAGGCTCAGCTTAAGCGTGTCGGGCTCCGAGGGTAATGGGAGCGGTATTGACCGACGGCGCTTTCTCAAAACGACGGCCGGCGCAGCGGCCGGTATCGCTGGCTCACTTTCCGCGCCCTATGTCAATG
>CALMPK010000306.1 GCA_937873575.1 uncultured Hyphomicrobiaceae bacterium
CGGCACGGCGGTGACGGCTGGCGCAAGGGGGCTGTCCGGGCCCGGAAATCGTAGAACGCCGCCCTCCCGCCCGGCGCCCAGCGCCTACGACCGGGAGCGGGACTTGCCGCGCCTCACATCCGTCTGGCCGGCGGAGCTTGCGGACCGGTCTCGACAAGGCCGGGCCCGGCTCGTCGGCCGGCTGCGCCGCGCCCTGCGTGAGGAGCGTCAGCGGGGTCTCGCGGGGCACTGGACCTACGATCTCGCCCGCCACGCGCCACTTCTCGCCGCCTATCGGGCGGAGGTCGCCGAGCTTGCCCGTATGGTCGCCGGGTGTTCAACGCGCACGGGAGAAGGAAAATGAAATGAGCGGCAGGCCCGCGCCACGCCGCTCCAGATCACGATGCCAACACGGACGCGCCGATCCTGGATGTCTATTCGTCGCGGCGGGGGCCGGGGCGCCTCTTCTTTGCGCGGGCCCAGGGGCGGCGCGCGCGGTTCGGCCGCACCCTCGGGGAAACGTGCGGCAGGCCCCCCTTCTCGCGGTATTCCTCGGGCGTCATGTTGTAATGGGTGCGCAAATGGCGCTTCAATGACTTGAACTTCTTTCCATCTTCGAGACAGATGATGTAGTCGGGCATCACCGACTTTTTCACCGATATGCGCGGGCGCTGCTCCTCGCGCTCGGGCTCCGGCAGACGGCCCGTCACGCGGACCAGCGCGGCATGGGTATCGTTGATGAGCTGCGCGACCTCGTTCGCGCCGAGCGAATTGTTGCTGACATAGGCCGAAACGATTTTCGCCGTCAGCTCAACCAGCCCGCTCTGCTCCACTTCTTCCATGATACGCCCCTCGTGTTTCGGTCGCCCTGACCCCACTGTCCGCCACCGCTACACGTAAGCCGCCGGCCGCGCGCATGGCGCGCGGTCGTCGCTGCGGCTCGCGAACGGCCTGTACAGGAGTAGGCAAAGAATTCAAAGCCTCGATTACTGAGACCAAATCGAATTGACTGTCAACAACAACACCACAAAAGCGTCGCATATTCCTAACGAAGATTGTCGAAAGCAACACTACTAGATTACAATCGTTCACTCTATTTCGCGTCATCCTGTCGCTTCTTGCGAACCCGCAGTCAGCCGGGCCAGCATCGCGGCTTGCCCGAGCCAGTCGCGGCCCCCATTATCCCACCCGTCAGCCTTCCCCGGCATCGACCCGGCCGGCGCCTGCGACGCCCGCCAAGTCAGCCCGTCCCGAAAGCCACGTGAGGATTTTCATGCCCACTCCACCACTCGCCGCCCCCGCGCTTGCCGTGACGGGGGCCACGTCCCCCTGCGCTCAGCGCCGCGAAAGCGTGAGCGAGCACCACGGGGTACGGCTCGACGATCCCTATGCATGGCTGCGCTCCGAGCGCTGGCAGGCCGTGATGCGCGATCCCGGCGTGCTGGAACCCGACATCCGCGCTTATCTCGAGGCAGAGAACGCCTACACGGAAGCGGCACTGGCCGACACCAAGGAGCTGCAGGCAGCGCTATTCCAGGAGATGAAGGGGCGGATCAAGGAAGACGATTCCCAGGTCCCGAACCCCGATGGTCCGTGGGAGTACTATTTCCGCTTCGAGACGGGTGCGCAGTATCCGCTCGCCTGCCGCAGGCCGCGCGGTGCCGACCAGGGCGAAGTCATACTGCTCGATGGCAACCGGGAGGCGAAGGACAAGCCCTACTGGCAGCTCGGCGGCCTCCACCATACACCCGACCACCGTCTCATCGCCTACGCCGTCGACGACAGCGGCTCGGAATTCTACACGATCCGCGTCCGCGATTCCGCGACGGGCGAGGATCTTGCAGACGTCATCCCGGATGCAGGCGCCTTCGCTTGGTCGCTCGACGGCGGAACGCTGTTCTACGTGCGCCTCGACGAGAACCACCGCCCGCGCTGGGTCTATCGCCACACGCTCGGCAGCGACCCGGCGAGCGACATCCTCGTCTACGAGGAGCCGGACAACGGCTTCTTCGTCGGCGTCTCGAACACGCAATCGAACGCGTTCGTGCTGATCGACCCCCACCGCCACGATACGAGCGAGGTCTACCTGATCGACGCGGCGGCGCCCGAAAGTGCGCCGCGCCTCGTGGCCCCGCGCGACTACGGACACGAGTACTCCGTCGAGCATCGCGGCGACCGGCTCATCATCCTCACCAACTCAGGCGGCGCGGAAGATTTTCGCATCTGCTCTGCGCCAGTCGCCTCGCCCGGCCGCGAGAACTGGAGCGAACTCGTACCGCACCGGCCGGGATGTCTGATCCTCGATATCGTCGTGCTCGCGAACCACATGTCTCGCCTCGAGCGCGAGGGCGGTCTGCCGCGCATCGTCGTGCGCGATCTCGAAACGGGGGGCGAGCACGCGATCGCTTTCGACGAGGAGGCCTATTCGCTCGGCCTCGGCGGGGGCTACGAGTTCGATACCACCGCGATCCGCTTCACCTACTCGTCGATGACGACACCGAGCGAAGTATTCGACTACGACATCTCCTCGCGGGCCCGCACGCTTCGCAAGCGACAGCAGGTGCCGAGCGGGCATGACCCTGCGAACTACGTAACGCGACGCCTGCAGGCCCCAGCGCCCGATGGCGAGTTGGTGCCGGTCTCCATCCTCCATCACAAGGATACCGCGCTCGATGGCAGCGCGCCGCTGTTGCTCTACGGCTACGGCGCCTACGGTCTCTCGATTCCGGCCGCGTTCTCGACCTCTCGACTTTCCCTTGTCGACAGAGGCTTCGTCTACGCTATCGCCCACATCCGCGGCGGCAAGGACAAGGGCTACCGCTGGTACACCGACGGCAAGCGCGAGAAAAAGCCGAACACGTTTACCGATTTCATCGCCGCGGGCGAGCATCTCGCCAAGGCCGGGCTGACACAGCGTGGTCGCATCGTCGCTCACGGCGGCTCGGCCGGAGGCATGCTGATGGGCGCGGTCGCCAACATGGCGCCGGACCTTTTCCTCGGTCTCATCGCCAACGTCCCGTTCGTCGATGTCCTCAACACGATGCTCGACAAGGACCTGCCGTTGACGCCGCCCGAATGGCCCGAATGGGGAAATCCGCTCGAGAACGCCACCGACTTCCAAACGATCCGCAGCTACAGCCCCTACGACAACGTCAAGCGTCAGGCCTACCCGCATATCTTTGCGCTGGCCGGCCTCACCGACCCGCGCGTCACGTACTGGGAGCCGGCGAAGTGGGTCGCCCGGCTGCGAGAGCTCAATACGGGCGCCAACCTCTTGCTGCTGCGGACCAACATGGAAGCCGGGCACGGCGGCGCCTCGGGACGCTTCGAGTCGCTCAAGGAAACGGCGGTCGAGTATGCCTTCGCGCTGAAAATCGCCGGCAAGGAGGCAATGCCTCCTGCGGCCCGATGACCGCTACACGAGTGATTGCAACCTAGGCGGCGCTCGCCCATAACGTGCGCCGCGCGGACGTGGTGGAACCGGTAGACACACGAGACTTAAAATCTCGAGACGGCAACGTCGTGCGGGTTCGAGTCCCGCCGTCCGCACCAAATCATACTTGCTGGTC
>CALMPK010000307.1 GCA_937873575.1 uncultured Hyphomicrobiaceae bacterium
CCTTCCAGGTGGCGCCGGGCTGGCCGGCGCGGCTGGCCGGCCGGCGCGTGCTGCTGGTGGACGACGTGCTGACCACCGGGGCCACCGTGGAGGCGGCGGCACAGGTGCTGACGCGCGCCGGCGCGGCCGGCGTCGACGTGCTGACCCTTGCCCGCGTCGTCATGGGACCGACATAATCGAGGGGCGCGGCAGCCCTCGCGCGGAGGAACCATGGCCAAGGTCGAGATCTACACCACCCTGCTCTGCGGCTACTGCTACTGGGCGAAGAAGCTGCTGGACCAGAAGGGCGTGACCTATACCGAGGTCGACCTGCTGGCCGAGCCCGGCAAGCGGCAGGAGATGATGCAGCGTGCCGGCCGCAGCTCGGTGCCGCAGATCTTCATCGACGGCCGCCACATCGGCGGCTGCGACGACCTCTACGCGCTGGAAGCGCGCGGCGGACTCGATCCCCTTCTCGCGGCCTAGGAGGCCCAGACCCATGTCGCAGCGCTTCGTCGCCGGCCTCGTCCAGATGACGGCGGGCACCGAGATCGACGCCAACGTCCGCGTCGCCAGCGCCCTGGTGCGCGAAGCCAAGGGCAAGGGCGCGCAGTTCGTGATGACGCCCGAGAACACCACGCAGATCGACCCCGACAAGGCGCGCGTCCTGGCCGAGGCGCAGCCCGAGGCGCGCCATCCGGCGCTGCCGCCCTTCCGCCGCCTGGCGCAGGAACTCAACATCTGGCTGCTGATCGGCTCGCTCACGGTCAAGGCGAGTGAGACGAAGTGCTGGAACCGCAGCTACCTGATCGGGCCGGACGGCGGCATCGCCGCGCGCTACGACAAGATCCACATGTTCGACGTGCAGGTCGGCGACGGCCAGAGCTACCGCGAGAGCAGCTCCTTCGAGCCCGGCCGCCAGGCCGTGCTGGCCGACCTGCCCTGGGGCCGCCTGGGCCTGACCATCTGCTACGACATCCGCTTCCCCTATCTCTACCGCTCGCTGGCGCAGGCCGGGGCGCAGATCCTGACCGCGCCGGCCGCCTTCACCGAGGTGACGGGCCAGGCGCACTGGCACGTGCTGCAGCGCGCCCGCGCCATCGAGACCGGCGCCTACGTGCTCTCGGCGGCGCAGTGCGGCACCCACGCCAAGGGCCGCCGCACCTACGGCCACTCGCTGATCGTCGCGCCCTGGGGCGAGGTGCTGGCCGACGGCGGCAGCGAGCCCGGCGTGGTGACGCACGAGATCGACCTGGCCGCGGTCGAGGCGGCGCGCCACCGCGTCCCGGCCCTGACGCACGACCGCCCGGTCGAGGCGCCGGTGGTGGCCAACGCGCTGAAGCTGGCCGGCGAGTAGCATTTTCCTAGGCTGCCCCATGTACAGCACCTCTCGGCTGTAGTGTACGATTCGCCCCCTAAGCATGCGAATTGGAGGTCGTCTTTTCTCGACCCATCGAGCGTGAGAAGTTTCTTTTGGGCTATTATTTTGCCCGCGCGCGCTGATCGGGCATACAAGGAAAATGACTGACACCCGAACGCCCCAACAACGGCGCTACATCATGCAGTCCGTTCGCGGAAAGAATACTGGCCCCGAGCTAGTCTGTCGCCGCGTACTGCATGGCATGGGATATCGCTTTCGCCTCCATGCCAGCGATCTTCCAGGCAGGCCAGATGTTGTCTTTCGCTCGCGTCGGAAAGCGATTTTCGTTCACGGGTGCTTTTGGCACGCTCACGGTTGCCGCAAAGGCCAAGCACCGAAGTCGCGCGTGGAGTTCTGGAGCACGAAGCTGCAACGCAATCGAGAACGTGACGCGGAGAACCTTGAGGATCTGACCCGACTAGGATGGAAAGCTCTCACAGTTTGGCAGTGCGAGACCGGTGATATGCACGCTCTGGAGGCTTCCCTTGCTGCGTTCCTAAGTTGAACGCCGGGAGTGCATTTCGATCGACATTTGGACCGGCTAAGGGTAAGTTCCGATTGAAGCTGGAGTGAGCAGGAGGAATTCAAGTTCGAATGCGGCCAATAGGAATCGATCTATTTGCGGGCGCTGGCGGGCTCAGCGTTGGTTTCGAACGCGCCGGCTTCGACATCGCTGCCGCGGTGGAAATCGATCCGATCCACTGCGCTACGCACGAGTATAATTTCCCCTATTGCACGACGCTGTGTCGCAGCGTGATCGATCTAAGTGGCGCCGAGATCAGGCGGCTGTCTGGGATCGGGAGCAAGGAGATCGGGGCGGTGTTTGGAGGCGCGCCCTGCCAGGGCTTCTCGATGATCGGTAAACGCGCGCTTGACGACCCCCGCAATCAGCTCGTTCAACACTTCGTTCGCTTGGTGCGGGAATTGCGACCGGCGTACTTCGTCTTCGAGAACGTGAAGGGTTTAACCCTCGGTAAGCAACGCCAAGTGCTGGACGAGATGATCGAGGCGCTTTCGGTCGAATACAAGATTTTGCTGCCATACCGGGTGCTCAATGCAGCCGACTATGGGGTTCCTCAGGATCGGCATCGCCTATTTCTCGTTGGCGCCCGGCACGGCTATGAGATTCCCAGTTACCCGAAGCCAGCAACGAAACGAGTGACGGTGCGCGAGGCTCTATCGGATCTTGCCGACGCTGATCGCTTCAAGGAACTGCAAGATCGCGATTGGGTGAAGGCACCCTATAAGGGCCCGTCAAACTACGCTCGAAGGCTTCGAGGCTTATTGAACGATCCGCACGACTACAGCTATCGCCGCAACTTCGACAACCGACTTCTTACTTCGAGCTTACGCACATCGCATACCGAAATCTCACGTCGGCGCTTCGCCGAAACTGAGTGGGGGAAGACCGAGCCGGTTAGCCGCTTTCACAAGCTCGATCCCAACGGTCAATCCAATACCCTGCGTGCCGGGACAGCGAGCGACCGCGGCGCTTTCACGTCGCCCCGACCTATACACCCTGATATGCCGCGCGTGATCACCAACCGCGAAGCTGCAAGATTGCACTCATTTCCCGATTGGTTTCGATTCCATGTCACGAAATGGCACGGGTTCCGCCAGATCGGAAACTCGGTTCCACCGCTGCTCGGCCAAGCCATAGCATCGTGCATTGTGGATGCTCTCGGCAACAAGCCGAGGGCGCCGAAGCCAGTTATGGATCTCGGAGATCCCGCATTGCTCGAATTGACGATGGCTCAAGCGGCCGAGCGCTACGGCGTTTCCGGTGACGTGATCGCAAAGCGCAGACGTACTGCGGATATCGACAGGCGGGAGCGCGTCATTGCATGACCGAGGAAATCGATGCGGACGACAAGGACGAAAAGCCCGCTCCCAAGAAGTGGAACATGTACCAAGCGATCATCTTGGATATCTTCGAACGAAACTACCACGGCGGCGAAGAGTTTGAGTTCAGCCGCGAAGAGATCGCCGACACCGCTGATCGATTAGGCATCAAGAGACCCAAGAACCTAGGCGATGTAGTTTACACCTTCCGCTATCGCCGCCCGCTTCCGAAGCCGATTTTAGATGCCCAGCCTGACGGGCGCTATTGGCTAATCCTTGGAGCCGGCGATGCGCGCTATCGCTTCCGGTTGAGCAATTTGGCAACGGTTATGCCTACAAGAGGCATGATGGTTCGGAAAATCCCCGACGCGACGCCGGAGATCATTTCTCAGTACGCGTTGACGGACGAGCAGGCACTGCTAGCAAAAATTAGGTACAATCGATTAATCGACATTTTCTTGGGCATTGCTGCTTACTCGCTGCAAAACCACCTGCGGACGAAGATCTCCAATTACGGGCAAATTGAGATCGACGAGCTATATGTCGGAGTCGATTCGCGAGGCGCACAATATATCGTTCCGGTGCAAGCCAAAGGCGGTAAGGACACCATCGGAGTCATCCAAACGATCCAAGACACGACGTTTTGCCAGACGCAGAAGAGATATAGGCACTGTATCGCACGGCCTGTCTCAGCGCAGTTTATGGCAAACGATACGATTGCACTGTTTGAGTTGCACTTCGACGGCAATGACGTATCGATTATTAGCGAGAAGCACTATCGTTTGAGCAACGCCAAAGATATTGGCGAGAAGGAACTTGCAGCATATCGGCTGCCTGAACCAACTTATGGCATGCTGGCTGTTTAACTATCCAGCTGGCGAGTTCGCCCCGCCGCCT
>CALMPK010000308.1 GCA_937873575.1 uncultured Hyphomicrobiaceae bacterium
GCCCCGGCCCCCCCGCCCCCCCCCCCCCCACCGGCACCCCCGGCCGCGCCCCGCCCTCCCCCCCCCAGCTCGCCCCCCCCCCCTTTTTCTTTCCCCCGCCTGTGGACGGGTGGACCTTCGTGATCGGGCTGGCGTTGCCGCATCCGACCGGCGCCGCTTTCGCCGACAAATGCACACCGCTTCTGGTGCGCCTGGCGAGCCGCTTCCCGGAGGTGCAGCTCTACAGCGCCTGCCCGGTGGTCGACCTTTTCGCCTGGGTCCGCCTCGTCGACCGCGATCTGGTGCGTGCGTTCGCCACGCTCGACGGCGAGGTGGTCTGGAGCAAGGGGCGCCGCACGCGCGAGGAGCAGGCGCTCGGGCTCCGCTTCTTCGAGTTGCGCGGCGTCGCGGGCCGGTCCGGCGATGCGGGCAGCGGGCTCGTGCTGACGCCGACCGACACCCAGGTGATGCAGATCGCGGGGCGCTGGAGCAAGGACCCGACGGCGCTGCGCGCGGCGGACGCGCCGCCGGCGCTCGGCCTGGTCGCGATGGCACCACGGTCCTGGGCGGCGGAGCGATTGCGCCAGAGCGCGTAAGGGCCGGCTTCTTCGGGTGTGGGTGGACGATCGGCCGTGTCAGGCCGCGTCGGCGCCGACGATCGCTGCCATCTGCCGCGCGATCAGACGGTCGAGATACCCGTCGAAGGGCACTGTGAAGCAAGTAAGTCCGCGCGGGTCGTTGCTCCAATCGGAAAGGGCGTCGGCGAAGGCCGGGTCCAGCGCGGATTCCGCATGCTCGCCCATCAGCGTCTCCACCGTATCGGCGAACGCCTCCTCGCTCATCGGCAGGAACGGAATAGAGACCGCCACCAGCGTGCCGTCGGGCTGGACCTGCGGCGCGCCGGGGACGCTGACGCAGACGATGTGAGCGTTTCCGCTGAACGTGGCGATGGCGCCGACGACGATGCGCGAGCTCTCGTAGCCTTGCGGCGCGTTATAGCTCCAGCTTTGGCCGGCCTTGATGTCGCGCCCTGCGATTTCCGTCATCACACCCTCCACCCATCGTGGATCGAACCTGCCCGAGCCCGGTAGCTCAGCGCCATGCCGGCAATGCGACCGGCGCGGCTTCACCTGTGGATAAGTCGGGCTCGGGAGGGCGCGCGTGTGCGGTCGACATGGCCCCCGCTATGGCAAATCCATGTCGAAGGCCATGCCATCCGCGCGAGTTTATTGGCCCGTGCGAACGTGGCGACCAGGGTTGGCCACCGCTCTAGGGAGCAGCCGGTGAAGTCGGCGAGGTGTCAACAGAGGCGCCAGTGTCTCAATGACGCCTCTGTCCGATCCTCCATCACTCGACACACGCGCCGAGGTCACCAAGGTTGATCAGTTTCGCCATTGCGCAGGCTCCTGATGCAAACCCCGACACGCCCATGGGGATGACGATCTGTGGCACAGTTTGTCCGGCCGTCGCGGTGGACGCATTGGCCAGACTATTCTGTGTCGCGGTCAGCGGCATCATGTTCTCGGTCAGCACGACGCCGTTGTTCGACGTGACGTCGTCCGATACGGCGGCGAGCGGTTGTCCCGGCAGCCAGCGCCGAACGATCCACGAACGGTCGAAGTTCAGCGTATCGACCTCGGTGCTGAACGCTCGGTTCGCCATGAGGAGATAGAACAACTCACCCGGCCGGGCCTGATAGAGCTGGAGGTCCGTTGCCTGGATCGCGGGGGAGGTGTTGTCGAGTACGGTCTCGAACATCGACGAGGCGATCCGGGCACGCTCGCCAATGCGGCCGCGCAGGATCTCGATGCTCGTCGTGTCGAGCTCGATGTCGGCCAGTCGCGTCGCCAGCGGATCGAAGGCGAAGCCGACCTTGGAAGAACCACCAAGCGTCACGCTCTCGGCCAACGACAGCCCGCCGGCGGAGATCGCGACCTTGAGCGGTGCGGTCGTTCCGGTGTGCTCCAGATTGTCGATCTCGACGAACTTGCCGAGGATCGTGATTTCCGACTTCAGCCTGAGGGTGCCGAGGCTGATCGCACCTTTGCCGTTCGTCGCGTCGAGGGTGAAAGTTCCGGCAGTTATCGGGTTCTCGAGTATGATTTCGCCGGCCTTGAGGATCACAGCGCCGTCGGCGGCGTTGATCTCACCGGTGCCCTTGCGCTGCATCAGGCGGCCGGCCGTGGTCGCACCGCCGTGGGCCGTGAGACTGATCGTGCCATCCTTGCTGGAAAGAACCGTTGATGGAGACAGCGTTACGTTCTCGCTACCGACGACCGTGATGCTGCCGCCGTTCGAGCCGACAAGGCCGTCGATCGACGTGTCGCCGCCGCTCGTGAAGGCGATGTCTTTGCCGTTCGTGTCCGCCTTGCCGATCAGCGACAGTTCGCCTCCGGCTGACAAGCCGATCGATCCGTTGAGCGCCGATAGGTCGGCGGTGAGCCACGCATCGTTACCGGCCGTCACCGCAATCGAGTCGGCCGCCGTCACGCTACCATCGACAGTTACATCGTTGTTCGCTTGCAAGGTGACGAGGCTGCCGATGCTGACGACGGTGCCGTTGATGGCGGCATTGCGGCCGGCCTCGACAGCAAGTTTGTCACCGGCTGAAGCAGTGCTGACACTGAGCGTCACATCGCGTGCTGCAGTGACGGTGATCGTGGTATTCGCCGCGACCGAGCCGTCGATGCCGATATCCTGGCCGGCAGTGATGACGATACCTGCGACCGACGCAGTGACTGCACCGGTAACCGCGATGTCGGTTCCGGCATCGACGCTGACGGCGCCGTTGGCGGAGGTGACGTTGCCGCCGATGGTGCTCGACGTGCCGCTGGCGATGGCGACGCCGGTCTCGCCCGAGACGTTGCCGGTCTGCTTGTAGGCGCCGCCGGTTGCGGTGACGGCGACGTTGGCCGCCGTCGAGGTCAGCGATCCGCCGACCGTGACGTCGTTGGCGGCGGTGAGCGCCACCTTGCCCTTGC
>CALMPK010000309.1 GCA_937873575.1 uncultured Hyphomicrobiaceae bacterium
ATCTCGTGTCCGGCATACTTGGCGAGGATGGCGGCGAGGGTCTTCTGCTGAGCGGTCATGGCGTGAGCCCCGGTTGCGGTTGTCCGTTGCCGAGAACCCTAGCAACCGCCAGCGGACCCGCCTGTTCCCGACGGAACCAGGCCGACTGAAACGTCGAAACGCCCCTCCTCGTCGCCCCTACGTCCGTCGCCCCCACCTCCGTCGACCTTGCGCGCCGTAATCGCGGTGTCGCATACGTGCTGCAATTGTCCGGGCGGGCAAGGGGAGAGCACCATGGCGCTTGAGGCGAACGGCGAGCGGGGCACCAACGGCGGGACCGGCCAGGGCGAGCGCGCCGAGGCGGACTCCAACGTAATCGTCCGCCACTTCCGCCACATCCCGCTCTGGCCGCCACAGTTACTGCCTGCGGGCGATGTCCAGGGCGACAAGGCCGAGGCGCTTCTCGAGAACCTGTCTCCCGAAACGTGGCAGCTCGTCGAGGACGAGTTCGGCGCTGGCGCCGGATCGTTCCAGGAGCGTCACTACCGCGAATTCGTCAGCTTTCTGCCCCACGTGCAGCGCTTCCTCTACGGCGACGCGGAGGGCCCGACACGCAGCCTGACCGACGCCGAGGCGCCCCTCAAGGTCTACCGCCGGACCGACATCGCGGCCCTTCGCATCACACTGCGGCCGGGCACCGAGCCCGTTACCTGCCGCGTCGCCCACGTCGATCTGCATTTCTTCCATGATGTCGATGCGATGATCCTCGCCTGCGAAATCGAGGCGTCCGACCTGCCGCTCGCGACGGTGAAAGACATCGTCTACCGGTTCGGGCGCGCCTATCCGCCGGGCTGGACGGCCGAGGGCGAGCCGCTGCACTGCGCGGCCCGCGTCGAATGGCTCGGCCACGATGGCCGCGTGCTGGCAGTATCGGACTACGACAAGCGCCAGGACTACCTCGATTTCGTCGGTCACCACCGTGCGCCGCGCGTCGCCGCACACTGGTCGTTCGTGCTGGAGCCGTTCCGCTCCTATGCCGATCCCGGAACGAGCCCGCTGCTGTACCGGCAGATCGAGTACTACCGCATGCCCGAGATGACGTATCTCGTGGTGGATCGTCTCGCCGATCTCTCGCGCGCGGACTACGTTCGGCTGACGTTCGCCTCGGGGCCCGGCAAACGCGACGAGACACCCTACTCGGGACGCACGCTGGCGGACTTCGAAGGCCGCTACTGCTATGACCGCTTCTACGACGAGCGCGGTCGCGGCACGGCCCTCAACACGCGCTTCCTGAGCTGCGGCCACGCCTTCACCGTCATCGCCGAAGGCCGCGACACGGGGCTGTTCGACAACGAGCGCGGTCTGCTCGGCCAGTTCCGCCACCAGTATTACCTGCTGTTCCTCATCAGCCATTTCCACAAGGCGTCGATCTTGATGCTGTCCGACCGCCTGGTCGCCACCATCAAGCGGCTCAACCCGAAGAACCCGCGCTCCGTCGTCACCTTCCGGCGCGCCGTGTACGCGCTGCAGGAAGCCTTCATGCGCTTCACGCAGCGGTACTGGTTCACAGAAGTTTCGGACCAGGTGCAGGCGCGCGATCTCTTCCACATGCAGCTCTCCCACCTCGGCAACGAGGCGCTCTATCGCGATCTGCGCTCGGAGCTGTTCGACACGGTGCAGTATCTCGACTCCGACCTGCTGCGGCGCCAATCGAGCTCCATGCACCGCCTCACGACAGTGACGATCCTCGGCCTGATCGGCACCACCGCGACCGGCTATCTCGGCATGAACCTGATCGACGAGACGACGGCGCCGCTGACGAGCAAGATCGGCCTGTTTCTCGTCGTGCTCGCCGCAGTCGCGGCGCTCACCTTCCTCATCATCACCATCTCCGCCCGCATCACCCGGCTGTTCGACTGGATGTCCGGCGAGAAGAGCTGAGGAGGGCGCGTGCCAGAAAAGGCACACACTGTGCTTTCTCGTTCTTCGCAATCGATGCGCTATTTGATTTCCTCGACATTCCGCGACAGTTTTGCAATCGACTGCGTTTTTATCCAAGTTCCCGTGTTTAGATATTTTCCGGGTCAGCCATGTTGTTCCTGCGTCTTGGCACGATTTGCATGGGTGCGCTCGCGCTCTCCGCATGCTCCATTCATCCCCTTCCGAACGATTATGCCCGGGAGGCGACACACGACATCGTCGAGG
The DNA here is from genome assembly GCA_937873575.1 of uncultured Hyphomicrobiaceae bacterium. Classification (GTDB taxonomy): domain Bacteria; phylum Pseudomonadota; class Alphaproteobacteria; order Rhizobiales; family Hyphomicrobiaceae; genus JAEUMD01. The sequence goes on from CALMPK010000309.1 coordinate 2,185, forward strand.
CCATCCGCTGCGAAACGCGGCGCGCGCTCATCCAAGAGCTGTTGGATCACCTCGAAAAGTCACCCGTCGCGAAAACACAACAGATGGCGGCGGATCTCAGATCGGGCCGGCTCAAATTCAAGGACGCGAGACCGGAAGACCTCGACGAAGACGCGCGGCGCGGCGTCGAAAAATTCCGCTATGCGGGCATCGCCTACGCCTTTACGCTTACGATCACCGAGAACGACAATGCTACCGGAAATGCCGCACTGGAGTTGCCGTTGACCTATGGAACGGTGACGCTTGGGCTGAAGGCAGGCGCGGAGAAGAAGCGCATCGCCGAGCGGGTGGTGAAGGTTAGCGACGCCTTCGGCGAGCTTGTCACGGCTCGCGAAACCGATTGTAGCGATTATCCCGAACGCGCCCCCAATTTCATCTACCCGATCACCGGCGAAATCGGCATCGATGAAACCATCGCGACGTTCATCAAGGTCGCCAACGAAACGAACAAGGTCGGCGAATATTCCGATGAGCTGACGTTCACAACCAAGCTGCTGAAACAGATCAAACCGGCCATCAAGCTGACCAAGGTCGTACCGAACCAGGTGCGCCTCGCCAGCGCCGACATGGATCTCAATGCCGACCGTCAGGATGTCCACAAGGTCAAGCTGGTGCTGACCGACCAGCGCAAGAAAACCATCGAGTACGGCGTGCGCCGCATCAAGCTCACCGACGGCGTCACTCTCGAAGTCCCGTTCCCGAAAGAACAGCGCGCGGCTCCTGTCAAGAAAACCAGCGGTAAGGGCGCGTTCGGTGTGACGACGGAAGAAAGCGAAGCCATCAAGCGTAACGCGCTCGAAGCGCTCGACCGCAGTATTTCACTGAAGAACCTCGAGACGCTTCAGAGGATCGAAGGTTTCATCAACCAGCAGTAGTTCGCGCGTTCAGGGGCACGCTTTCCGGGTGCGCTCGACTTCGACCGCTCCGATCCAATTGGGCCGCGCGCAGGCGCAATGGGACAGGGAAGCGCGTGGCTTCCGTCGAAAGCGACTATTGCACCCCAGACGCATCGTGCTGGATGCGATCGATCGCGCAGCATAGCGATCCGTCTCCATCACGATCGATGGCTCCCCTGCGCACCCCACAAACCGGCCCACACATCGCGTCCCACGGGGCGGTTCCATGATCTTCCTCAACCGCGCCCCGCGACACGGCCGCGCTGCACAAGCGCTATTGCTGCCATGCGGCATCGTCTGTTTTTTGTGACAGAACAGAGGACTACATGAGCGCTCGTCAGTAACGCGCCGGCCTGGTTCGTTCGCTCCTGGTTGCATCGCAACCTCATCGTCCGGCGCCCTGCCCGATCTTCTTGCCTCGCATCCTGCGGGGCGAAACACCCGAGGGAATGCGCCATGACCAAAGATGTAGCCGTCGATCTCGACACCAAAACCGGCTTCCGCTTCCACGTGCGGCCCGCCGAGGACACCGACGACGCGGCGCTCACCGAGTTCTTCGAGCACGTCACCAAGGACGACCTGCGCTTCCGCTTCCTCACCGCCGTCCAGCACGTCTCGCCGAAGCAGATCGAGGCGATGACGCACGTCGACCACGAGCGCACCGAGGACTATCTGGTGTTCGAGGTCGGTGGCGACCGCATCATCGGCAACGCCATGCTCGCGGCGGACAAGAAGCTCGAGGTGGCCGAAGTCGCGTTCACCATCCACGAGGACTTCAAGGGCAAGGGCATCGAGACCGAGCTGCTCCAGTACGTTCGCGACCGCGCCAAGGCCAAGGGCATCAAGAAGCTGCAGTCGATCGAGAGCCGCGAGAACCACTGCACCATCGATCTCGAGAAGCGCCTTGGCTTCAAGGCGAAGGGCATCGATGGCGAGCCCATGCTGGTACTGCTCGAGGCCAATCTCGATCAGGCCGCCTGAACGGGCTGATACACGCGCTCAAGTTCGGGGAACTTGAAGGGAAGTGGAAACGGCCGCGCTGCATTGCGCGGCCGTTGCCGTTTTTCCGCTTGCCCGCCGATACGCCCGGAGCCCACCGCATCCCGGGTGCCACCGACAAAGTCGACACGAGTTCGGAGGCTTCAGGGTCGCCCCCGCGACCAACGAACGCTCGACCGATCGCGACGCACGAGAGCGCTATCCGATCAGACGGAACCGCGAGCGGTTCCCCCTGACCGGATGAAAGCGCTCTATCCTTCAGATTTTTGCGCATCCTTATCCGACAGCTCATCGCTAACGCGATTTTGTGCAGTCGGATGATGCTCTAGTATTGGCCGCTCCGCCCCATCGCCTCACCGACGGCGCAAGAGCAGCTTCACCAGAACGGGCTTCCGTCCCATCGCCGCTTGAGAACCAGCGCGGCACAAAGTCCGATGGCCGCCACCGCCGCCATCGCCCAATACGTGTCGCTCCCGATACGCGCATAGAGGAGGCCGGACAGTATCGTCGCGCCGCCGTGCATGATGCCCGCCGCGACCGCCGAATAAAGCGCCTGCGCCGTGCCGCCCGCCTCTTCCGGAACCGCAAGCCCGATGAAGTGGATCGCGCCGAGATGTGCCGCACCATAGGTGAGCCCGTGCAGAACCTGCAGCGGCACCAGCACCGCAAGCGGCGGATCGAGTGCCATCACGCCCCAGCGCGCCACTGCGGCGGCCCCGCCCGCGACCAGCAGGCCGAGCGCACCGAACCGCAGCACGAATGGCGCCGACCATGCGAACAGGGCAATCTCTGTCAGGACACCGATCGCCCAGAGCGTGCCGATCCATGCTGGCGACAGGCCCTGCGCTTGCCAGATGATCGAGCCGAACGTGTAGAACGCCGCATGCGACGCCATCACCGTGCCGATGGCGACGAGAAACAGCAGAAAGCGCGCATCGCGCACGAGACGCAGCACCGTGGCGCGATCCACCCCGCGGGCGGCGTGCGCGGCGGCACTCGCGCCGGCGTCCCCATCTTTACCGGCGCCGCCCCCCACCACCGGCGCGGCGCGGAGCCAGTCTCGCCGTGGCAGCGCATAGGCCGCGCAAACCGTCACGACGGCCCCGGCCACGATCAGCCAGATGCCGGCGCCGCGTCCTTGCGCCTCGATGACCGTGCCACCGATGAAGCTCGCCGCGATGAAGGTCAGCGAGCCCCACAGCCGCATGCGCCCGTAGTCGAGACCGCGCCGTACGCCTGCGATCGCCACCGTTTCGGTCAGCGGCATGATCGTCCAGGTCGTGATGGCCATCGACGCGCTGACGAGGAGGATCGGCCAGAAGCCGAATGACTGGCTGAGCAGCAGGGCGAGCGCCAGCACCGACCACGCCAGCATGAGTATGACCCGCCGGTGATCCTGCATCCGGTCGGCGGCATAGGCGACAGCGGGCGTGAACGCGATGCGCAGGAAATACGGCACCGACGTCACGACGCCGATCTCGGCAGCGGTGAGCCCTCGCCATTCGAGCCATAGCGGCAGATAGGGAATGTGAATGCCGTAGATGAGGAACAGCGCCGCGAAAAAGATGCTGACCCTGACGCCGTAGCCCGCCATGCCGACCGCTCGAACAGATTCGCCCGCGCGCCGAAACCCTTCGCGCATCCGCCGCATATCACGATTTCAGGGGGGCCGAACCGCCGTCGGGCGCGACAGACCTGTGAGCAACTCCCCGATCACGCGCCAAACCCGGCGCCCGTGCCCCACCTGCAACTGAGAATCGTCTAGGTGTGATGGGAAATCGTTGCAACGACACGGGATTGGGGAACATGTCTGAAGCGAGCGCGAATGCGACAACGGAAGCGGATCTCGAATACCGCGCCATCGAGCAGACGCTGCTGGAGACGCCGCGCGGACGCTGGTTTCTAGCCGAGCACGGGCGCCGCGCCCGCCGGCTGGACATGGCCGTGCTCGAGGATGCCATCGGCAAGCTCAGCTCGTCGCTCGAGCAGCCGCCGGCAATTCTCGGCCTGATGCGTATCGAGATCGAGAAGCTGTCGAGCTTCATCGCCGAGACCCGGTTCGACCTCACCGCGCGTTCCGGGCCGAAGCTCTCGCTCGAGGGTGACGCCGCCAAGGCCGCCCCTGGCGAGGCGGTTTCGCCCGTCATGCGCATGCTGCAGATGGCCGAGAGCATCCACGAACTCACCTGGACGCTGCACGAGGACGAGCTCGACCCGAAGAGCTGCGAGGCCATCGCTCGCAACGCATCGATGCTCTACGCCGTCAGCCGCCAGCAGGCGATGGAGTCGGAGCGCACGCTCAAGTTCGCCGATGCGCTGGACGACACGACCAACCGCCTCACCATCCTGCTCGATACGCTGCTGCACGAGTTGCAGTCCTATGGCTCGGAGCCCTCCGCCCCGCCGCTCATCGACGAGCCGGCGGAACCCATTGGCGGCGAGCCGAAGCTCGCTGCGGGCTGAACCGCACTTCAGGTACGGAATGTCGAATGGCCGGGCTCGCCCCGGCCATTCTCGTTTCAGGGCGCGAACGCGATCATCTCGCGCTGCGGCGGCCCAATGCCCCTCGCGTTGTGCTCGGCGCGCTATCGCACGTCGACGCAACTGCTCTCGCGATCCATCGGAATCAGAGTCGATCGCACTCTCGGACATGAGCTTCGGGTGCGATTCACGCTCTCGATGGACGCGCCACGCGCCTCCATCTCCAACGATCACACCCTAACGCACTGCGCCGCCGAGCTTCTTCAGCACCGCTTCACCCGGCCAGCAATCGACCGGCAGACCCGCGGATTTCTGATACGTGCCGACGAGGCGGCGGGTGTTGGAGCCGATGAAACCGTCGATCTTGTCGACCGGGTATCCCGCCTTTTGCAAGCCCGTCTGCACGCCGCGGATCAACGCCGTGCGCTGCGGCCCGATCGGCTTCCAGGGCGTGATGAAATCGCCGCCACCTGCAATGCGGTCGGCGAGATTGCCGACGAAGATGGCGTAGAGATCCGACGTGTTGTAGCGGCGGATGACCTGGAAGTTCTCGAGCGCCAGGAACGACGGCCCGAAGGCACCGGCCGGCGACATCAGGTAGGCCTGATCTTCCATCACCTCGGCCGGGAACGGCTTGCTGTTGGCCCGTTTGAACCCGAGCGCTACCCACTCGCGCACGGCGCGCGATCCGGGCGGTCCTTCGAGCGAGCAATCGGACGAGGCCGGGATGACGACCTCGTAGCCCCACGAGCGCCCGCGCACCCACCCCTTGGCCTGGAGCTGGCGCGCGGCGGAGGCGAGCGCGTCGGGAACGGAATCGAACAGATCGGCGAGACCGTCGCTGTCGTGGTCGCGGGCGTGGGCATAGAACTCGGACGGCAGGAACTGCGTCTGGCCGATGGCGCCGGCCCAGGAGGCGCGCATCTTCGCCCGCGGAATGCCGTCGTCCAGCATCTTGATCGCCAGGATCAGCTCGGCGCGGAACATCTCTTTGCGCCGACCGATGTAGGCCTGCGTCGCCAGCACGCGGATGGCGTCGTGCGGCAGCTTGTAGGTACCGAACGCCGTCTCTCGCCCCCAGATCGCAAGCACCGAGTAGCGGTCGACGCCGTACTTTTCTTCGATGCCGTCGAGCGCCTTCGCGTACTTGCGCCCAAGCGTGCGACCCTGGCCCGCAAGCCGTTCGAGTGTCGGAGCGTTGAGATAATCGCGCGGTTCACGGGTGAACTCGGCCTGGCCCACCATCGTTGGCAGCGTTTTGCCGGGCAGGACGAGATCAGGCAGCGATAGATCGGGCTCGAGCCCCGCCATCGCCGCATCGAAGGTGGCGCGGCGGATGCCCTGCTGCTTCGCATCCGGCCACAGGCCCTCCAGAAAATCCTTGAACGACGGCCCCGCGGCGCGCGACTGCGTGACGACGAGAAGCCCAACGACCGCGAGCACCGCCACGACCCACAGCAGACGGCCCCAGATGCTCGCACCGCGCATCGGGCAGTCCTCTCCGCATTTATTGGGGTCCGTACCGAGCCCTACCACGTCTGCCGCCTTTCTCGAACGCCGTGACGAAAACGCCCCACGGCGCATCCTTGATGATGACGCTGTAGGGCGGTTTTACGGCCTCGGCGGGCTTGCTGCCAAGCGCGTGTCAGGCGGATTTCTTGAGGCGCGGACCGAGCTGTCGCTCCCAGTCGAGCGCGTGGCGGACGATCATGTCGAGATCGTCGTGCTCGGGCATCCAGCCGAGCGTCGAGCGGATCTTGTCGGAGGCCGCGACGATCGCCGCCGGGTCACCCGGACGGCGGGGCGCGAGACGCACCGTGAAATCGACGCCCGATACCCGCTTCACCGCGTCGATCACCTGACGCACCGAATAGCCGCGCGAATAGCCGCAGTTGAAGATGTCGGAATCGCCACCGGCGTTGAGATGCGCCAGGGCCGACATGTGGGCGCGGGCGAGATCCTTCACGTGGATGTAGTCGCGCACGCAGGTGCCATCGACGGTATCGTAGTCGGTGCCGAACACGTCCATGTGCGGACGCTGGCCGAGTGCGGTCTCGCAGGCGACCTTGATGAGGTGCGTGGCGCGCGGCGTCGACTGGCCGGTGCGCCCCTGCGGATCGGCGCCGGCGACGTTGAAGTAGCGCAGCGCGACGTAGCGCAATGGATGGGCCCGCGCGGCATCCGCCAGCATGATCTCCGTCATCAGCTTCGACGAGCCGTAGGGCGACATCGGAGCGGGCGCGGCCGTCTCCGGCACCGGGTTCTCGCGCGGGTTGCCGTACACCGCCGCGGTCGAGGAGAAGATGAATTGGCCGACGCCGGCCTTCACCGCCACCTCGATGAGCGCGCGCGATTTGACCGTATTGTTCAGGTAGTAGCCGAGCGGATCGGCGACCGATTCCGGCACCACGATGGAGCCGGCGAAATGGATGATCGAAGTAACGCCGTGGCGATCGATGATCGAGCGGACGAGGCCCTGATCGCCGATGTCGCCGACGACCAGCTCGGCCTGCGGCGCGACGGCCCAGCGGAACCCGGTCGAGAGGTTGTCGAGCACCACCACCTGCTCACCGGCGTCGGTGAGTTCGAGCACCATATGACTGCCGATGTAGCCCGCGCCGCCCGTTACCAGTACCGCCATCACTCAATCCTAACGTTTTCAGCCAACGCATCGATCGCGTTCACAAGTTATTACGCTTACCGCCTTAATGGCGCCTTCGTGTTCTTGGTTTCCCTTATCTTGCCGAACGCTCCAACCTCGCCGGAAGAGGGAGATTGGGGGCGACATGTCACGAAAGCAGTACTTGCGCCGCCCGTGATCTGACGGCAACAGGACCCTTCCGATCTCAAGAAAGTTCCCCGCGAATGAGCAAGCCGATCAAGCCCATCCGAAAGGCCGTGTTTCCCGTCGCCGGCCTCGGTACCCGGTTCCTGCCCGCCACCAAGGCGATGCCGAAGGAGATGCTGACGGTCGTCGACCGTCCGGTCATTCAGCACGTCGTCGACGAGGCGCGCGACGCCGGCATCGAGCATTTCATTTTCGTGACCGGACGCAACAAGGGCGTCATCGAGGATCACTTCGATAGCCAGTTCGAGCTCGAGCACACGCTCATGGAGCGCGGCAAGAAGCGCGAGCTCGAGATGATCACGCGCGATCTGCCGGGCGCCGGCCAGA
>CALMPK010000310.1 GCA_937873575.1 uncultured Hyphomicrobiaceae bacterium
GCGGATGAAAGATTCCGGATCGAACTGCGGATCGAGCCGGAGAATATCGAGCAGGCCGCGTTCGACCTCGGCATTGGAACCCGACGCGGTGTGGATTCGCGCCTTCGTCTCGGCCACCGCCACGTTGGCCTCGGCCGCCGGCCGTGCCGGCGCCGGCTCACGTTGGGGCATCGTCACGACCTTTTCATCGGACTTGCCGGAGCCGCTCGCTGCGGCCTTGCGCCGCTCCGCGCGGTAACGCTCCAGACGGGCATCGTCCTCGTCGTTACGGCGCCCCAGAATGCCGCGCAGCTTGAAGATCACCACCAGGGCGACGATCAGGGAAATCAGGGTGATGAGATCGATTTTTCCGTCCATGGACGTGCTTTCGAGAAGGGGTTGCACGTTTGCCGGGAGTGCGCGGGCGGCTCGAGCCTCGCGACGCCTCCTGCGCCAGATTCCAGAATCTTCTCTATCCGAAACCCGAGAGTAAGCCTATGTTTTTCCTTCTGCCCTCACGCTCTGACCGTACCTTTCGACCGCACCTTTCGAACGAACGGTGGGCGTGTCGGCGAGTCCCGAGTGTAGAAGCCGAATTCAACGAGGGGCAGCAACAAGCATGCCGCACCCGTTGCGGCGGGGCGCATGCCGACATTGCGGAGGGATGCGTGGGGGTTGGCCAGGTCCCGTCCAGGGCGGGGAGCTTAGCGCCACTTTCCCCGTGCAGCGACACTGAACATCATTGGTATCGGCCTCAACTTAGGGCACAAGAAGGGTTCCGCCAACGGCTTTGGGCGCGACCGGCAAACTCGAACGACGCCCAAGGTCGAACGACGCCGGCGAACGTACCCGAGGACCAGGCCGCGCGGCGCGATGTTCGGGTGAGATCACCGGCCCACGAAGCGTTTCAGGTATGAGGGTATCGCCCTCCATCACCCCAAGCGGCCAGATTTTCCGCCAGGAAGCCTTCCGCCAGACAAGGACCGAGGCGCCAACAGGTACCATAGAACCGTACAGCACCCATGCTCTCACCCGTCCGTGCCCTCCTGTTGCTTGTGCTCATCGCGATCCCTCTCCTGGAGATCGCGCTGCTGGTGAAGGTTGGCCAGGTGATCGGTTTCTGGTGGACGATCCTGATCGTTCTCGGCACCGGAATGGCGGGGGCGACGCTGCTGCACCGCCAGGGACTCGGTGCCTTGCAGCGTGTCATGGCCTCGGCGGAGGCAGGGGTGCCCCCGGTCGCCCCCTTGCTCGATGGCGTCATGCTGATGGCCGCGGGTCTGCTGCTTCTCACGCCGGGCCTGATAACGGATACCGCCGGACTAATCCTCCTCGTGCCACCGGTTCGCTCTCTGCTCGTGGACAAGGCCCTGTCCAAGGTCTTCGTCAGCGGATCGTTCACGCGCTGGTCGATGGAAGGAGAAGCCGTCGAGACGCCACGCGAGCCACGGACGGACCGTACCCGGCCTTACCGGGACGATGGCGGCGGCATCGTCATCGAGGGCGAGTACCACCGCATCGACGAGAAGGGCGACGAACGCAATCGCTCCACGGGTAAGCGGCGCGAATAGGCGCTGCTCGATTGCGCGCCACGGCACATCATGATAGCGCTCCGCCGACCAAAGGCCGGAGCGCCATCCGGTCCGACGGAACGCAAAGCGGTTTCCTGCCCGGACGAATGCGCTCGATCACAGAGTTTCTAGAGCATCGGATCCGACCGCTCATCGCCACAGGCGAAGGCACGCGGTCTCATCGTGCTCCGGGCGCCCGGCGGGCGATTGGCACAACGAGAATTGAGCAGGGAAGAAAAGACCATGGCGGAAGGAAAGAACGGGTCCGGTACGGCCGACACCAGCCGAGCCCCGGCTCCGGTTCAGGCGCAGGTGCTCGGACAGTATATTCGCGACCTCTCGTTCGAGAACCCGAATATCGACAAGCTGCTTGGTGGGCCGGGCGACAACCCGAACATCCAGCTCGAGGTCAACGTCGACGCCAAGGCCGTTGACGCCAAGCAGGGCGTATACGAGAGCGCGATCAACTTCCGCGCCCAGGCCACCAGCAAGGTCGGCACGATCTACGATCTCGAGGTCGTCTACGCCGGCATGTTCCGCCTCCAGGGCATTCCCGAGCAGGCGCTCGAGCCGTTTCTGCTCGTCAACTGCCCGTCGATCCTGTTCCCGTTCCTGCGCCGCATCCTGGCCGACATCACGCGCGAGGGCGGGTTCCCGCCGCTGCTGCTCGATCCGATCGACTTTGGCGGACTCTACCTGCGCCGCCAGCAGGAGCAGGCTGCCGCCGCGGGTGGCAAGGCGAAGGCGTGACCAAGAAACACCTGACCAAGAACCATCGGGGGCTGACGCTCCGAGAAAGTTGAGAAGGCCGGCCCCAAGGCCGGCCTTTTCCGTTTGCGCATTCTCACCGGCCGGGCGCCGGCTCGTTCGCCGACCGAGAAACAGCGTTCCCAATTCATCCGACCACGCGCAGAACGACGTGCTCAGGGTGTGATTCACGCTTTCGAAGAGCGCGCGCTGTGCGCTTTCTTCTCAACCGATCAGACCCTACGACTTCGGCTGCAGATAGCGCTGCCAGATCGCCTTTGGTCCGAGTGTTTCGACGAACGCGCGATGCGCCGCTTTGAGTTCCGGCGTCAGAGGTGAAGCGAGTGGAGTGGGCCGCTGCGCCGCCGCTTCGGTCCGCGATCCACCGCGCGCCATGGTTGCCGCCGGTGAGCGATTGGCGCCCTTGTCACCAAGAACGAGCGTTGCCTGCCGCTCGCCGAGCAACTCGATATAAACCTCCGCGAGTAGCAGAGAGTCCATCAGTGCGCCGTGCTTGATGCGCTGCGAATTGTCGATGCCGTAGCGCTTGCAGAGCGCATCGAGCGTGTTCGGGCCGGCCGGATGCTTGCGCCGCGCCAGTGCGAGCGTATCGACGACCCGGTCGAACTTCAGCACCGGCGCACGAACGCGCTCCAGTTCCATATTGAGGAATGCGACGTCGAAGGTCGCGTTGTGGATCACGAGCTGATCGGCCGCGATGAAGGCCAGAAAATCCCGGTAAACCGCCTGGAACACGGGCTTGTCGACGAGGAACGCGGTGGAGATGCCGTGCACCCGCTCGGCATCGGCCGGCACGTCGCGCTCTGGATTGATGAAGACGTGGTATTCGCGGCCCGTCGGAATGCGATTGATGAGCTCGATGCAGCCGATCTCGATCAGACGGTCGCCCTTCTTGGGATCGAGACCCGTCGTTTCGGTATCGAGCACGATTTCGCGCAGCATGGTCGAACACGTCCCCGGACAGCTTTCACAAGCGAGCTTCCCCGCCGGACCAGCAGCGTTGATAGGCGCCCGCTGGCCGCGACGCGATCTCGGCGAGGATTCTATCCATTTGAGCCGCCATCTCCGGAACTCCGCGCGAGGTATCCACAACGAAGTCGGCACGCCGGCGTTTCTCGGCATCGGCCATCTGCCGGCTCAGGATCTCGGCTAGTTTCGCGTCCGTCATGCCGGGCCGTTCGAGAACGCGCCGTCGCTGCTCTTGCGGACCCGCACTGACAACGACCGTCACGTCCACCAGCTTGTCGCCACCCGTTTCGAACAGCAGCGGGATTTCGAGTACGGCGACAGCGGCGTGACGCGCGTGCTCGCCTTCGAGAAAAACACGTTCCGCCTCGCGCACCAGCGGATGCACGATCGCTTCCAGGCGCGCGAAGCCGCTCGTGTCCGACATCAATGACTGCAGGAGAAGCCTCCGGTCGACGACACCGTTCGCCGTCGTACCGGGAAACGCCGCCTCGATTAGCGGTACGGCCGCTCCCGAATAGAGCGCATGCACCGCCGCGTCCGCGTCGAACACGGCGATGCCGCGTTGGCGCAGATGCGCTGCAGCCGTCGATTTTCCCATACCGATCGAGCCGGTCAGACCGATGATGAGCATTCAGCGCGATGCCTCGATGTCGGCGACGAGGATGGAGCGCAGCTCGTCCGTAACCTCCGGCCGCACACCGAACCATTTCTCGAATCCCGGCACCGCCTGGTGCAGCAGCATGCCGAGACCATCGAGCGTGCGCAGCCCGTGCGAACGGGCGCCCGCGAGCAACTCCGTTTCGAGCGGTACATAGACGATATCGGCGACGACGGTCCGATGATCGGCGGGGCTGAAGTCGATGCCGAGCGATCCCTCACCCTTCATGCCGATCGTGGTCGTGTTGACGACGACGCTCGCATGACACGCGGCCTGCGAGCGCTTCTCCCAATCGATCGCGACGACGTGCGGCCCGAAATGGCGCACCAGCTCGTCGGCTCTCGCCCGCGTGCGATTGGCGACGACGACGCGGCCGACGCCCGCTTCGAGAAAGCCGAACACGATGGCACGCGCGGCGCCGCCTGCTCCGAGTACCACGACCGGCGCGTCGAACGCCCGCCAGTCCGGCACGGTCGCGGAGAGATGAGTCATGAAGCCGTAGGTATCGGTATTGGCAACGTGAAGGCGACCGCCCTCGAGCCACACGGTATTGGCCGCACCAACGGCCCGGGCCGACGCTCCGGCCGCGTCGCCCGCCGCGAACGCAGTTTCCTTATGCGGCACCGTGACATTGCACCCGGCAAAGCCGTTCTCCGCCAGCCGCCGCAGAAACGCGGCCGCCTCCTCGGGTTTCACCGCCTCTTTGGTGTATTGCCCGTCGATGCCGTACCGCTTCAGCCAGTGACCGTGAATGAGTGGCGAGCGCGAATGCGAAATGGGCCAGCCGATCACGCAAGCTCGTTTCATGCGATCCCCTCCTCCGCCATTCCGTCACGATGGCAACGCGCCGAGGCGCCGAAGCTCCGTGAGCAGCGGCAACAGCGGCATTCCGAGAATGGTGAAGTGGCCGCCATCGACGCGCTCGAAGAGCTGCACGCCGACACCCTCGATCTGGTAGGCCCCGACGCTGGTCGCCACCTTGTCGCCGACCGCCGCCAGATATTCGTCGAGGAAGCGCGGAGAAAAATCCCGCATCGCCAGCTCGGCGGTATCGAGATGTGCCCAGATCGTATCGCCCGCTTTCGCGATCGCGACCGCCGAATGCAGCTTGTGGGCGCGCCCACGCAGGCGCAGAAGCTGCTCGCGCGCGGCCTCCATCCCAGCGGGCTTGGCGAATATTTCTCCGTCGAGCTCCAGCACCTGGTCCGCCCCGATCACCAGGGCCTCGGGATGTGCAGCGCTCACGGCTTCCGCCTTGGCGCAGGCGAGGATCTCGGCCACGTCCTCCGGTGGCACGATGTCGTCACCGTGCTCGGCCGCCAGCGCGTCGCGCATCGCAACCTCGTCGACGTCCGCCGTCTCGACGCTGAAAAAGACTCCGGCCGCCTTGAGCATGTCTCGTCGCGTGCGACTCCCCGAAGCGAGGATGAGGTGTGGCCGCGAGGGCGATGCCAACGTCATGCACCGCTCTCCGCCGTCGCTTCGTCGGTGCTCGATTCGCTGCCCGACCGGCGATCCTGCATCAGCTTGATGATCGACGCGGCCGTCTCCTCGACGGACCGGCGCGTGACATCGATCACCGGCCAGCCGTACTTGGCGCAAAGCTTTCGCGAGTGGGCGATTTCGGACGAGATCGCACTGCGATCGACGTAGGTGCCGAGGTCGCGATCCGACAGCAGCAAAGCGCGGTTGCGGCGGATCTCGGCGATGCGATCAGGGCTCGCGACGAGACACACGACGAAGCACGAGGTCGGCTCGATGAGGTTCTTCGGCAGCGCGATCTGCGGAACCAGCGGCAGGTTCGTCGTCTTGTATCCGCGCTGCGCGAGATAGATGCTGGTCGGCGTCTTCGACGTACGCGAGATGCCGAGAATGCAGATATCGGCGTCGTTCAAGTTCTCGGGCAGCCGGCCGTCGTCATGCACCATCGTGAAGTTGAGCGCATCGATGCGTTTGAAATAGTCGGCGTCGAGAACGTGCTGGCCGGCGACGGTCGGTGTACGCGGCGCGCCGAGATAGCTCTCGAAGACCTGCATGATGGGCTGGAGCACGTGCAGGCAGGGAATCGAAAGCTCGCGGCAGCGCCGCTCGATCTCCTCCGTCAGCAACTTGTTGACGATGGTGTAGAGCACGATGCCCGGCGCCTGCTCGATCTCCTGCAGCGCGCGTGCGAGCTGCCGCTGCGTCCGCACCATCGGGTAGACGTGCTCGATGGGCCGCACCTCGGCGTACTGCACCGCGGCAGCCTTGGCGATGGTCGTCAGCGTCTCGCCGGTAGCGTCCGATACGAGATGGAGATGAAAGAAGCTCGATGCGGAGGAGTGGGACATGAACGGGCGCCGCCTGTGGATGAAGGGTCAGGTTATCCACGCGCGGCCCGGGTTGCCTCTGCAATGAGAGCGCCGGTTGCGCGGTCGTCCACGGTGATACCCACATTTGACGGAATGCGAACAGAGAAACTTGAGATTGCTCCGTCCCCGTGGATGAGGTCCGCCACCCAGCACCCCTCCCCGCCTTCTCCACCGGCCCTCCCCAAAGGTTGGCGGTCCAACTCGGCGCCTAAGCACATGAAGCTTCGGCGGATTTTTATCCCTTGTGGTCGCTCCGGAGTTTCGCCTACCAGATATGGCCGTAACGCCGTGTCGTTGTGCGGGACGTGGGCGGGGGGCGGGGAAAACTGTGGTACTCCCATGATCCCCTGGGGTAATAGAAAAAGAAAAAATAAGTGAAGAGTCTTCATTAGGATTCAGAAGAGAGGCCATGAGCGCACCGAAGCCTTCCTCCCGCACCGGATCGCGAGCCGCAGGCCAGCCGACTGGTTCTCAATCGCAGGGCAAATCGAACCGCAGGTTTCTGCTGCCGTTCAAGGGTGAAGCGCTCTCGCCCCCGCCGGTATGGCTGATGCGTCAGGCGGGCCGGTACCTGCCCGAGTACCGCGCCACGCGCGATGAAGCCGGCAGCTTCCTGGATCTGTGCTATTCGCCGCGTCATGCGACAGAGGTGACGCTACAACCCATCCGTCGCTATGGCTTCGATGCCGCGATCCTGTTTGCCGACATCCTGATCGTGCCGGACGCGCTCGGTCAGAAGGTCACGTTCGAAGCTGGCGAAGGGCCGAAGCTCGAGCCGATCCGTGCCACAGCGGATCTCGCGCGCCTCGATCCGGGCAAGACGGGGGAGAAATTCTCTCTCATCTGCGAGACGGTCGAGCGCCTGCGTGGCGAGCTGCCGGACGAGACGGCTCTCATCGGCTTCTGCGGCGCGCCTTGGACCGTCGCCACCTACATGGTGCAGGGGGAGGGGTCCAGCGACCAGGCCGAGGCACGGCTGTGGGCCTACCGTGATCCGCAAGGCTTCCAGAAGCTCATCGATACTCTGGTCGAGACCTCGATCGACTATCTGGACCGCCAGGTGAAAGCAGGCGCGGACGCGCTGCAGATTTTCGATACCTGGGCCGGTACGTTGCCCGACAACGAATTCGACAAGTGGGTGGTCGCGCCGACCAAGGCGATCGTCTCGGCGCTGAAGGAGCGCCACCCGGAGGTGCCGATCATCGGTTTCCCGCGCGGCGCGGGCGGTGCGGCGCTCTGGTACGTCGACGAGACGGGGGTCGACGGTATCGGCTGCGATACCGCCATGCCGCCCTACATGATGAGCGAAGCGTTCGAGGACGAGGATGTCGTCGTCCAGGGCAACCTCGACCCGCTGCTGCTGGTCGCCGGCGGCGACGCGCTCGACGAGCGGGTGGACGAGATCCTGGAATTGATGGAAGGCCGCCGCTTCATCTTCAATCTCGGCCATGGGATCGTCCCGCAGACCCCTCCCGAGAATGTCGCAAGGCTGGTCCGCAGGGTGCGCGGCGCGTGACGGAGCGCGCTCCGCTTGCCGATCCGCAGGCCGTGGCATAAACCGTCCGCCATGAGCAGCACCCCGCCGGATCAAGCCCCCCCGTCCGCCTCTCCAGCCAAGCGCGCCGCCATCGCCATCGTGATCACCGTCGTGGCAACGGCGGCGGCGATGCTGGTGATGGGCGATGGGGCCTATCTCTGGGTGAAGGCGGTCCATGTCGTCGCCGTCATCTCGTGGATGGCGGGCATGCTCTACTTGCCGCGGCTGTTCATCTACCACTGCGACGCGCCGACGGGCTCGCAACAGTCCGAGACCTTCAAGGTCATGGAACGGCGCCTGCTGCGGATCATCATGAACCCGGCGATGATCGTCTCGTGGGTGCTCGGGGTGTGGCTGGCCTGGCAGGCCGATTTCTTCAGCTCGCCCTGGTTTCACGTGAAACTTTTCGCGGCGCTGGTGCTGTCATGGGCACACGGAAATTTCTCGGCCGCGGTCCGGGCCTTTGCCGAGGACCGGAACGAGAAATCGACTCGCTACTGGCGCCTGATGAACGAGGTGCCGACGGTTCTGATGATCGTCATCGTTGTCATGGTGATCGTGAAGCCGTTCTAGGGTGAGCTCGATCGAGCCCTTGATGCTCCGTCCTTGGCCGCGGCTGTGTTCGCCTCGGCCGGAACAAATATGGCGGCCGACAGGTTCACCCGGCACAGGTTCACTCAGGGACGGCTGCTGTTGCCGGGAAGCGGCTTCCGCCGGTCGCTCGGCTCTGCTATAAAGTTCGCATCCCATTCCGACTCACGGCCTCTCCGGCCTTCGAGTTCGCCCGCGCGCAAGAGGTTGCCGGGCGTTACGGATCGCGCGGTTCCGCGCGCTGGCACAATCCCCCTACCATTTCAATCTCATCCTGGCACGGCTCAACCTCTCCCCGCCTTGCGCCACCGTTGCCACTCCGGAGTCCCTCCATGAAGGAAGTCAAACTCGAAGATCTCAAGCTCAAGACCCCGGTCGAGCTGCTGAGCTTCGCTGAAGAGGTCGGCGTCGAGAACGCCTCGACCATGCGCAAGCAGGAGCTGATGTTCGCGACGCTGAAGCAGCTCGCGACCCAGGACATCGAGATCGTCGGCACGGGCGTGGTCGAAGTTCTGCAGGACGGTTTCGGATTCCTGCGCTCGCCGGACGCCAACTATCTGCCCGGCCCCGACGACATCTACGTCTCGCCCTCCCAGATCCGCCGCTTCGCTCTGCGCACCGGCGACACGGTCGAGGGCCATATCCGCTCGCCGAAGGAAGGCGAACGCTATTTCGCGCTGCTCAAGGTCTCGCGGATCAATTTCGAGGACCCCGAGGCGGTCAAGCACAAGATCCACTTCGACAACCTGACGCCGCTCTACCCGACGAAGTGGCTCAAGATGGAAATCGAGGATCCGACGATCAAGGATCTTTCGGCCCGCGTCATCGACATCGTCGCGCCGCTCGGCAAGGGCCAGCGCGGATTGATCGTCGCGCCGCCGCGCACCGGTAAGACGGTGCTACTCCAGAATATCGCCCACGCGATCTCGACCAATCACCCAGAGTGCTACCTCATCGTGCTGCTGATCGACGAGCGGCCGGAGGAAGTCACCGACATGCAGCGCTCGGTGAAGGGCGAGGTCATATCTTCCACCTTCGACGAGCCGCCGTCCCGGCACGTCCAGGTGTCCGAGATGGTGATCGAGAAAGCCAAGCGCCTCGTCGAGCACAAGCGCGACGTCGTGATCCTGCTCGACTCGATCACGCGCCTCGGTCGCGCCTACAACACGGTCGTGCCGTCTTCGGGCAAGGTGCTCACCGGCGGCGTCGACTCCAATGCTTTGCAGCGGCCGAAGCGCTTCTTCGGCGCCGCCCGCAACATCGAAGAGGGCGGCTCGCTGACGATCATCGCGACGGCGCTGATCGACACCGGCTCGCGCATGGACGAAGTCATCTTCG
>CALMPK010000311.1 GCA_937873575.1 uncultured Hyphomicrobiaceae bacterium
ACACCACCCCGACGAAGCCGAGCGACGGCGAGCGAAGGGGCGCGAAGAACTCCTCACGCCGATCGCCAAGGCGTGGTCGACGGATCTGGGCGTGCGCGTCGCCAGCCTGGGCGTCCAGGTCCATGGCGGAGCCGGCTTCATCGAGCAGACGGGCGCCGCCCAGTACTACCGGGACGCACGCATCCTTCCGATCTATGAAGGAACCAACGGCATACAGGCGATTGACCTGGTGACGCGCAAGATCGGCCTGCAGGATGGAGCGGCGGATGGAGGGGTCCTCTCGGGCAACGGAGACAACATTGGCGGCCCTGCCGAGCGCCGGCGCCCCGCCCCCCCCGGCCGTTCCCCGTCCCTGGCAATGACACTCGACGCGGCACAGGGAGCGACGGCATGGCTGCGCGGTCGCTTGGCGAGCGGAAAGCCCTATGACGCGCTGGCCGGCGCGACCCCCTTTCTTGAGATGATGGGCACCCTCATCGGCGGTCACTTCCTGGCGCGGGGCGCAATCGCCGCGTCGCAAGGTCTTGGGAGCGGGACGGGCGACCGGGCCTTTCTTGCATCGCGACTGGCTGCGGCGCGCTTCTTCGCAGAGACCGAGTTGCCCCACGCCGCCGGCCTTGTGGCGGCAGTCACATCGGGGGCGGAGACCCTCTACGCATCGGAGTTCGACTAGGAGGGCACAGACCGGCCCCGCGGCTTTTGACGGGGCCGTGCGGGACGCCTAGCTTGGCGGCATCGCCATCCAGAGATCCAGACTATGTCCGATGCCGTCGACCTGCCCGAGGCCAACGCCGAGCCACTACCGGTTCGAGTGCGCGACGATCGCGGGCTGATCTACCCGTTCGAGGAAAAGCCGGTTCCAGGGTCCGCTATCGAGGTCGCGCCGGGCGTGCTGTGGCTGCGCATGAAGATGCCGATGCAGCTCGATCACATCAATGTGTGGCTGCTGGAGGATGGCGACGGCTGGGCGGTGGTCGATACCAGCCTCAATGAACAGGGGTCTAAGGACGCTTGGGAGGCGGCTTTCGCGCATTATCTTGGCGGCCGCAAAGTAACGCGCGTCTTTGTCACCCATCTGCACCCGGACCACGTGGGGCTGGCGGGCTGGATCGGCGAGAAATTCGACGCGCCGCTCCACATGACTCGAACGGACTATCTCATGTGCCGCATGCTTGTGACGGATACCGGCAAGGAGGCGCCTGAGGAGGGACTCAGCTTCTATCGTGCCGCCGGGTTTCCCAAGGACGCCATCGACAAGTACCGCGAGCGCTTTGGCGGCTTCGGTTTCGGCGTCTACCGGCTGCCGCAGGCCTATCACCGGCTACAGGACGGCGACGAGATTTCCATCGGCGGACGGACGTGGCGTGTCGTCGTCGGGCGCGGTCATGCGCCGGAACATGCCTGTCTGTGGTGCCCGGAAGAGAGCCTTATCATTTCCGGCGATCAGATCCTGCCGCGCATCAGCTCCAATGTCAGCGTCTTCCCGACCGAACCCGATGCCAACCCGTTGCAGGACTGGATCGACAGTTGCCTGATGCTGCGCGATCTTCTGCCGGCGTCCACGCTGGTCCTGCCCGCGCACAATGAGCCTTTCCGCAATGTCACGAAGCGGATGCAGGACCTCATCGACGGGCACGAAGAAGGCATGGGAAAGCTATTGGCGATGCTCGACGAGCCGAGGCGAGCGGTCGACGTCTTCCCCGCGCTGTTCCGAACGCGCATCACAGGCGGCAACTATATCATGGCGACGGGCGAAAGCCTGGCGCATCTCAACTGCCTGATCGCTCGCGGCCAGGTCGTGCGGACCCGGGGTGCGGACGGTATCGATCTCTATGCCCGGGCTTGAGCAGAACCGGGGGAGCGCTTTAGGGTTTCCGGGCCGATCATGGGGGTCTCAATGCGACGCAGCGCTGTCCTGACACTGGCCATCCTGGGGGCAACGACCGCGTTCGCCCAGGAGCCCCCGCAGAGCGAGCCCGCCGCTCCCTCGGCGGCACACGAGTTCGATTCGACGCAGACGATGGACGGCATCACGATCGACGAGCTTGAGGCGATCGTCAAAGCCGGCGGCTACACCTACAAGCGGGTCTCGGGCAGCTACGGCGACTACCTCGAGGTGCAGTCGGCAGACGGCTACAAATACGAGGCTTCGCTCAACGACTGCCCGGAAAGCGGCGAGCGGCGGTGCTGGTCGCTGACGCTGCTCAGCTATTCCTTCAACGAGACGCCGCGCGTGACGCTCAAGGGCGTCAACGAGTGGAACGGCAACGCCTGGGGCGTGCGCGGCATGCTCTACAAGGATGGGACATCGGGTGTCGCGATGAACCTCGGCGTCAATGGCGGCGTCACCGAAGCTTGGATCGCCAAGCGCTTCGGCAATTTCGAC
>CALMPK010000312.1 GCA_937873575.1 uncultured Hyphomicrobiaceae bacterium
GTGGAGCCGTCCTGCTGAGACACCATTGAGACATGGCCGTTGGCGGGCACCGAGACACGGAAGAATTAAATTATTGATTTCATTGGTCGGGGTGGCGGGATTTGAACCCACGACCCCCAGTCCCCCAGACTGGTGCGCTAACCAGGCTGCGCCACGCTCCGATTGGCCGTTCTCTCGCACGACTGAGGCACGAAGGTCAACCGCCTGGCGGGGAGCACCACTCGGGGCCAGGAACCGTTGGTACCGCCGGCAGTTGCAGGCGCGGTGACGTGAACCCGTGTAATGGGCGTGCAAACGTGCTTCGCCCGCGTCCGACGGGAGGGGTGAAGCACTCCTACGGCGCGATCGGTTGAGTTGGAAGCGCCGGGCGCTTCCATCGAGAGCGTTAATCGCAGCCTAGGCTCATGTTCGAGCGTGCTATTGACGACGTTGAAGAGGCGCGAAAGCCCTTCAAACAAAGTGCGATAGCGCTCTGCCGCAGTCAGATCGTCTGCTTGGTCTTCGCCCAGTCGGCAACGAACATCTCGATGCCTTTGTCGGTCAGCGGGTGCTTGACCAGCGCCTTCAGCGTCGCGGGCGGGATGGTGGCGACGTCGGCGCCGATGATCGCCGCGTCGCGGACGTGGTTCACCGTTCGGATCGAAGCGGCGAGGATGTCGGTCGAGAGATCGGAATAGTTATCGTAGATCTGGCGGATTTCGCGGATCAATTGCATGCCGTCGAGGCCGATGTCGTCGAGGCGGCCGATGAACGGCGAAATGAAGGTGGCACCCGCCTTGGCGGCGAGCAGCGCCTGCGTCGCCGAGAAGCACAGCGTGACGTTCACCAGCGTCCCCTCGCTCGTCAGCGTGCGGCATGCCTTGAGGCCGTCCCACGTCAACGGAACTTTCACCGTCACGTTCTTGGCGATCTTCGCCAGCACGCGGCCCTCGCGGATCATGCCTTCGGCGTCGAGTGCCGCGACCTCGGCCGAGACGGGGCCTGGAACGATTTCGCAGATCTCGGCGATCGTTTCCTTGAAATCGCGGCCGGTCTTGGCGATCAGGGACGGGTTGGTGGTGACGCCATCGAGCAGGCCAGTCGCCGCCAGCTCGCGGATCTCGCCCACATCGGCCGTATCGACAAAGAACTTCATGAGATCGGCTCCCCTGCCCCGCGCTCGCCCTATGGCCGCGCCTAGGCTATCTGATCGATTCGAATGGGAAGCTTCTAATCCGCCGGCGGTGCCTTTGGATAGTCTTCTGGACCAATTGGGTAACGAGGAGGGGGCGCATAGGACCGCCGCCCCTGCGCTGGTGCCCGTGCTGCTGCCCGTTGCGCTGGATCAGACCTACGATTACTTGCCCCTCGCCGAGCAGGCCGGCTTGTCAGATCCGACCGCCGCGCCCATACAACCCGGCAGCTTCGTGCTGGTGCCGTTCGGCCCGCAGATGCGGATCGGCGTGGTGTGGGACCGCAGCATCGGCAACGACGGTGCAAAGCCGGTCAACCCGAAGAAGCTCAAGGCCCTCGACAGCGTTCTCGACGTGCCGCCGATTCCGGCGATCAGCCTCAAGTTCGCCGAATGGATCGCCCGCTACACCCTGACGCCGCTCGGCATGGTGGTGCGCA
Organism: uncultured Hyphomicrobiaceae bacterium; assembly: GCA_937873575.1. Taxonomy (GTDB): domain Bacteria; phylum Pseudomonadota; class Alphaproteobacteria; order Rhizobiales; family Hyphomicrobiaceae; genus JAEUMD01. The sequence continues at coordinate 1,612 of CALMPK010000312.1, forward strand.
TGATGATGAGCGCGCAATCGATATTCGAGCCGGAAAAGCCGCGGTTCGGCGTCCGCTACGTACCCGATGCCGCCGACCCGCCGCGCCTTTCTCCGGCCCGCCAGCGCGTTCTCGACACCGCCGCGGACGGCCTCATCCGCACCAAGTCGGCGCTGGCCGAGGCGGCGGGCTGCACCACGGGCGTCGTCGATGGGCTCGTCGCCTCGGGCAATCTCGTCGACGTGGCGCTGCCGGAGAGAAAGCCCGCGCGCCTCGATCCGGCTCACAAGGCCAACACCTTCGGCGAGACGCAGGAGGGCGCGGTCGCGACGCTGCGATCCGCCGTCGATGCGCGCAATTTCTCCGTTTCCCTGCTCGACGGCGTCACGGGCTCCGGCAAGACGGAGGTTTATTTCGAGGCCGTGGCGCGTGCGCTCGCGCAGGGCCGGCAAGCCCTCATCATGCTGCCGGAGATCGCGCTCACCAGCCAGTTCATGGGCCGCTTCGAGGCGCGCTTCGGCGGCGCGCCGGTCGAATGGCATTCGGCACTTTCCCCCGCCGACCGCGGCCGCATCTGGAAATGGGTGGCGCGCGGGGAAGCCCGCGTCGTCGTCGGTGCGCGCTCGGCGTTGTTTCTGCCCTATCCAGATCTTGGCCTCATCATCGTCGACGAGGAGCACGACACCGGCTTCAAGCAGGACGATCGCGTCCACTATCAGGCGCGCGACATGGCTGTGGTGCGCGCCAATCTCGGTGATTTCCCGGTCGTGCTCGCCTCGGCGACGCCATCGATCGAGAGCCACGTCAACGCGCGCACGGGCCGCTACCGTCACGTCATCCTGCCCGGACGTTTTTCCGGCGCGGAATTGCCCGACGTGCAGGCCGTCGATCTACGCGCGGAGCCGCCCGACAAAGGCCGCTGGATTTCGCCGCGTCTCGTCGAAGCGGTCACCGAGACGCTCGGGAAGGGTCAGCAATCGCTGCTCTATTTGAACCGACGCGGCTATGCGCCGTTGACGCTTTGCCGCTCGTGCGGCCATCGCATCGAGTGCCCGCAGTGCTCGGCGTGGCTGGTCGAGCATCGCTTCCGCAACCGTCTGCATTGCCATCACTGCGGCTTCTCGCTTCCGGTTCCGGAGAAGTGTCCGAAGTGCGGATCGGAAGGCGGCATGGTTGCGTGCGGTCCGGGTGTCGAGCGCGTTGCGGAAGAGGTGGCGGAGCGTTTTCCCGAGGCGCGCGTGGCGCTGCTGTCGTCGGACCTGATCCCGAGCCTCGTCGAGATGCGCGAGATCATCAAGAAGATCGAAGCGCGCGAGGCCGACATCATCATTGGCACGCAGATCGTCGCCAAGGGGCACCACTTCCCGGGTCTCGCGCTCGTCGGTATCGTCGATGGCGATCTCGGACTGGCTCAGGGCGCCGATCCGCGCGCCGGCGAGCGAACGTTCCAGCTCCTGCATCAGGTCACGGGACGTGCCGGGCGCGCGGAGATCGTCGGCCGGGGCCTCGTGCAGACTTACAATCCAGAACATCCCGTAATGCAGGCCATCGTCTCGGGCGATCGCGATGCGTTCATCGAGCGCGAGATACAGGTGCGCCAGCGCGGGCTGCTACCGCCGTACGGGCGGCTCGCGGCGCTGATCGTCTCGGCGCGCCACAAGGAAACGGCCGAGCGTGTCGCGCGTGAGATCGCGCGCGCTGCCCCATTCTCGGAGCGCATCGCGGTGCTCGGCCCGACGGAAGCGCCGCTCGCGGTCATTCGCGGTCGCCACCGCTGGCGGCTGCTGGTCAAGGCGCCGCGCGAGATGGACATGCAGACGTATCTGCGCGCATGGCTTGCCGCGGTGCCCCCGCTCAAGGGCGACGTTCGTCTGACCGTGGATGTCGACCCCTATGGGTTTTTGTGAGCATCCTCTTTCTTCGCAAGGCCGCGCGGTGGCATCGAACGTCACGCTTGCCGGCGCGCGCGGGAACGCCCGTGCGGCGAACATTTTGCTGGCCCTCATCGCTGCTTCACGCGAGCGTGGCTTGCTTTGATCCAGCGAAGTGCATCATCCGATCATTGGACCTGCCTGCAGTGCCGTTTTCTCGGCCGGTCCGCGACCGAAACAATCGAGTCTATTGATGACCACCCAGCATCCACCACACCCCGCCCCGATCCACATCCCTTTTCCAGGCCGGCCCGAGATCACGCTCGCGGCGCGGCTCGATCTGCCGTCCGGGCCGCCCAAGGCGTGTGCGCTGCTGGTTCACGGCTACACGTGCTCCATGGACCTCGCCATCACGCGGCGTATCGCCCAGGGGCTCGCGGGCGAAGGCATCTCCGTGCTGCGTTTCGACCTGCCCGGCCATGGCAAGACGAGCGGCATAGCGTTTGCCGACACCAACTTCAGCGACTATCGCGCGGCCGTTCTGGCCGTGGTCGAGCACATGCGCCGTAATCTGCATGCGCCGACGATCCTCGTCGGCCATTCGCTCGGCGGCGCCGCGCTGCTGTCGGCCGCCTCGGAAATACCGGAGGCGAAGGCGATCGCCACCATCGGTACGCCGGCCGACGTGAGCGAGGTTGTCCGGCTGATCGGCGCCTCACCGGAGCAGGTGCGTGCCGATGGCGAGGCCGAGGTGGTCATCTCCGGTTTCAGTTTCCGCATCCGCCGTCAGTTCCTCGACGATGCGGCCGGCTACGACATCACCGAAGGACTGGACCATCTGCGAAAGGCGCTGCTCGTGCTGCACGCGCCCCTCGACGAGATCGTCGGCATCGATAACGCCAAGCGCATCTATGCGGCGGCGAAACACCCCAAGAGCTTCGTCTCGCTCGATAACGGCGACCACCTTCTGACCGACCCTGCCGATGCGGCGTATGCGGCGCGGGTGATCGCGGCATGGGCATCGCGCTACCTGCCCGCAGACCCGCCGCAGACCGGCGAGACGCACGCATCCGTGACGGTCGCCGAGATCGGCCAGGGCCGATTTGCAAACACGGTTACCGCGGGGCGGCACCGCATGTTCGCCGACGAGCCGGTTTCGGTCGGAGGCGACGATCTCGGCCCGTCGCCCTACGACTATTTGTCGATCGCGCTCGCCGCCTGCAAATCGATGACGCTGCGGATGTACGCGGCGCGCAAGGGGCTCGACCTCGGCCGCATCTCCGTCACCGTCAGCCACGGCAAAGTACCAGTCGAGCATTGCGAGGACTGCGGAGCCTCGGCCGAGGGCCGCAGCGGGCGCATCGACCGCTTCGAATGCCACATCGAGGTCGCGGGTGACGTAGCCCCCGAGCTTCGCACCAAGATCGTTGAGATCGCGGGCAAATGTCCGGTCCACCGTACGCTTCAGGACCGCGCCGCGATCGTCACCCGCTTCGACGAGCCTGGTGCCGACTGAGTGGCGGGCCGGACGGCTGACCTTGGTATGCCTCGGCGGGCGTCGCTAGCGTCATCCGGCAGACGTAGGCCGAAAAGATAAGGGCCGGCGCGACCGAATGCGGCACCGCCGTTCTTTCGCCCCGGTTGAGTCGTCGCGGCCCCCATGTTAGACACCCTGCGTCTTTCAAGGGGGGAGCCGGTCGGCGGCATACTGGAACCACCCTTGCTCGTAGTCTTCCCCGAGGTGGGCAGGGCCGTTCCGGCTCCGCCTGGAAATCCGAAACGCGCTGGCAACAGCGACGCTGAGAGAGCGTTTGACGTGGCGACAGACGATGCGATGATGGCCACCGTAGCAGGGCGCTATGCGGCGGCCCTGTTCGATTTGGCTAAGGAAAACGGCAAGCTGGCCGAGGTCGAGGGCGATCTCGGTAACATGCAGTCTCTGCTCGATATGAGCGACGAGCTGCGCCTGCTGGTCGCGAGCCCCCTTTATGCGACCGAGGACCAGACCCGGGCTATCGCCGAGATCGCCGCCAAGGCCGGCGCCAGCGATCTGACCGTCAATTTCCTCAAGCTCATCGCCAAGAACCGCCGCCTCGCGGCGGTCGGCGACATGATCAAGAACTTCCGTGCGCTGGCCGCCCGTAACCGTGGCGAGGTCTCGGCCGAGGTGACGAGCGCGACGGCGCTCGGCGAAGAGCACCTCAACGAGCTGCGCGAGGCGCTCAAGGCTTCCGTCGGCAAGGATGTGCAACTCGTCACGCGGGTCGATCCTTCGCTGCTCGGCGGCCTCATCGTCAAGATCGGCAGCCGCATGATCGACTCCTCGCTGCGCACCAAGCTCGCAGGCATGCGCGTCAGCCTCAGAGGTACCGCTTGACGGAAGGGCCGGCACCCGCAACTCGGGATGTCGGCTCGTTCGTTATGGCGGCCTGAAACGTGATTTCGGCGGCTTCGGCCGCCCGACGAAACCGCGAAGAACGATAGATGGCGTCTCGTCCGAGCGCCAAACGGAACTCAAAAAGCAAGGCAAGAGGTCAAGAGATGGAAATCCGGGCCGCAGAGATCTCCTCGATCCTGAAAGAGCAGATCAAGAACTTCGGCAAGGAGGCTCAGGTCTCCGAGATTGGCCAGGTGTTGTCCGTCGGCGACGGCATCGCCCGCGTCTACGGTCTCGACAACGTCCAGGCCGGCGAAATGGTCGAGTTCCCTGGCGGCATCCGCGGCATGGCGCTGAACCTCGAGGCCGACAACGTCGGCGTCGTGATCTTCGGCGACG
>CALMPK010000313.1 GCA_937873575.1 uncultured Hyphomicrobiaceae bacterium
CTAGGACGCGGCGCCAGCGTTGCTCAAGCGCTTCTTCGCCGGGCGCCGTTGAGCGGGGTGGCACGGGCCGCCCGCTATTCGACCTTCTCGCGCAGCTTGTCGAGCGGCCGGTGCTCCGAGGCGACGCGGCGATAGAGCTTCTCGTAGTCGGTCCACTCGGTCGCGAAGATCTGGTCGAGCGCGCGTGTCGCGAGGCCGTAGTTGCCCGTGTAGCGCGAGTGATGCAGCGAGTGATAGGTGGTCGACGTCAGCACCTTGCCGAGCAGCGAATTGTAGTCGCCGGGGCGCAGCTCGAAATTGGCATGGCTGAACGAGTTGACGATGAGATAGCCGATATACCAGCCGGCCACGCCGTAGAAGTTCAACGGGAAGACCAGATCGAGGAGCGCCAGCACGATAAGGTAGCCGAGATCGAACACGAGCTTCTCGGTGAACGAGAAGGAGATGGCCGTGAACGGGCTGTTCACATGGCTCTTATGGTGTTCGACGTGAATCCAGTGCAGCGACTTCAAGTGCATCGCGCGGTGCGAGGCGTAGTGCCAGATCTCGGCCCACACGAAGGCTATGGCGATCGTGACGAAGAACCCCGTCACCTCCCTGTTGGGGAAGCAGCCCGCATAGAGGAACCCGGCGAGGATCACCGCGTGAAGCGGCGTGTGGATCGAGTTCTTGAGCTCGCGCGTGAGCTGCTTGTCGCTGATCTCGATGTTGTAGATCTTGCGATCGCAGATCGACCATTTGTTGCGGAAGGCCATGTACCAGATGCCGGCCATGACGTGGCCGAGCGTTGCGATCACGAGCAGCATGATGATTGCGTTGGTCGTCATGGCGAAACTCCATGGTGCGGGGCGCTTCAGCGCAGCACGAAGCCGGTCAGCCGCGTGATGCGCCGTGCATAGCGCTCGATGTCGAGCATCAAAGGTATGGACCGGCCGTTCTCGCGGTGCAGGAACGCCGGGCCGGCTTTCGCGAATCCGAGCGAGGCATAGAAGGGCAGAAGCGAAGGAATGCAGTCGATGAAGCAGTGCTTGATCTCGCACTGTTGGGCGAGTTCGATGGCTGTCGCCATCAGGCGGAACGAGACCTGTCCGAGGCGATACTGCTTCTTGACGATGAACTTGGTGCAAACGCCGGTGGCCGCCGGATGGTGCGGCGATTGCTCCATGCCATAGAGTTCCTCGAGCGGACCGAGCGGGCCGCTGCGGGCCATGTTCATGCGCAGCGTCGCGATCGGCGTGCCCTTCTCCAGGGCCAGCAGCACATGGCCGTCGCGGTCGAGATCGTCGGCGATGATGCGGCGGTCATGGTCGGCGAACGGCGAGACGCGCCCGAGCTCCTCACAGTAGATCTCGTAGCGGATACGTTGCGCCTCCGAGAGCTGCTGCTCGCTGCGGCAGAGCACGACGTCCAGCTCCGCGTCGCGCTTGGCTGTCGCGTTCTCGGTCGTGAACTGGAGGTTGTAGCTCGTGCGGCCTTCAGCGACTTCCGCGAGCGCACGGTAAAGCTCCACGGCCTGTCCAGGATGCTCGCGCTCGAGGTTTTGCCAGGAGATATCCGTGATCGCGAGGGCGCGGGTCGGCGTACGAGCGGTCACCGTTGCCGTCGCGCGAACGCCGGTGAGGAAACCGATCTCGCCGATCGGGTCGCCGCGACGCGCGCGGATCAGCGGCGAGGTCGAGCTGCCGGGCTCCAGCGCGACCTCCACCTCGCCTTCGGTCAGCAGATACATGTCGACGTAGTATTGCCCCTTGCGGCGAAGCACCTCGCCGGGAGCGAAACTCGTCTCGGGGCAAAAGGAAAGCAACAGGGACGGGTCGATCGACGGCGTCGGCGTGGTTCGCAATTCGGTCACGCAACACCTCATGAAACGCCATGGAATGAAATCATGCGGGGCTCACGCTACACCAGCCCGCAGGCGATGAACATGGCCGTGCGTGACCAGATAACGTTGAAGAGTGGTTGCGCGCTGCGCTGTTCCCTCGGGAATTGACACAATATTAGGCCCCAGAACTGGGCGCCGGAACGAGGTTCCAGAGCGAACTAGCCACCAGAGCGCGCCTTGCCGCGCCGGCCTACGCGGTCGCCGATCCCGGCCAGACGCTTGCTGCGCTTCTTGGCCGGTGCGGCCACTGGTTCGGCCGCCGGCCCGGCCTCGATCGCCGGAAGCGTTTCGCTCGCCAGAATGCGCTGGAGCTGCGACTTGAGCTTCTGCTTCGCCGGTTCGGCCGCCGCCAGAACCTCGTTGAGGCGAAGGAAGTCGAGCACCTGGAAATGGCTCGTGCCGCCTTCGATGTAGATGTCCGGCTGCCCGCTCTTCAGCTTTTCGCGGATGATCGTCCGCTCGAAAATGAAGGCGCTCGCGAACAGCGCTTCGAACGCGGTCGGGTGGTTGCGGTTCTCGGAAGGCACCGGCGCGCCGGACACGTCGACGGCGACGATGATGTCGGCGTCGCCGCCGAGAAGGTCGAAGGGCAGCGGATTGGAAAGGCCACCGTCGATCATCGCGTGGCTGCCGACCATGACCGGCTGGAACAGGGCCGGAAGCGACATGCTCGCGGCGACGGCCTGCTTCAGCGGGCCCGACGAGAAGACGTAGGGCTCCTGGTTGTAGAAATCGGTGGCGACGATGCGCAGCGGTATCTGCAGGTCATCGAAGCCGTTGGCGATACCGGGCGGCATGATGATGTCGAGCAGCGAAACGGGATCGAGCAAAGCGGAGCGCACAGCGAAGATGCCGAGGACGCGGTTCATCACCTGGGCGCGGGCGTTGAAGAGATCACGCAGCAGCGCAAACCGCTGCGTCAGTACCTCGAGCGTGTGGGCGCGGATCTCGCTGCCGGAGATCCCCGAAGCGTAGGCCGCACCGAAGATGGCGCCGATCGAGGTGCCGGAGATGATGTCCGGCTTGAGCCCGAGCTCGTCGAAAGCTTCGAGGATCGGAATATGCGCGAGCCCGCGTGCGCCGCCGCCGCCGAGTGCGAGGCCGATGCGGGGCCGGCGCGCGGGCGGGCCCGCCACGCGCTCGTTCTCGGGCGTAGCGTTGGATTTAACCTTCACGGGCGTGGGGCTCCGGTGCGGGGGCGGATGCGGCGATGATACAGCCCTGGGCGTCGGCTCGCCACCCGCATTGCGGAAGGCCCGGCCCGCCGGCTGCGACCTCGGTGATCGGGATCGGCTCAGCGCCCGGCGCGCTCGCGCGCGACCGCGCGCCAGCCGATGTCGCGACGGCAGAACCCCTCGGGCCAGCGGATCAGATCGACCGCGGCGTAGGCCCGGGCCTGCGCTTCGGCCACGCTCGACGCATGCGCGGTCACGTTCAGGACGCGACCGCCATTGGCGAGAATGCGCTCGCCATCGTGCACGGTTCCGGCATGGAAGATCTCGACGCCCTCGAGCGATTGCGCCGTCTCCAGGCCGTGAATCTCCGTGCCCTTCCTCGGCGTGCCCGGATAACCCTCGGCCGCCATCACCACCGTCAGCGCGGCATCGGAAGAGAACGAAATCTCGGCGTCGGCGAGCCGCCCTCGCGCTACGGCGAGTAGAATCGGCAGCAGGTCCGAGGACAGCCGCATCATCAGCACCTGGCACTCCGGATCGCCGAAGCGCACGTTGTACTCGATGAGCTGAGGGCCCTTCGCCGTAATCATCAGCCCTGCGAACAGGACGCCCTTGAACGGCGTGCCGCGCTTCTTCATGCCGGCGACGGTCGGCGCGATGATCTCGCGCATGGTGCGCTCGATCATGGCGTCGGTCATCACGGGGGCCGGAGAGTAGGCGCCCATGCCGCCGGTGTTCGGGCCCGTATCACCATCGCCGACGCGCTTGTGGTCCTGTGCCGCGCCGAACGCGATCGCCGTATCGCCGTCGCAGAGCGCGAAGAAGCTCGCCTCCTCGCCGTCGAGAAACTCCTCGATCACGACTTCCGATCCAGCCGCGCCGAATGCACCCTCGAAGCAGGCGTCGATGGCGGCTTCGGCCTCGGCCACATCCGCCGCGATGACGACGCCCTTGCCGGCTGCGAGGCCATCGGCCTTGACGACGATCGGCATCGATTTGCCGGCGAGATAGGCCTTCGCCGCGGCGGTGCCGGTGAAGCGGCCATAGGCGCCGGTCGGAATGTGGAACTCGGCGCAGAGGTCCTTGGTGAAGCCCTTCGAGCCTTCAAGCTGCGCGGCGGCCTTGTCGGGACCGAACACGGCAAGCCCGGCGGCCCTCAGATCGTCGGCGAGGCCGGCGACGAGTGGCGCTTCGGGGCCGATGACGACCAAGCCGATCGCCTTCTCGCGGCAGAACGCGACGACGGCTGGATGATCGGCGGTATCGAGATTGGCCGGCACCGCATAATCGAAAATGCCGGGGTTGCCGGGAGCGGCGTAGAAGTCGCCGAGCTGCGGACTTGCCGCCAGCGCCCAGGCCAGCGCATGTTCGCGGCCGCCCGAGCCGATCAGCAGAACATTCGTTTCAATCGGCGTCTCGGTCATCTTCGGGGCTCATGGATCGGCGTTGATTACACTGGATATCTGGGCGAACGGGCGGTTGCCGGCAGGCGGCTGGTGTATCATCCCCGGCCAGAACGAGGAATTGAAACGTCGGATGCCCCCAGAAACTGACAGACCGGTGGAGAAACCGCGGGCGCAAGCGCCGGGCGCGGCCGGCAACGCGCCGGAATTCAGCGTCTCCGAGCTTGCCGGTGCCATCAAGCGCGCGCTCGAGGACGGATTCGGTTACGTGCGGCTGCGCGGCGAGATTTCGGGCTATCGCGGCCCGCATGCCTCCGGCCACGCCTACTTCGCGCTGAAGGACGACAAGGCCAAGATCGAGGCCGTGATCTGGCGCGGCAGCTTCTCGAAAATGCGCATCAAGCCGGAGGAGGGCATGGAGGTGATCGCGCACGGGCGCATCACCACGTTCCCCGGCTCGTCGAAGTATCAGATCGTCATCGAGCAGATGGAGCCTGCGGGCCTCGGTGCGCTGATGGCGATGCTCGAGGAACGCAAGCGCCGGTTCGCGGCCGAGGGGCTGTTCGACGAGGCGAGGAAACGCCCGCGCCCGTTCCTGCCGCGCGTCATCGGCATCGTCACGAGCCCGACGGGCGCGGTGATCCGCGACATGCTGGCAGGATTCAGGGAGCGCTTTCCCGCTCACGTCGTCGTCTGGCCGGTGCGGGTACAAGGCGAGACGTGCGCAGGGGAGGTCGCGGCGGCGATTCGCGGCTTCAACGCGCTCGAGCCCGGAGGAGCGGTGCCGCGGCCTGATGTGCTGATCGTGGCGCGTGGCGGCGGCAGCCTCGAGGACCTGTGGGGCTTCAACGAGGAGATCGTCGTCCGCGCGGCGGCGGCCAGCGCGATCCCGCTGATTTCGGCGGTGGGACACGAGACGGACTGGACACTCATCGACCTC
>CALMPK010000314.1 GCA_937873575.1 uncultured Hyphomicrobiaceae bacterium
TGGCGCGGCCTCACCGTGGCGAGGCCGGGGATAGAGATCGTCTCGTCACCCTTGAGGCCGAGCGACTGCCAGGAAGTACCCTCCTCGAACACGAACGGCACGATGCCCATGCCGACGAGGTTCGAGCGATGGATGCGCTCGAACGACTGCGCGACGACAGCCTTGACGCCGAGCAGGTTGGTGCCCTTGGCCGCCCAGTCACGCGACGAGCCGTTGCCGTACTCCACGCCCGCGAACACGACGAGCGGAACGCCTTCCGCCTCGTAGCGCATGGCCGCATCGTAGATCGACATGTTCTGGCCCGACGGATAGTGGACGGTGTTGCCACCCTCCTTCACGTTTCCGCTGGCGTCCTTGTTCATGAAGTTCTTGATGCGGATGTTGGCGAACGTGCCGCGCATCATCACTTCGTGGTTGCCGCGCCGCGTGCCGTACTGGTTGAAGTCGGCCTGCGACACGCCATTGTCGATGAGATACTTGCCCGCCGGAGACGCCGCCTTGATGGAACCAGCCGGCGAGATGTGGTCGGTGGTGATCTTGTCGCCGAACAGCGCCAGAATGCGCGCGCCATTGATGTCGGTGACGGGCTTCGGTGTCTTCGACATGCCCTGGAAGTAGGGCGGGTTCTGCACGTAGGTCGAGTTGCCGTCCCAGCCGTAGGTCTCGCCCTTCGGAGCAGCGACCGCTTGCCAGTGCGCATCGCCCTTGAAGACGTCGGCGTACTTCGACTCGAACATCTCGCGCGTGACGTTCTTGGCGATGAAGTCCTGCACCTCGGCCGAGGTCGGCCAGATGTCCTTCAGGAACACGGGCTGGCCGTCGCTGCCCATGCCGAGCGGCTCCGTCGTCAGGTCGCGGTTCACCGAGCCGGCGAGCGCGTAGGCGACGACGAGCGGGGGCGAGGCCAGATAGTTGGCCTGCACGTCGGGCGATACGCGGCCCTCGAAGTTGCGGTTGCCGGAGAGCACCGCGGCGGCGACGAGACCGTTGTCGTTGATCGCCTTGGAAAGCTCCGGACGCAGCGGACCAGAGTTACCGATGCAGGTGGTGCAACCGAAGCCGACGAGGTTGAAGCCGATCTGATCGAGATACGTCTGCAGGCCGGCCTTCTCGAGATAGGCCGCGACGACCTGCGATCCCGGCGCGAGCGACGTCTTCACCCACGGCTTCTGCTTCAGGCCCTTGGCGATGGCGTTGCGGGCAAGAAGGCCCGCGGCGATCAGCACGCTCGGGTTCGAGGTGTTGGTGCAGCTCGTGATCGCGGCGATCACCACGTCACCGTGGCGCAGCTCGAAATCGCGGCCCTCGACCTTGACCGACTTGCCGAGCTCGCCGGGCTTCTTGTACTCGCCCTCGAGCGCCGTCCCGAAGCCGGACTTGATGTCGGTGAGCGCGATGCGTCCTTCGGGGCGCTTCGGACCGGCCATCGACGGCACGACGGTGCCGAGATCGAGTTCCAGCGTATCGGTGAAGACCGGATCGGCCGAGCCCGCTTCGCGGAACATGCCGTTGGCCTTGGCGTAGGCATCGACGAGCGCGACACGGTGTGCATCGCGGCCGGTCATCGTGAGGTAGCGAATGGTCTCGCCATCGATCGGGAAGTAGCCGCAGGTGGCGCCGTACTCGGGGCCCATGTTGGCGATCGTCGCGCGGTCGGCGAGCGGCATGGTGTCGAGACCGGGACCGAAGAACTCGACGAACTTGCCGACAACACCCTTCTTGCGCAGCATCTGCGTGACGGTGAGCACGACGTCGGTCGCGGTGACGCCCTCCTTCGCCTTGCCGGTGAGCTTGAAGCCGATCACTTCGGGCAGCAGCATGGACTGCGGCTGGCCGAGCATCGCGGCTTCAGCTTCGATGCCGCCGACGCCCCAGCCGAGAACGGCGAGGCCATTGACCATGGTGGTGTGGCTGTCGGTGCCGACCAGCGTATCGGGGTAGGCGATCGTCGAGCCATCTTCCATTTCGTTGGTCCACACCGTCTGCGCGAGGTACTCGGTGTTGACCTGATGGCAGATGCCGGTGCCGGGCGGCACGACGCGGAAGTTGGCGAAGGCGCCCTGGCCCCACTTGAGGAAGTTGTAGCGTTCGCCGTTGCGGCTGTACTCGAGGTCGACGTTGTCGGCGAGCGCCTTCGGCGTGCCGTACTCGTCGACGATGACCGAGTGGTCGATGACGAGGTCGACGGGAACCAGCGGATTGATCTTCTTCGGATCGCCGCCGAGGATGTTCATGCCGTCGCGCATCGCCGCGAGATCGACAACGGCGGGAACGCCGGTGAAGTCCTGCATCAGCACGCGCGCCGGGCGGAAGCCGATCTCCTTGCCGGCCTTGCCCTTGTCGGCAAGCCAAGCGGAGACACCGAGGATGTCCTCCTTCGTGACCGTGCGCCCGTCCTCATGACGCAGCAGGTTCTCGAGCAGCACCTTCATCGAGAAGGGTAGCTTCGACACTCCGGCGAGGCCGTTCTTCTCGGCCTCCGGAAGGGAGTAGTAGACATACTGCTTGCCGCCGACGTCGAGCGTCTTGCGGCATTTGAAGCTGTCGATCGAATTTGGTGTCTTCGCGCTCAAGTTGACCTCCGGGACAGGACAGATGGAGCAGGCTGGCGTGACGAGCGGGGCGGATGGCTGGCAACGGCCCGAGGCGGATGCGCGGTGCTTGGCCCCGCATGCGCCGCCTGGGATTCGAAACAGCTCCGCTCCGTCTCCTCGCCGCGCCGCCGGAGCGCCGGCGGATGGGATCCGTGCATCGGACCGGCGTCGAAAAGCCGCCATCCGGCACGCCCCAGCTTTTTGCGCTGGCGTGAGTTGGAACGCGACACTTATATAGCCCGGGCAGCCGTCGGGCCACACCGACTTCCGGCGTGCGCATCGGGAATCGCTGGCAAAATGCCATCGCGCCCCCCCGACGTTGGTCGTGTCTCTCTCGCCTTGAACAGGTCTCGTGCAGCTCATTGCGGAAAATTTGGTCGTCTCCCGCGGCGGGCGCGTCATCGTCGATGGACTGTCGTTCGCCGTCGCCAGCGGCGAGGCCCTGCTGCTCACCGGCCGCAACGGCGCCGGCAAGACGACGCTGATCCGCGCGCTCGCGGGTTTCCTGGCACCGACCTCTGGCAACGTTCGCCTCGACGGTTTCGATCCGGATCGCGACATGCGCGAGGCTTGCCATTACGTCGGCCACCAGAATGCCAACAAGGCCGCACTCACGGTGATCGAGAACCTGCGCTTCTGGCAGCGCTTCCTCGGTGGACAGCCGGCCTCGGGCGCGAGCGAACAGCTATTGCTCGACGCCATGGAGCGCTTCGAGCTGGAACCTCTCGCCGACATACCGGCCGGCTATCTGTCGGCTGGCCAGAAGCGGCGTCTCGGTCTCTGCCGTCTGCTGCTCGCGCCGCGCCCGGTCTGGCTGCTCGACGAGCCGACCGTCTCGCTCGATGCCCAATCGACCGCGCTGCTCGCCGAAGTCGTCGGCGAGCATACCGCCGCGGGCGGCCTCGTCCTCGCCGCGACCCACTTGCCGCTCGGGCTTTCCCGGACGCGGGAGCTACGGCTAGCGCCCAGGCCGCAGATCGGTCAGTCCGGCGCGGAGGCCGCGCCATGAACGGCTTCACGACGCTTCTGAAGCGCGATCTTGCATTGGCCGTCCGCGAGGGTGGCGCGCTCGGCACCGCGCTCGGCTTCTATCTGATCGTCGTCGCGCTGATGCCGCTCGGTCTCGGGCCGGACCTCAATCTGCTCACGCGCATCGCGCCGGGTATCCTTTGGGTCGCCCTGCTACTTGCCGCACTGCTGTCGCTGCCGCGCATTTTCGAGGCGGACCACGACGACGGCTCGCTCGACATCCTCGCCCTCGGCGGGTTGCCGCTGGAGCTTGCCGCCGCCGCCAAGTCGCTCGCGCACTGGATCTCCACGGGCATACCGCTGGCGCTCATGGCACCTGTCCTCGGCATACTGCTCAACCTCGAGGCAAGGGCTTATCCGCTGGTCGTCGCCACGATGCTCGCGGGAACACCCGCGATCAGCTTTCTCGGCTCGATCGGCGCTGCGCTCACCCTCAACGCCAAGCGCGGCGGTCTGCTGCTCGCGCTCCTCGTCCTGCCGCTCTACGTGCCGACACTGATTTTCGGCATTTCGGCGATCAGCTCGGCCATGTTGTCGCCTGACGGGTTCGCCGCCTCTTTCCTCATCCTGTCGGCGATCTCGCTGGTCTCCGTGGCGCTCGCCCCCTTCGCCGCCGCCGCGGCATTGCGTGCCCACATGCAGTGACGGACAACTACGGGCGCAATCTGACATTTTTCGGCGCCGCGCCTGATGCAACCAGCCGATTTCGCCCGTACTTGACCGGGGTCAAGACGCGCTCGGGCAACCTGCGGCTTTGTGCAAACCGGGCGGCGCGGCCAACCGACCTGGACCGCAACCAGTCCGGGACGAATTGCGCTTTCGGGCGCGACGACATAGATCAATGGCCATGAGCACCGACACGCGCCCCAACTCACCCAGCACGCAGGCCCCAGCCCAGACCTGGACCCAGCGCCTCGCCAATCCGACGCAGTTCATGAAGCTGTCGGACTGGCTGCTGCCGATCCTGTCCGTCATCGCCGCCGCCGTCATCGGCTACGGCACCTATCTCACGTTCTTCGTCGCGCCGCCCGACTACCAGCAGGGCGAGACGGTGAAGATCATGTTCATCCACGTGCCCTCCGCCTGGCTCGGCATGATGGGTTACGGGCTCATCGCCATGTCGAGCTTCGGCCTGCTCGTTTTCCGGCACCCTCTGGCGGATGTTTCCGCCAAGGCGGCGGCGCCTATCGGCGCGGCGTTCACACTGCTCGCCCTCGTCACCGGCTCGCTCTGGGGCAAGCCGATGTGGGGCACGTACTGGGTGTGGGACGCGCGGCTCACCTCGGTGCTGATCCTCTTCTTCCTCTATCTCGGCCTGATGGCGCTGCGCTCCTCGATCGACGACGAGGCGATGGCCGCGAAGCAGGCTGCCGTGCTCGGTCTCGTCGGTGTCGTGATCCTGCCGATCATCAAATTCTCGGTCGACTGGTGGAACACGCTGCATCAGCCGGCGAGCGTGGTGAAACTCGACGGGCCGGCGATCCACTCCTCGATCCTGATACCGCTGCTGGTCAACGCCATCGGCTTCTCGCTGCTGTTCTTCGCGCTCCACATGAAGGGCATGCGCAACGAGATCCTGCGCCGCCGGGTGAAGGCGCTGCGCCTCGCCGAGGTGGAGCGGGCGAGCCATGGCCGCGAGGCGGCGACTGCGGCGGGATAAATTCTAGTTGTCGTTCAGGAGGCGCCGGTTCGGGCCCATCTGACAGGATGCGCGCCGGCACCAATCCACCCGACGAACCCGACACGGAGAGTAGCCACCCCATGGATCTTGGACCGCACGCCGCCTTCATCTGGGCCTCCTATGGCGCCGTCGCCGTCGTTCTCGTGCTGCTCGTCGCGTGGCTGCTTTGGGACGGCCAGCGCCAGCGCCGCCTGCTCGACGAGCTCGAGGCGCGTGGCGTCCGCCGCCGCTCGCGGCAGCAGGGCTGAGGAGGGAACCGCGCATGGCTCTCGACCCCCACGGCACCGTCGGACCGACCACGGCTGCCCCGGTTGCGACGGCGACACCCGCCACGAAGCGCAAGGCCGGCTGGGCAATGGTGCCCGTGCTGCTCTTCCTCGCGCTTTCGGGCCTCTTCCTGTTCGCGCTGTTCGCCGGCGACCCGCAGAAGCTACCGTCGGCCCTGATCGGCAAACCCGTGCCGCAGACGGAGTTCGCTCCGCTCGAAGGGCTCGTGGAGGGAGGCAAGCAGGTCCCGGGCTTCTCCTCGGCCGACCTCGCCAAGGGACAGCTCGCGATCGTCAATTTCTGGGCGTCGTGGTGTGTTCCCTGCGTGCAGGAGCACCCGCTGCTCATCGATATCGGCAAGCGCACGGGCATTCCCGTCTTCGGCGTCAACTACAAGGATGCGCCGGACGCCGCACGCCGCTTCATCGGCCGCTATGGCAATCCTTATGCTGCCGTCGGCGTCGATCCGCAGGGCCGCGGCGCGATCGAATGGGGCGTCTACGGCATGCCGGAGAGCTTCCTCGTCGATGGCCAAGGCCGCATCCTCTACAAGCACGTAGGCCCGTTCACGCCCGAGAGCTTGGAGAAGAAGGTTCTGCCGGCCATCGAAACGGCGCGTGCCGCGAGCGGGGCGAGCCAACGTTGAACCGGGCACGCCGCGTGACGTCCTGCGGCCTTCTTCCGTTCGCACCCGCCGTTCCCGAGAACCGGCTGGCCAAAAATAAATATGCTCACAAGTGATCGGCGGCCGGTGCAGACACCGGCATGCCCGTGCTCGCCCCTTGGATTCAAACCCAAATCCGTACCCGACGCCCCTTTTAACGTGGCCAAAACGGCACATCCAGACGGGGCTCTGTGTTGGCGTTACCACACGCCCCCGTTGAAACTGTTTTCTGATGGTAGTCAGAGCATCGATCGCAGAGTTAATGAACGTCAGATTTGTGACAGATCGCGGTAGACGGGGTTTTCAAATGGTTCGTCGCGTTGGTTTGTTGACGTTGGCGTTGCTCGGAAGTGTCGGGATGGCCTCCGGGGCCTGGGCGCAAAACCCGACCGGTGTCACCATGACCTTCGAGGGGCTTTATCTCCAGCGGGGCGATAATCCGGGTGGCCCATCGTTCATGACGAGGCCGACCGGCACGACGAACCCCGTTGCTGCCACTGACCCCGGCAACCTCGACCTCGGCGGCAGCGGCGGCGGACGGGTGATGGTCGGCATTCCTGCAGGCGGGTTCCTCGGTCTATCCGGGACGACCCTGGAGATCGGCGGCTTCTGGGCCGGAACCTTTTCCGACAATATGCTCTACATCGGTCCAGACGAGAACCACGACTCCCGATACGACAATCACCCCGGCAATGAATTCCAGTCATTCAACGGTGACTTTGCCTGCTGCTTTGCGGCGACCTTGAAGAATACGCTTTACGGCGTCGAGGCCAACTTGGTTGCCCCGATGGCGGGCGCTGGTTTCCGCCTATTCGCTGGCCCGCGGTTCATCTCGTTACGAGAGACCCTCGGAGCGCATGTCTACGACGACTTGTTATCCTACAACGCCAACGCAGGCCGTATCGACGATATCAGGATCGAGGTGTCGAACGATCTGTTCGGTGCTCAAATCGGTGCCGAGGCCTCCCTGCCCGTCGCGCCCGGCATCGTGTTCAGCACGCGAATTTCTGGCGGTCTCTACGCTAATCGAACCGAAGTCGACTCGATCATTTCGGACCGCTCGGGCTTCACAGCCCCTCTGATCAAATCGAATTCGAGCACCGAGTTCGCGCAAGGCATCGAGATCTTGCCGACCTTGACGTTCGAGCTCGCCAAGAATCTCTCGCTCAATCTCGGCGGACACCTGCTCTACCTCCACGGCGTGACGGAGGCGACCCGGCAGTTCGAGGGCGTGGCGGACGCGGATGCGGGAGTCGTGCAGGGCGGCAGCGCAATCTTCTACGGCGCGCGTGCGGGCCTGACCATTCGACTCGACTGAATTGCCAGTCGACGAGTGGTAGCGTCGCATGCCTTCAACGACATCGCGTCCGTCGCGAGTGTTGTTTGATCGGTAGAGCGGGCTCGAGGCCGAGCGCAAGTTCGATTTACACGATTTTCGTTTTTGCAACGAGGGGGCGGAACCAAGGTTCCACCCCCTCATCGCTTTTCAACTTCGCCCGCAGCACGAAGCGCCCGCGGGATACTACAAACCGTAGAATTCACCCGACTGCTGGTTCAACACCATCAGCGAACCCGTGGCGATGTCGAAATAGACGCCGTGGAGGGCGAGGCGGCCTTTGGCCTCCAGCGCCTGCACGCATGGGAACGTGCGCAGGTTGGCCAGCGAGGTCTTGATGCCCTCGAGCTCCAACGCGCGCTGGCGCTCCTTCGCGGAAGCACCCTGGTGCTTCGCCAGCACGTTGAGGCGCGCATCCGACAGCATCGACATCCACTTGGTGATGAACTGGTCTTCGGTCTGCTTGGCCGCCGAATGCTCGAGCGCTGCTTTGATGCCGCCGCAGCCGGCGTGGCCCATGACGACGATGTGCTTCACGCGGAGATTGAGCGCCGCGAACTCCAACGCCGCTGACACGCCATGAAACCGGCCACCCGTCTCGAACGGCGGCACCAGGTTCGCCACGTTCCGCATCACGAACATCTCGCCGGGCATGCCTGAGAAGATCGCCTCGGGGTCGACGCGGCTATCGCAGCAGGAGATGATCATCACGTCGGGGTTCTGACCGAATTCGGCGAGCTCGGCGTACTGCTCGTAGTTCGGCGCGAAGTGACGGATCTTGAAGCGGCGGTAACGGTCGGTCAGATGCTCGGGGAATTGCGACATTCGGGCGTCCCTTCTTTTGCTGCTTTACCGGCGTGAGGATTTAATGGCCATCGCCGCGTTGTCCAGCCCTGCGTGTTGCGTTGCAAAATTAAATTCTCGGCTGGAGTGCCGCCGCCGAGGCGGCGTCGGTGTCGGCGGATTATCCTATGCGTCAAATCCCAGCTCCGCCGAGCGGTTGGATCGCCTCTCCCTTGGCCGATACGGCTCTGGCGAGGTTATCGATGAGCCGCAGTTCCCGACGACGTGAGCCTGCTTCGATCACCAACCGTACACCGGCGGTTGCGCGTGCCACCCCGGCGGCGGGAACCACAACCTTCACCAAATGGCCGCACAGCAGGGCGGCGAAAAGAAAGCCCGCGCCCGGCGGAACGTCGGCCTCGCGCCGCACGACGGCTTGGCCAGCGGAGTTTTCGCTGCTGAACACGTTGGCGATGTGCTTTGGACCTGCCGGGACCGAGGTCGCGACGAGCAGCGCCGCCCCCATAGCCGACCCGGCCGCTTCGGCATCCGCACCCGAGCGAACCGGGCGGCCGGACAGCCATTCGAGCTCGAACCGGTTCGGCGTCAGGACATCGGCGAGCGGCACCATTCTGTCGCGAACGGCCAACGCTACCTCGTCCAAAACGTAGAGTCCGCGCGGATCGTCGCCGATCACCGGGTCACAGACGTAGAGCGCGTCGGCGCACTGCTCGCGCGCCATGAGTACGATCCTGCGGGCATCGTCGACCAACTCTACCGAGGACATATACCCCGTCATGATGGCATCGACCGAGCGCAGCCAGCCATTCACCCTGAGCCCCTCGGCGAGCCTGCGGATCTCCCCGCGCTCGAACCAGATGCCGCCGATATCGGGATAGCCGGCGTGAGCCGAGAGGATGACCGTCGGCACGGCCAGAACCTCGTGTCCCATGGCGTGCAACGTCGGGACGATGGCGGCAAGGCCGACGTGGCCATGGACGACGTAGGATGAGATGGCGAGGATGCGGGCCATGGGCTCGTTGGCGGAATTGCGGGAGCGATGCGACTTCGATGGGCGAGGGGCGCGGCTGCACCGGAACATGGGCCGGCCGGGTGGGAGAATAACCAACCTTTGTGGGCTTGTAATTCCCGTGTCCCTGAATAGTGTTGCAGCGCAAAAACAACCCCACCCAGCCTGCCCAATCGCCGACAAGAGGTGCCGAACATGACCGTCCGCCCGCGCCGCAGCGTTCTCTACATGCCCGGCTCGAACGAGCGCGCGCTCGAAAAGGCGAAGAACATCCAGGCCGACGCCCTCATCCTCGACCTCGAGGATGCGGTTGCGCCCGACGCCAAGATCGACGCCCGCAACAAGGTTTGCGCGGCGGTGAAGAGCGGCGGCTACGGCAAGCGCGAGCTCATCATTCGCGTCAACGGCCTCGAGACGCCTTGGGGTGCGGACGACCTGTTCGCCGCCGCTGCGGCGGGTCCCGACGCGATCCTCGTGCCGAAGGTCGGCCGCCCTGGCGACATCATCTCAGCGGCCAAGGTGCTGTTCGGTGCCGGTGCTCCCGAGAAGACGAAGCTCTGGGCGATGATCGAGACGCCGATGGCGATCCTCAACGTGCGTGAGATCGCGATGGCGGGCATCGAGCGCGAACACCGCCTGACGTGCCTCGTGATGGGCACCAACGACCTGCTGAAGGAAAGCCACGCGCGCGCCTACAAGGACCGCTTCGCCGTCGTTCCTTGGCTGTCGATGAGCATCGTCGCGGCGCGCGCCTATGGCCTCGACGTTCTCGACGGCGTCTACAACGACTTCCGCGACGAAACCGGTTTCCGCGCCGAGGCCGAGCACGGCCGCACGCTCGGCATGGACGGCAAGACGCTCATCCACCCGGGTCAGGTCGCCATCGCCAACGAGACGTTCTCGCCCTCCGAAACCGAAGTGGCCTGGTCGCGCAAGATCATCGCCGAGTTCGAGAAGCCCGAGAACGTGAAGCAGGGTGTCATTACCGTCGAAGGCCGCATGGTGGAGCGCCTGCATCTCGTCATGGCCCAGCGCACCGTGGCGATCTTTGACGCCATTCAGGCTCTGAGCGCGGGCTGAAACGCATAGCGCGCCGACCCGGCGCGAGCCGACAAGCCGCGGCGGCAGGGCGCCGCGATCGAACAGCAGAACGGAACTGACATGCAGGCGACCAAGACCAACCCCGGCAATTACTTCGAGGACTTCAAGTTCGGTCAGATCCTCAAGCACGCCACGCCGCGCACCGTCACGCGCGGCGACGTGGCGCTCTATACCGGGCTTTATGGTCCCCGCTTTGCCGTGCAGTCGTCGGACGCCTTCGCCAGGGCGATCGGTTATGCAGAGGCGCCCGCCGACGACCTGCTCGCCTTTCACGTCGTCTTCGGCAAGACGGTTCCCGACATATCGCTCAACGCGGTCGCCAACCTTGGCTACGCCGATGGCCGGTTCCTCAAACCCGTGTTTCCCGGCGACACCATTTCGACCACCTCCGAGGTCATCGGCCTCAAGGAGAACTCCAGCGGCGACACCGGCAACGTGTTCGTGCGCTCGACGGGGCGCAACCAGAAGGGCGAGACCGTCATCGAGTATGTACGCTGGGTGATGGTGAGGAAGCGCGACAAGGCAAGCAAGGCACCGGAGGCGATCGTGCCGAAGCTGCCCGA
>CALMPK010000315.1 GCA_937873575.1 uncultured Hyphomicrobiaceae bacterium
CGGCCACGCCAGCACCGATTCGCTGCGCACCATCGCGCTGGCCGAGGCCGCCGCGCTCTTCGCCGCCGAGGTGCTGGCGCCGGGCGGCACCTTCCTCTGCAAGGTGCTGCAGGGCGGCACGCAGAAGCAGCTGCTGGATACCCTGAAGCGGCAGTTCAAGGAGGTCCGGCATGTGAAGCCGGCCGCCAGCCGCGCCGATTCGAGCGAACTCTACCTGATCGCGCTGGGCTTCCGTGGCGCGAAGGACACCCCGGCTTAGCCCTGCCGTGGCCAGGCTTTTGCCGGGCCCGGGACCTGTAGGTCCTGTGCCGCCGCCCCACCCCTGCGCCCATGGCATGGCTCGGCGCTTGGCAGGGTCACCCCCTTGCTGTACACGGAACCGCCAACACCGCACAGGCCTCTAGCTCAGGTGGTTGGCATGCAGATCCGTGAAGCCCTGACCTTCGACGACGTGCTCCTGGAGCCGGCGCACTCCGCCGTGCTGCCGGCCGAGGCCGAAACCGCGACCCGCTTCACCCGCGAGATCCGCCTCAACATCCCGCTGGTTTCCGCCGCCATGGACACCGTGACCGAGGGCAACCTGGCCATCGCCATGGCCCAGGCCGGCGGCATCGGCGTGGTGCACAAGAACCTCGAGATCGCCGCCCAGGCCAACGAGGTGCGCAAGGTCAAGAAGTTCGAGAGCGGCATGGTGGTGAATCCCCTCACCATCCACCCCGACCAGACCCTGGCCGAGGCGCTGTCGCTGATGGCGCACTACCGCATCTCCGGCATTCCCGTGGTCGAGCGCGTCAGCGGCCGGCTGGCCGGCATCCTGACCAACCGCGACGTGCGCTTCGCCGAGGACGAGCGGCAGAAGATCGCCGAGCTCATGACCAAGGACCGCCTGGTCACGGTCAAGGAAGGCGTCAGCCGCGAGGAGGCCAAGCGCCTGCTGCACCAGTACCGCATCGAGAAGCTGCTGGTGGTGGACGAGGCCTATCGCTGCATCGGCCTGGTGACGGTGAAGGACATGGAGAAGGCGCAGGCCTTCCCCAACGCCTGCAAGGACGCGCTGGGGCGCCTGCGGGTCGCCGCGGCGACCGGCGTCGGCCCCGACGGGCTGCGCCGCGCCGAGGCGCTGGTCGAGGCCGGGGTCGACGTCATCGTGGTCGACACCGCGCACGGCCATTCGCAGGGCGTGCTGAGCCAGGTGACGGCGGTCAAGCGCCTGTCCAACGAGGTGCAGGTGATCGGCGGCAACGTCGCCACCGCCGGCGGTGCGAAAGCCCTCGTCGATGCCGGCGCCGACGGCGTCAAGGTCGGCATCGGCCCGGGCTCGATCTGCACCACGCGCATCGTCGCCGGCGTCGGCGTGCCGCAGCTCACCGCCATCATGGATGCGGCCGAAGCCGCGCATAAGGCCGACGTGCCGGTCATCGCCGACGGCGGCATCAAGTTCTCGGGCGACGTCGCCAAGGCCATCGCCGCCGGCGCGTCCGTCGCCATGATCGGCTCGTTGCTGGCCGGCACGGACGAAAGCCCCGGCGAGGTGTTTCTGTATCAGGGGCGTTCGTTCAAGGCCTATCGCGGCATGGGCTCCGTCGGCGCCATGGCGCGCGGCTCGGCCGACCGCTATTTCCAGGCCGAGGTGCGCGATACGCTGAAGCTGGTGCCGGAGGGCGTCGAGGGACAGGTGCCGTACAAGGGGCCGGCGGACGCGGTGCTGCACCAGCTCGTCGGCGGCCTGCGCGCGGGCATGGGCTACTGTGGCGCGCCGACCATTCCCGAATTGCAGGCGAAGGCGCAGTTCGTGCGCATCTCGCCCGCGGCCATGCGCGAGAGCCACGCCCACGGCGTCACCATCACGCGCGAGAGCCCCAACTATCCGGGTGGTCTTTGATGCAAACCGTCGCGCTGCTCGCCGCCGTCTTCGCCCACATGGGGCTGACGATCGTGCTGCTGTTCCGCATGGGCTACATGCGGCTGCGGGCGGTTCAGCGGCGCGAGGTTCGGGTCGGAGACATCGCTCTCGGCCAGCAGGCGTGGCCGGAGGCGGTGACCAAGGTTTCGAACGCCTTTCGCAATCAGCTCGAGCTGCCGGTGCTGTTCTACGTGCTGGCCATCATCGCCATCCTGACGCGCCAGGCCGATCACGTCATGGTGGCGCTGGCCTGGGTGTTCGTGGTGCTGCGGCTCATTCATGCCATCATCCACACGACCAACAACAACGTCCTGAACCGGTTTCGCACCTACGTTGCGGGCGCCGTTGTCCTGGCGGCGATGTGGGGCTATCTCGCCGTGCGCATCCTGCTGGCCGGCGGCGCATGACGAGCGCGGAGCTGGCGCTGCTCGTTCCGCTCGCGCTGCAGTTCGGCACGCTGCTGCGTGCCTATTCCCTTCAGCGCTCCGCGGAAGCCGCGGGTGACGACGAGCGGATGGTGCTGGGGCAGGCGCTGTGGCGCCGGCATCTGGCGGTGACCGTCGTCTTCTTCGCTGCGGCGGTGGCCGCCCTTCAGTGGCGCGGCGGGGGCGGATATGCGCCGGCGTTCGCCGGGATGTTCGTGGTCGCAGAGGCCCCGGACGCGTCGCTCCTCGCGGACCGTTGAACGGGTTGGCTCTCAGAGCTTCGCTGGTGGCGCTCGCCGGGTTTGTCGCCGTTACCGCGATCGAGATTTTGGCCGGGTAGCCCGGTGAGATTGCACGTCCAAGAGGATTGAGAATGAGAGTCGGAGGCAGGATCGCGGCGGCCATCGAGGTGCTCGCGGCGATCGAGACGCAGCACCGGCCTGCATCCGATGCCCTATCGGATTGGGGACGCAGCCACCGCTTTGCCGGGTCGGGAGATCGCTCTGCCATCGGTAGCCTCGTCTACGACGCGCTGCGCCGGCGCTCGTCGCTCGCCGCGCAGATGGGGATTGCAACGCCGCGCGCGCTCGCTCTCGCAGCGGCCATGCGCGCCTATGACATGACGGCCGACGCGGTGGCGGCGGTCGCGGACGGTTCGGAGCACGCGCCCGAACCACTCACCGACGACGAGAAGTCGCGTCTCGCCGCAGGCGTGCCGGCGGGAACGGGCCCCGGGATCGCCGCCGATATTCCCGCGGGGGTCCCCCCCCCCCTCTTGCGCGCATTCGGCGAACGGCTGGTCGAGGAAGGCGAGGCTCTGGCGCGGCGCGCGCCTGTCGACGTGCGCGTCAACACGCTCAAGGCCGATCGCGAGAAGGTCCTGAAGGCGCTCGCCCGGTATGCCGCGGAACCTATGGCCTTGTCCCCGCTCGGGGTGCGAATTGCGCCACCCGCCGGGGCTGCCCGCGCGCCCCACGTCGAGGGCGAGACGGCGCACGGCAAGGGCTGGTACGAGGTGCAGGACGAAGGCAGCCAGATCGCCGCCGCGATCGCCGGCGCTGGGCCGCGCATGCAGGTGCTCGATCTCTGCGCCGGGGCCGGCGGCAAGACGCTGGCCATGGCGGCAGCGATGCAGAACACCGGCCAGATCTACGCCTACGACGCGGATCGCAGGCAGCTCCGTCCGATATTCGAGCGGCTGAAGCGCGCAGGCGCCCGCAACGTGCAGGTGCTCGACGGCGGTGATGCGGTGGCGCTGGAGGCGCTCGGTGCGCGTTTCGACGTGGTGCTGATCGACGCGCCGTGCACGGGCTCGGGAACCTGGCGGCGTCGTCCCGATTCCAAATGGCGCCTGCGTCCGGACGCCCTCGCCGAGCGCCAGCGGCAGCAGGATGCGGTGCTGGAGCAGGGCGCGCGGCTGGTGAAACCCGGTGGCCGCATCGTCTACGTTACATGTTCGCTGCTGCCGGAGGAGAACGGTGATCGCGTCGCGGCCGTGCTGGCGAAGCACCCCGAGCTGTCGGTCGAACCGTTCGCGGAGGTCTGGCGCCGCCAGATCGGCGGCGATCCGCCGGTGTCGGCGGACGGCGGCTCGGGCGGCCTGCTGCTGACGCCCGCGCGCCACGGAACCGATGGCTTCTTCATCGCTTCGCTGCGCCGCGCAGCTTGAACGGCACGGCGCCGGATTTCATCCAGGGCGCGATCGGCGGAGGTGAACGCGCATCGCGCTTCCATCAATGCGCAATAGCGCTCCGAATCGCGATCCGATCAGACAGAACCGAGAACGGTTTCCCTGATCGGATGATGCTCTCGTTCTAGGATTCTAGAGCATCTTTGTCCGACCGCTCATCGCCCGATGCGAGGCCGTCGGCCGGATGATGCTCTAACGCATGCGGCCACGCAGGATGGCGGCGATGATGTTGGAATAGTCGTCGGTCCATGGTGTCACGTCGCTCGCCGTGACCCTCTGCGAATGCTCCATGCCGAGTACCGGCGCGAGTGCCGCTTCGCTGCGCGCGACGAACATGACCTTGTTGCGCGAGGTTTCGAGACTGTTCGTTTCGGGCACGCCGGAAACGATTGCGACGTGCGTGCCTTGAACGGAGAGCGCCGTCGCGGTCGCGACGCCGACCAGATCCATGTAGCGGTTGGTGATGTGCAGGGCGAGAAGCCCCTGGGGCGCCACCTTGTCGAGGAACGATGTGATCGCCTCGCGCGTCAGCATGTGCACCGGCACCGCGTCCGACGAGAAGGCATCGATCAAGAGGTAGTCGAACTTCGCGTCCGGCTCGGCCGCGACCGTCAGGCGCGCGTCGCCGAGTACGATCTCCGCGTTCGGCAGGCAGCGGGACAGGAACGTGAAGTGGCGCGGGTCGCGGGCGATGCCCACCACCACCGGATCGATCTCGTAGAAGCGCCAGCTTTCACCCGGTTTCGCGGCACAGGCGAGTGAGCCAGCGCCAAGCCCGACGCCGCCGACGACGAGGCCGCCGCCCAACTTGCCGGTGGAAACGCGGGCCGCCTCGACGCCCCTCTGCATCGGGCTGCCGGGATAGTAGTAGGTGAGTGGACGCGGCACCGCTGTGGGGACGGCGAGATCGCTCAGCCGTTCCGCGCCGTGGACCGTCGTGCCGTGCATCAGCAGGCGCAGCGAGCCATCGGCCGACGCGGAAACCCGGCTCACGCCGAAGAAGCTGCGCTCGGAGTAGCCGCTGTTGAAGCTCGACGGCAGCAGGCTGATGGCAAGCACCGTCGCCGAAGCTCGGGCGAGCAACAGCAGGGGACGGTTGCGGTCCGCTACGATGAGAGCGGCGAGAAGCAGGAGCACCACGATGACCACGCCGGCCGTCCAGGCACCGGGGATGGCCGCCATCACCAGCGCCAGGAGGCCGATGGCCAGCGCCGCGCCAGCGGTGAACCGGACGGCCCGGCCGCGCATCTCGCTATCGCGCAGGGCATCGGCGACGCCCGGGCGCGCCAGCAGGCCGAGGACCAGCAGCAGCATGTATTCGTGGATGCCGTTGAACGCCTGCGGGGCGACGATGGCGGCGAAAACCCCGCCGAGCACGCCGCCGAGCGACATCCAGAGATAGAACTGAGTGAGGTGAGCGGTGTCGGGCCGGGCATCGTAGAGCTGCTTGTGGCAGACGAGCATCGTGACCATGAACAGAGGCGCGTGCACGAGCGCCAGCAGCAACCAGCCGTTGAGCGCAAGCGCGGTCATGGCAAGCAGCGCGGCGGCGACGAGTGCGGGCTGCGCGGCGAGCAGCCACTTGACCGGTACGCGCGGCTCGTCGCGGAACACGAGCACGAACGTCAGCAGGAAGGCGGCGAGCGGCGTCACCCACAGGAACGGCGCGGAGGCGATGTCGGTGGTGATGAACGTCGTGAAAGCGACCAGCAGGCCGGAGGGAACGAACGCATAGAGCACCCAGGCGGTGCGGTCGCGCCAGGTGACGCCTCGAGCAGTGGCGGCGCTCGAGCCGATCGTCGACGGACGAGATGGCTCGGCCGCCGTCGCGATGCGCGATTCGCGCAGCATCAGCAACCCGGACCCAGCGATCATCGCGGCGAGCAGCACGAAGCCGCCCGTCCATGCCGAAGCCTGCGTGCCGAGGCCGAGCATCGGTTCGAACGCGACCGGATAGGCGAGAAGCGCCAGCAGCGAGCCGAGGTTCGACGCGCCGTAGAGGAAATATGGATCGCGCGCGTGCGGGTGCCCCGTCTTCGCGTACCAAGCCTGCAGCAGCGGCGCGTTGGCGGAAACGGCGAAGAAGGGCAGGCCGACGCCGGCTGCAAGAACGCCAATCAACCAGACATACGTCTCTCCCGCCTCCGGAGACGTACCGGCCGGCAACCCGAAGGGTAGCGCCAGTGCCGCGATCACGAGCACCGCAAGATGCGCCGGCAACGCTAGTGAAGGTCCGGCGAAGCGGTTGAGGGCGTAGGCATAGCTGTAACCGGCGAGAAGCGCGGCCTGGAAGAAGCAGAGCGATACGGCCCAGACCGAGGGCGAGCCGCCGAGCTTCGGCAGCACCATCTTCGCGAAGACCGGCTGAACAGAGAACAGCAGGAACGCGGAGAGGAATAGCGTGGCGGTGAAGACGCCGAGTACGAAGGCGTGCGAGCGAGCGAAGCGGCGGCCGACGTCGAGGCGGCTCTCCAGGGCTGCGATGGACATTCAACTCACTCTTTTCACAGTTGGGTCTATCGGCGTCGGCCGTTTCAGCGGCTCGGCGGCGGAGCAGACGCACCCGGCGCCGACCCGCCCGGCAGGCCGGGCGTCACGCGCCTCGGTCCATTGAAACCGGGGCCATTGAAAAAGGACCAACGCGCGCCGCGAGATTAGGCGGGAAAGCTTGAGGTTCCATAAACCCTGGCGGCCCGCGCCATCCCGGGGCTCACCCTGGCCGTCGCGATCCGGCGGCTGAATGGGGCGACCAGCGGGGCGACCAGCGGGGCGACCAGTGGGACGGGCAGCGACGGGCGACGGCGATGAGCACATGCCGGTCACGCGCCGCGGTCCCAGGGCGCGATGCTGCGATGCACTTCCAGGCAACCGCGGATTGGCTGTGGGCAAAGTCCTGGCGTGCTGGAAATTTGATTGGGCAAAGGCGTGTTTGCCACTTGCAAAACAAAATCGACGCACGAATATCACGGCCGTTTCGGTTCGCGCTCAGAACGGCGGCTAGTCGCGCGACGGCCAACCGAAACTTGGAGAACTGGCAGATGAAGCTGCTGCCTCAGGAGCCTTCCGAGCCTCCCAGTCGCTGCGAGGCGACACACACCACACTCCCCCTCAACATTGCTATCGAGACTCCGAATGAGGTCGCCAGCGGGCGGCCCATCATCGAGCTTCCGCGCGCCGCCGTACCGCGTTTCCCCATCGGGGCGCAGACGCGCGCGTTCGCCCGCAGGTACTACCCGGACGCGACGGCGGCCGAGTGGGACGACTGGCGGGGGGAGGTCCCCCAGCGCATCCGCACCCTCGCCCGGCCCCGGCGGCTGTTCGTTCTTGCCGGTGACGGGGGCGAGGGGGGGAAGGGCCCCAAGGGCTCGCTGCCGGTCGGCATCACGCCCTATTACGCCAGCCTGATGAGCCGCCACGACGCGGACGATCCGCTGCGCCGGACGCACATTCCGGTCGGTACCGAATATCTCCAGACCCCTGGCGAGGCGGACGATCCGCTTGGCGAGGATCACGATTCCGCGGTTCCCGGCCTCGTGCACCGTTACCCCGACCGCGTGCTGTTCCTCGTTACCGGCACCTGCTCCACCTACTGCCGCTATTGCACGCGCTCGCGCATGGTTGGCGCGGTCGGCGGCGAGTACTCGTTCTCCAAGAGCCAGTGGGAGAAGGCGCTCCAGTACATTGAGGCGCACACCGAGATCCGTGACGTGCTGCTGTCGGGCGGCGATCCGCTGACACTGGCGGACGAGCCGCTCGAGTACCTGCTGACGCGACTGCGCGCCATCAAGCACGTCGAGTTCCTGCGCATCGGCACCAAGGTGCCGGTGGTGCTGCCGATGCGCGTTACGAAAAGCCTGACGCGTATCCTCAAGAAGATGCATCCGCTTTGGATGAGCATCCACTTCACGCATCCGAGCGAGCTGTCGAAGGAGGTGACGGAATCGACCGCGCGCCTCGCCGACGCCGGCATCCCGCTCGGCAGCCAGACGGTGCTGCTCAAGGGCATCAACGACGAGGTGGAGACGATGAAGTCGCTCTACCACGGCCTGCTGATGCGCCGCGTGAAGCCGTACTATCTCTACCAGTGCGATCCGATCACCGGGTCGTCGCACTTCCGCACGCCGGTCGAGAAGGGGCTGGAGATCATCGAGGGCCTGCGCGGTCACACCACCGGCTACGCGGTTCCCCACTACGTGATCGACGCGCCGGGCGGTGGCGGCAAGATCCCTGTCGTGCCCGACTATCTCGTCGGCCGCGACGGCGAGGACGTCGTGCTGCGCAACTTCGAGGGCAAGACCTACCGTTACAAGGACCCGAACGGTAAGGTCGGCGCCAACCGGCCGGTGAAGGCCGCGAAGGTGAAGGCCTGACGCACGTGTCGCCCCTCCACATCGGTTTCGTGTTCGATCTCCGCGACGACTACCTCGCCATGGGTCACACCATCGAGGACGTCGCGGAGTTCGACTCGGTCGAGACCATCGAGGCGATCGAGTCGACGCTCGTCCGCCTCGGTCATCGCGTCGAGCGTGTCGGGCATGGGCGCGAGCTTGCCCGGCGCCTCGTCGCCGGCGAGCGGTTCGACCTCGTGTTCTCGATCGCCGAAGGCCTGAAGGGCCGCTCGCGCGAGGCGCAGGTGCCGGCGCTGTGCGAGCTGTTCGGCCAAGCGTACGCGTTCTCCGATCCGCTGACGATGGCGGTCACTCTCGACAAAGCGGTGGCGAAGCGCATCGTGCGTGACGCCGGCATTCCGACGGCGCCATTCCTCGTCTTTGAGCGAGCCGGGCAGGATCTGTCGCGCTGGTCGCATTATCCGGCGTTCGTCAAGCCGCTCGCCGAAGGCACGGGCAAAGGCTGCGAGAAGGCGTCGATGGTGGACGACGAAGCGGCCCTGCGCGCCGCCGCCGAGCACATTCTCACGCGATATGCCCAGCCCGCGCTCGTCGAAAGCTACTTGCCCGGCCGCGAGTTCACCGTCGGTGTGCTCGGCACGGGTGACGACGCCCGCGTCGTCGGCGTGATGGAGATCGTGCTGCTCGCGGACGCAGATGCCGGCGTCTACTCGCTGCGCAACAAGGAAGAGTGCGAGCAACTCGTCACGTATCACCGTGGTGAAGATGCCGAGGCGCGCCGCGCCGGTGAACGCGCTCTCGCTGCCCATCGCGCGCTCGGTTGCCGCGATGCGGCCCGTCACGACCTTCGCTCCGACGCCAGTGGCGAGCCGGTTTTCCTCGAGGTCAATCCGATTGCCGGCCTACATCCGACACACTCCGACCTGCCGATCCTCTCCGATTTGCATGGGCTCGGCTACGAAGCGCTTATCGAACAGATCGTCGGCAATGCGGCGCGGCGCAACGGACTGAACGCGGCTTCGGTCGTGTCGGGCAAGGGGAATGAGGCATCTGCCCCGAAACAGAAGCCGAAGCGAGCCACCGGTGGAACGCCGAAAGCGAAGACCGCCGCACGATGATCCGCGCGCCATCCACGGCCGGATCTCCAGGTGCCAAGTGTAACGTGGTCATCGTTCATGGCGTGCTCGATTCCTCGCGCCCCGACGAGCAGGATACGCTGCTTCAGGCGGCCGAGGTGGCAGAAGCGCTTGAACATCTCGGATACGGGACGGAAGCCCTCGCGCTTTCCCTCGATCTTTCACCGCTCGCGCGTTTGGCAAACCCCGACATTCTCGTTTTCAATCTGGTCGAGGGGCTGGACGGGAACGGACGGCTGCAGCACCTGCCGCCGGCGGTGATGGAGCACCTCGGTGTCGCCTTCACCGGAGCCAGTGCCGCCGCGCTCGCGATCACCACCGACAAGGTCCTGGCAAAGACGCTGCTGGCGGCAGCGGGCCTTCCGGTGCCCGAGACGGTCGGTACTACCGGCCCGGCGGATGCTTCGGCGCGCTATATCGTCAAATCGCTGACCGAGGATGCGTCCTTCGGCATCGACGACGCCTCCGTCGTCGCCGGTACGGAGGTTGCGAGCGAGATTGTGCGCCGCGCCGCGCGGTTCGGCGGCGATTGGTTCGCCGAGCGCTATGTCGAGGGGCGCGAGTTCAACATCTCGGTCTTCACCGACGAGACGGGCGGGCCGCGCGTGTTGCCGGCGGCCGAGATCGTGTTCGTCGGCTACGGCGAGGGGCGCCCGCGCATCGTCGATTATGCCGCCAAGTGGGACCCGGAGAGCCACGGCTACCACAACACGCCGCGACGGTTCGTGCGTGCGCAGGACGAGCCGGAGCTCGTCGCGGAGCTGGACCGGCTGACGCGCGCGGCGTGGCATACGCTCGGCCTCGCGGGCTACGCGCGCGTCGATTTCCGTGTCGATGAGCGCGGTCGCTGCTACATCCTCGAGGTGAACGCCAATCCGTGTCTGTCGAGTGATGCCGGCTTCATGGCAGCGGCGGCCGAGGCGGGGCTTTCCTTCGACGACGTTATCGCGCGGATAGTCGAAGCCTCCTTGCGCCGCAATCGCAAATTGCCAGCACCGTCCCCTTCCTGAGGCCCTCATGTTTCTGATCCGAAAAGTCCAGGACACCACCAGCCCGCTCAATCGCGCGGCGGTTTCGGCGGCGCAGAAGATCATGCGGACGCAGTTCCCGGGCATGGGCCAGGACGAGATCGACCGCCTGCCGGACATCCTCGTCAATCCCATCAAGTACCGTTTCGTCGGGCGACTGTTCGTCGCCGAAGGCGTGAACGGCAAGGTGTCGGGCGTCGGCCTGCTACTTCACGCGCCCGATGTCGGCTTCTGCTATCTCGAGATCCTGTCCGCCAGCATTGGCGCCACGGGCGGCGGGATTGGCGCCGCGCTCTACGAGCGCATGCGCGAGGCGGCGATCGCGCTCGGGGCGCACGGCCTCTACTTCGAATGTCTGCCGGACGATCCCGCGCTGTCGCCGGACCCAGTGGTGCGCCAGCAGAATGCGCGCCGGCTCGCCTTCTATGAGCGGTATGGCGCTCGTCCCATCGTCAACACGCGCTACGAAACGCCGGTGACGCCCGGAACCACCAATCCGCCGTATCTCGTCCTCGACCCGCTCGGGGCCGCCGAGATGCCGGCGCGTGACGAAGTGCGGGCGGTGATGCGGGCAATCCTCGAACGCGCCTACGAGACGATCTGCACGCCCGAATACGTCGAGATGGTCGTTTCGTCCGTCGTCGATGACCCGATCCGGCTGCGGGAACCGCGCTATGTGAAGCGCCGGAAGCCCCCCGTGCGCGTGCACCCCGCGCCGACAACCGCGCCGTGTGTGCTGGTGACGCACGATGGCCATGCCATGCACCACGTCCATGATCGCGGTTACGTCGAGGCGCCGATCCGCGTCTCGGCGATCATGGCCGAGCTCGAAGGCTCGGGCATGTTCGAACGCATTCCTCCGCGCCGGTTTCCCGATCGCTTCATCTTCGACGTGCACGATACCAAGCTGGTGGAGTACATCCGCCGCGCCTCCCACCTCGCCGGTTCGAAGAAGTCGATCTATCCTTACGTGTTTCCGCTGCGCAATCCGAACCGGCCGCCGAAGGACCAGACGATCCTTGCCGGCTATTACTGCATCGACACGTTCACGCCGCTCAACGAGAGCGCCTATCTGGCGGCCCGCGCCGCCGTCGATTGCACGCTGACCGCTGCGACGCGCGTGCTGGAAGGCCGCAAGCTCGCCTATGCCTTGGTGCGGCCGCCGGGGCATCACGCCGAGCGGCGCGTGTTCGGCGGCTTCTGCTACTTCTGCAATGGTGCCATCGCCGCGCAGATGCTGAGCCGCTATGGCCGCGTCGCCATCCTCGACATCGACTATCATCACGGCAACGGGCAGCAGGACATCTTCTATCAGCGCGCCGACGTCCTGACCGTGTCCATCCATGGCGATCCGAGCTTCGCCTACCCCTACTTCTCGGGCTTCAAGGACGAGATCGGCGCTGGAGCGGGCGTTGGCTATAACGTCAATATTCCGTTGCCCGAGGTCGTCACGCCCGAGCAGCACCGCGCCGCCCTCGCGGATGCACTGCGCATCGTCCGCCAATACGATCCTGCATTCCTCGTCGTCTCCGCCGGCTTCGACACGGCGAAGGGCGATCCGACCGGCACATGGTCGAACCGTGCCTCCGATTTCGCAGAACTCGGCCGCATGATCGGCTCGGAGGGCTACCCGACGCTGATCGTGCAGGAGGGCGGATATCGCGTCCGCACACTCGGCGGAAACGTCCGCAGCTTCTTCGAAGGTCTGGTCCAGGGGGCCGCCGATCCGCATCCGCTTGCCGCCATGCCCAAACGTCCTGGCCACTCGCGGCGGCGCGACAACGGTGGACGCCGCGGCAAGGTGCAGGAGGGCGAGATCACCTGGCGGACGGACGTTGCTGCCGATGACGAGGGGCGCGTGCGCGATCTGGTTGCCGCGACGGGGTTCTTCACCGCCGACGAAGTCGAGATCGCCGCCGAGCTGGTGCGCGAGCGTGTGCTCAAGGGCGCAGCCTCGGGATACGAGTTCGTCTTAGCCGAGATGAGGGGAGCGCTGGCGGGCTATGCCTGCTATGGTCCGATCGCGGGCTCGGACTTGTCCCATGATCTCTATTGGATCGCGGTTCAACCCGAGTGGCGCGGCCGGGGCATCGGCGATCTTGTCATGCGGCGCGTCGAGGCCGCTGTGCAGGGCCTGGGCGGGCGTTTGCTCTACGCCGACACGTCATCGTCGGAAAAGTACGCCGCGACACGCGCGTTCTATCTGGCGCAGGGCTTCCGCGAGGCGGCACTGCTCACGGATTTTTATCGTGCGGGAGACGGCAAGGTCATCTTCGAAAAGCGGCTGTGAGCCGTATGGGCCTATAGTCTGCGGCACGTTGCCTCTCGCTTTTGCGCGGACGAGGGCTGCGCCCAACGAGGTCGTCTGTCGTTACGGCGGCGGTTATTGTTGGCCTTCTGCATCGGGATTCGTCGCGTGACGGGTTCGCGCGACATGGGGGTACGCACGCAATGGAGAGACTCGTTGGGCCGGAGGACGGTCACTCGCGTTTGGTGCGCCTGCCCTCGGGTCGTCGCTTCTGCGTGGCCGAGTTCGGTGACCCTTCGGGTATTCCCGTTCTTGCATTCCATGGCGCACCGGCTTGCCGGCTGATGTTCGACGTGACCGATGGCGTGGCGCGTTCGCTCGGCCTGCGCATCGTCGCGGTCGACCGGCCGGGCTATGGCCATTCTCCGCTCGCCTACGGCGCAAGCCTCGGCACGCGCACCGAAGCGTTCGTCGAATTGGCGAATGAGCTTGGGCTGGACCGCTTCGCGGTGCTCGGCGTTTCGGGCGGCGGCCCCTATGCGGCCTCCATGGCCGCGCGTCTCCCGCATCGGGTGATGGCCCTCGCGTTGATCAGTCCGCTCGGGCCGCTCGCCGACATTCAGCACCGTGGCAACTCGCATTCTACGAACGGCGGGAAGAATGGTGCCGCTCGGTCTTCAGCGGACGTGCACCTGTCATTTGGCCATCGCGCATTCTTCCTGGACCTGCCGCACCATTCGTGGCTACTGCGGATCAATGCAGAGATCGCGATGCGATCATTCCGCGCGGCACCTCGCTTCTTCGCTCATACCTTCGCCCATCTCTTGCCGGAGGCCGACCGCCGCGTCGTCGCTCTGCCAGAGGTCGAGCGATCGATCGTGGAGATGACGCTCGAGGCGACACGGGCTGGCATCGGCGGCGGCATTGCGGATCTCGAGATCTACGCGGCGCCCTGGGGACTGGACTTCGATTCGATCGCCGCTCCGACGCAGATCTGGCAGGGGCTCGACGATCTCATCGTTCCGGTGGCCGGGGCGCTCGAACTCGGCAACCTCATCGTGGACTCGCGCGTTCATCGCATCGAGAAGGCCGGTCATTTCTGGGTTTACGGAGAGGTGCGGTCGGTTCTCGGTGCGCTCAAGGACATGGCGGTCGGCGCGCCGGGGGTGCCGGACGAGCCGGTCTCGCTGGCGGCGGCGGCACCGCTGCCGGGGCCAGGGCTAGAGGGTCAGGTTTGACCTCAAAATACCTCTCGCTCGCGGTCTTTGCCGCGTTCGTCGCCATCGCCGCGCAGGTCGGCGCGACGTTCGAGCCGGGTGGGTGGTACGCGGCGCTCGCCAAGCCCGCGTGGGCACCACCGGGGTCGGTCTTTCCGATCGCCTGGACGATCCTCTACGTGATGATCGCGCTCGCCGGGTGGTTCGCATGGCGCGCCGCTGGCACGGGGCTCGCCGTATCGGTCTGGCTCGTGCAGCTCGTATTGAACGCGCTCTGGTCGTATCTGATGTTCGGCCGGCATGACATCACCGCGGCATTGATCGACATTGGCCTCCTCTGGCTGGCAATCCTCGCCTTCATCGTGGTCGTGCGCCGGGCGAGCACCGTCGCGGCATGGCTATTCGTGCCCTATCTCGCGTGGGTGACGTTCGCCGCGGCATTGAATTTCGAGGTCTGGCGGCTCAACCCTTGAGCAGCAGGTACTGGAACGCCAGCATGGCCGTGAACGACAGCGTCACGGTGATCGCGACGCTCGACGGAGAGGCGTCACGGTTCGCTTCCGGAACGATCTCGGCGAACACCATCCAGAACATGGCGCCAGCGGCAAGGCCGAGCCCCACCGGCAGGAACGGCGCAAACCCTTCGACGAAAAGGTAGGCGGGCACGGCCATGAGGGGCTGTGGCAGGCTCGAGAAGATGCTCCACAGCGCCGCCTGCCAGATCGGCGTGCCGCGAGGTACGAGAACGAGGCTGATGGCGAGTCCCTCGGGAATGTTGTGCACGGCGATGGCCGTCGAGATGAAACTCGCGAGTTCCCCAGATCCGCCAAACGAGACGCCGACACCGACGCCTTCGGCAAACGAATGGACAGTCATCACGCCGACGATGAGGACGGCCTTGCGCGCGTCGAGGCCGTTGAGGCTCGCAATCTCGACGTGGTCGCGAGAGTTGACGAGCCGTTCCCCGATCAGGATGCCGCCGAGCCCGAGCAGTATTCCCGTGAGCAACCGCACGGGATCGAGTGCGATGCCCTCCGCGATCAGCCCGTAGCAGGCCGCGAGCATCAATCCGGCGGCGGCCGCGTTGGCGACGCTCATCCATGCGGGGCCGACGTGGCGCACGAAGAGGAACGGCAGAGCGCCGATGCCCGTCGCGATGGCGGTGATGGAGGCGACGAAAAAGACCGTCAGAACCGTATGGTCGAGCATCTGCCCGCAACCTCTTCAACGCCGGGCCGTCCGCACATGGCAGGCCGGGCATAGTCCATTGGGAAACTCACGCCTGTTCGGGGTGGCCGATGCCGCCGCCCGTCGGTGTCTCGATGACGATGGCCTCGCCCGCGGCGACCTCGGTTTCCGCGCAGCCGCCGAGCCATTCGGTGGTGCCATCGTTGCGACGCACGCCGTTGCGGCCCTTCTCGCCCGGCGCGCCACCGTCGAGACCGGGCGGCGCGACCACGCGGAAACCGGACAGGATCGCTGCATGCATCGGCTCGAGGAAGCGGATCACGCGCCGCGTGCCGTCGCCGCTGGTGAAGCGGCCTTTGCCACCCGAGCCGCGGCGGATGGAGAATTCCTCGAGCAGTACGGGGTATCGAAGCTCGAGTATTTCGGGATCGGTCAGCCGCGTGTTGGTCATGTGCACATGAACGCCCGCGGCACCGTCGAAGCCACGTCCCGCGCTGTCGTGGCCCGCAGGCGCGCCGGAACAGATCGTTTCGTAGTACTGCACCCGCTCGTTGCCGAACGTCAGGTTGTTCATGGTGCCCTGGGCCGTTCCGAGCCCCTTCAACGCCGCGAACAGTGCGTTGGTCACAACCTGGCTGGTCTCGACGTTGCCGGCGACGACGGCGGCCGGATAGACGGGCTTCAACATCGAGCCCTCGGGTATGACGATCTCGATCGGCTTCAGGCAGCCCGCGTTCATCGGTATCGGCTCGTCGACCATCACGCGGAAGACATAGAGCACGGCTGCGCGCGTAACGGGTTCCGGCGCGTTGAAGTTGTCGGCCTGCATGGGGCTCGTGCCGGTGAAGTCCACCCGCGCGGTGCGCGCCGTCCGGTCGGTGGTGATGCGGACCTCGACGGCGGTGGAGCTATCAGTCTCGAGGCGGAAATGGCCCTCGTCGAGGCGCGCGATCAGGCGGCGAACGCTCTCCTCGGCGTTGTCCTGCACGTGGCGCATGTAGGCTTCGACGACGGCAAGCCCGAAGTGCTCAACCATCTTGCGCAACTCCGCCGTGCCCTTGGCATTGGCTGCGACCTGCGCCTTGAGGTCGGCGATGTTCTTGTCGGGCCTGCGCGCGGGATACTTCGCCGACCCGAGCAGGGTGCGTGTCTCCGCCTCCAGGAAACGCCCGCCGCTGACGAGCAGCGCGTTGTCGATGTAGACGCCTTCCTCCTCGATGCTGGTCGCACGCGGCGTCATCGATCCAGGCGTCAGCCCACCGATGTCCTCGTGATGGCCGCGTGAGGCGACATAGAAGAGGACGCGTTGGCCAGCCTCGTCGAATACGGGCGTGACGACGGTGATGTCGGGCAGATGTGTTCCGCCATTGTAGGGCGCGTTGAGCATGTAGACGTCGCCCGGCCGCATCGTGCCGGCACGCTCGCGCACGATGGTCTCGACGGAACGGTCCATGGAGCCGAGGTGCACGGGCATGTGCGGCGCGTTGGCGACGAGCTGGCCTTGCCTGTCGAAAACCGCGCACGAGAAGTCGAGCCGCTCCTTGATGTTCACGGATTGCGCGGTGTTACGCAGCGCTTCGCCCATCTGCTCGGCGATCGACATGTAGATGTTGTTGAACACCTCGAGCAGGATCGGGTCGGCCGCGGTGCCGAGCTCTTCGCGCTGGCGCGGCTCGCGGCGTGTCATCACGAGATCGTCTCGCCGGGTGAGTTCGAGCCGCCACCCCGGCTCCACCACCACCGTCTGATGCGGCTCGATGACGATCGCCGGGCCCTCGACGTGGCGTCCGCTCGTCAGATCCTCGCGCCGCCAGACCACGGCGTCGTGCCAGTTGCCGGATGAGTGGAACCGCGTCCGTTGCGGCTCGGAGGCGCAGGCGCTTCCACCGGATTGCGTGGGTTGCGTCGTGCGGTGGTCGTCCATCTCGGCCCCACCGCCGAGCGCCTCGACCTCGATCGCCGCGATGGCGATATTCTTCTCGGGAGAGATGAAGCCGAATTGCCGCTGATGCGCTTCTTCGAAGTCGCGCCGCATGAAGCCCGCTTCCGCCAGCTCGACGGGGAGAGCGACATCGCTGCCGTCGTAGCGCAGGTGCAGCCGCGTGGTGATGGCGATGTCGTCGTGTGCGACGCCCTGGTCGAGAAGAACTTCCGTCACCTCAGAGCCGAGCTGCCAGGCAAGGTCCTCGATGGCGGCGAGGCCATCGTCGCCGAGCCGGCGCTCGATCGTCTGTTGCCGGCTCGCCCGCAACGGCGCCAGCCCCATGCCGTAGGCCGAGAGCAGTCCGGAGAGAGGATGGATCAACACCGTCTCGATACCGAGCGCGTCGGCGATGAGGCAGGCGTGCTGCCCCCCCGCTGAGCCGAAGCAGTTGAGCGCATAGCGCGTCACGTCATAGCCGCGCGCGACCGAGATGCGCTTGATGGCATTCGCCATGCTTTCGACGGCGATGCGGACGACGCCATCTGCGACGTCCGCCGCAGTGCGGCCGCCGGCCATATCGCGCGCCAGCGTCTCGAATGCGGCAACGGCCGCGTCGCGGTCGAGTGGCGCATCCTGCGCCGGGCCGAACACTTTCGGAAAATGCTCGGGCGAGATCTTGCCGAGCACGAGGTTGGCGTCGGTCACGGTCAACGGTCCGCCGCGGCGGTAGCACATCGGACCTGGGTTCGAGCCCGCGCTTTCCGGGCCGACCTTGAGGCGCGTGCCGTCGAAGGTGACGATCGATCCGCCACCGGCGGCGACCGTATGGATGCGCAGCATCGGCACGCGCAATCGCACGCCCGCCACCTCGGTTTCGAACGAGCGCTCGTAATCGCCGGCGAAGTGGGACACGTCGGTCGAGGTGCCGCCCATGTCGAAGCCGATGACTTTGCCGAACCCTGCGCGCCGCGCGGTCTCGGCCATGGCGACGATGCCGCCGGCGGGACCGGAGAGAATGGCGTCACGGCCTTCGAAGAGATCGGCGGAGGTGAGCCCGCCGGAGGATGCCATGAACATTAGCCGCGGGCCGCTACTCCCGCCGTCCGATCCGAGCCCGCCTCCGTCCGTGCCGATCTCTGCGGCGATGCGCGCGACATAACGCTTCAGGATCGGTGTGAGGTAGGCGTCGGCGACGGTCGTGTCGCCACGGCCGACGAGCTTGATGAGCGGCGAGACCTGATGGCTTACAGAGACCTGAGCGAAGCCGAGATCGCGGGCTATCCGCTCGGCCTGCTTCTCGTGTTCGGGAAACGCATAGGCGTGCATGAGTACGATCGCCACGGCGCGCGCGCCGCGTTCATGCGCGGCGGCGAGGTCGCGGGCGAGAGCGGCGACGTCAAGCGTGCGCTCCACCGTGCCGTCCGCGCGCACGCGCTCGTCGGCGGCCACCACCTCGGTATAGAGCATCGACGGCTTGACGATGTTGCGGGCGAAGATGTCCGGCCGCGCCTGGTATCCGATCTCGAGCTGATCCTCGAGCCCCTTCGTG
Organism: uncultured Hyphomicrobiaceae bacterium; assembly: GCA_937873575.1. Classification (GTDB taxonomy): domain Bacteria; phylum Pseudomonadota; class Alphaproteobacteria; order Rhizobiales; family Hyphomicrobiaceae; genus JAEUMD01. The sequence goes on from CALMPK010000315.1 coordinate 18,658, forward strand.
ATGACGAGCACGGTCGGCTCGCCGCGCCGTTCGAGCAGCGCGTTGGTGGCGACCGTCGTTCCCATCTTGATCGACGCGATACGCGAAGCGGGTATCGGCGTGCTGGAGTCGATGGAGAGAATGCGGCGGATGCCTTCGAGCGCGGCGTCGGCGTAGGCGCCCGGGTTCTCCGAAAGCACCTTGCGTGCGAAGATCGTTCCATCCGGCGCGCGTGCGACGACGTCGGTGAACGTGCCGCCGCGATCGATCCAGAATTGCCAGCCGCCGCTGCTGTCGCTGTTCATCGTCAAGGCGCTCATGCAAGGTGAACGCGGCCCCGGTCGGGCCGCGCTCCGATCAGATGCTGGTCGAGGTATCGCGCATGAGCTATCGGGATAGGGGAGGATCGTCAATCATTGGGGGCAGGCCATGCGGGATCGGCTTCGATGGCGCCAGCCGCGGCGCGCTCTTCTCGCGTGTCTCTGCACGGCGACTCTGCTTGTCGCTCACGGGCTCGCGGCGGGCACTGCCGTGTCTCAGTCCGCAGAGGTATCCGTGATCGAGCTTACGGTCGCACTCCCCTCCGACGAGCGTGAGCTGAGGTCTGCGCTGCGCGAGAAGACCGAGGCGCTCGCCCCGCATCCAGGCGCGGAATGGCTGCGCCTCATCGAGCGGAGATCGGCGGCCCGCGGCGAAGGCAGCGATCAATTCGCGAGCGTCGCCAAGCAGGAGCTGCTTGCGGGACAGATCGCGGCGGCGGTGTTGCCGGCTTCGGCGTTCTTGCGCCAGAGCGGCCTTTTCGGTGCGTTCGACGTGCCGTTCCTCGCCATCGCGAATCGGCTCTCGGCGAGGCTCGAGTCCGCGGTCGCACCGCTGCTCGGCGCGCGCCTGGCGGAAGATGGGCTCGTGCTCGTGTCGCTGATGGAAACGCGGCCGGTGGCGCTCCATGGTGCTGCCGGAGATGCGAGCGGCGAGTTGGCGCCGCTCCGGCGAGTTCAAGCCGTCGATGCCGCGAGCACGCGGTTCGCCGAACTGATCGGTGCCGAACCGGTGCGGGGCGCCGCAGCCCTGCCCGATGCAGCCGGCCAGCCGCCGGCCGTTTTCCGGAGAATGAGGCCCGCAGAGGCGGCGCCAGCCGACGGGCGGTCGGCAATCGCGCTCGCATGGCGCCCGCGCGCGATGCTCGTTGTCCGCAAAGACGCCTTCGATCGTCTCGATAGCGGCTTGCGCGAGCGGCTGGAGCGATTGGCGAACGAGGTGTCGGATCGCCTCCGCGAGACTTGGGGCTCGGCGAAGTCGCACGTTGCGACCGGCACTGGTCCCCGCGCGGCTCTGGTGCGTGAGGCCCGTATGACGATGGCGAAGGAATGGGCGGTGGGCGCTGGCGCCGATGGCGTCGCCGTTCTCGGCGATCTCGAACGCGCGCCACGGGCCAAGTGACATCGGGGGGGGCAGCGCGCGATTCTACCGGAGGTCATCGGAGGCGTTTCGCCCAATCGGCTATCCGCCCGAAAACCTTGGTACTCCAGGCCGACCTTCGTGGCCGACCTTCGCCGATCTTCCGGCAGTGCCGAATCTTCCTGCCGGTTCCGACCTTCCGGTGCCGACCTTCCTGCGGTCGCGCCAAGCAACCGCGGATACGGCCGGCAGCGAGCGAAGCTATCCACCGGCCGGTCGTGTTGGCCGGCGGGCCATGCACCAGGGGGTGTTACACCAGCGGGCCTTGCACCAGAGCGTTGCCGCCGGCCGACCCCGGCGGCTTGGAACCGGGCTTCGGAAGAGAACCGGCCGAATTTGGCTGAGACTCATCCGAAGCCCAGGGCCAACGCCCTCAGTGGAACTCGGACGCGACCAGCGCCCGATCGTCACGCCGTCAATTCAAGAATTCGCAAAGCTCGCAGTTCGCCATTGCCCCGGCTGTCCCCGGGGTGGCATCGGCCTTCGCCGTCGCTGACCAGATAGAGAATGCGGCCGCCAAGCCGATCGCTATGAGCAGACTCCTCATGTGCGCCTCCTCCTCGACGTCTCCCTTTGACATTCTTTCTTGGGCTCATGCCAACGCGACGCTCTCTGGCGCCTTCCGGTCGCTTTCCGCGCGTTCGCCTCGCGCAGAACTCCCGTACTTTGGTAGAAGTGTGCGCCCCTGGCACATGTCCGTCAATGCAATGTTGGAGAAACAACTCTCACTTTTTTCTACGTTGCGAGAACATCGCCGGTACGAGCGTGTCCGGCGCCGTGTATCGACGCAAAAATATTGCGATTATAGCGGATAATGTGGTTGCGCCATCCTTGATCGCATGGCGATGAAGATCGGAGTTTTCTGGTGCGCCGCGACTTGAGCATACCCACAGGCCATATCCGGTCGAGGCAGCAGGGGATGCGCGACGGTGCGAAGCCGGTACGCGTTCGGCCGAGAGCCGTTGGGCGGCGTCGCGCTAAGGCGCGCAACTGAGGGCGCTTCCATCTCGCGCGATCAAACCCTAGTCTCGGGCCATGCTCTGGAATCGGATCAAGACGCGCTTCGCCGGACTGCGCGGCAGCGGTGGGGTCGGCGCCACGTTCGCCGGCCTTGCGGCGGCGCTCGGCGTCGGTGGCGGCTGCTCCACGCCCGCCCACCAGCGCACAGCGTTCACGATCGCGCTCGTTGCACTCGCCGCCAAGATGGCGAAGGCCGACGGTGTCGCGGTTTCGGTCGAGGCTGCGGCGTTCGAGCGCTGGTTCGAGGTGCCGGCCGACCAGCGCGATGCGGTGCGGAGCGTGTTCGATCTGGCGAAGAAGGATGTCGCCGGTTACGAGGCCTACGCCGAGCAGATCGCCCGCATGCTGGAGAATGAGCCCGAGATCCGCCGCGACGTGTTCGAATGCCTGTTCCACGTCGCCTCGGCCGATGGCGTGCTGCACGAGGCCGAGGAGCGCTTTCTCGTGCGCGTCGCCCATATCCTGAACCTGAGCGACGCCGACTATCTCGACATACGGCACATGTTCGTCGTCGATCCCGACGACCCCTACACGGTGCTCGGCGTCCCGCGCGATATTTCGGACGCCGATCTCAAGGTCCGCTACCGCCGCCTCGCCATGGACAATCATTCCGACCGGCTGGCGGCGCACGGAGTGCCGCGCGAGTTCCAGGTCGTCGCGGATCGTAAGCTCGCCGCCATCAATACCGCCTACGACGCGATCGTCGCGGCGCGAGCGGCCCGGCGCAGTATTGCGGGCAACACCGCGTGATCCAGGCGGCCGATAGCGCGCACGTCTCGAGGCTACATGCCTCGCCGAATTGCGAGCCGCGTGTCGGTGGCCGGCGTGCCGATTTGCTCCTCCTTCACTACACGGGCATGAGCTCGGCGGAGAAGGCCATCGACTGGCTCGCACGACCGGAAAGCAAGGTCTCCTGCCACTACGTCGTCGGTGCGGATGGCGAGGTCACGCAGATGGTGGCGGAATCGCTCCGCGCGTGGCACGCGGGCCTGTCGCACTGGGCGGGCGAGACCGATATCAATTCCTGCTCGATCGGCATCGAGATCCAGA
>CALMPK010000316.1 GCA_937873575.1 uncultured Hyphomicrobiaceae bacterium
CGGGATCTCTCGGGCATTCGACTCCTGATCTAAGCATCGCTCACAGCGTGATCGTCCGGCCTCGCGCCGGACCCTTGTCATTCTTTCGCGTGAGCATGTCCGATGCCAATTTTGTACCGCGCTGCGCTCGCCGCAGCCGTGATTGCTGCGATGCTGAGCGTGCCGGCGATCGCAGATCCCAAGCCGAACGGCCTTTGTGCCTTTATCGGGCGCGTGCTGGCGGACTATCCCGAGGCGCAAGCGGCCCTGGCGCGTGTCGATCAGGCGGAGGCAGAAGCGCGTGCCCTGCCTGCACCACTTTACAACCCGTCTCTCGAGCTTGGCCTCGAAGATAAACGTGGCGCGGCCGGGACGCCGTCCGCCTATGATGTCGGCCTCGCCTATACGCTGGAACTCGGCGGCAAACGGGAGGCGCGCGAGCGGACCGGCGCCGCCAGGGCCGCGGCGGCTGCCGCCGGCGGGCGTTCGGCGCGCAACGAACTCGCTGCGCGCACGCTGGCGCTCCTGGCGACCCGCGAGGCGGCAATCGCCCTCGAGGCGAACGCCGAACGCCAGAACAAGGCTGTCCTGCGTCTCGCCGATGCGCTGAGCCGAAGCTATGGGGCAGGCGATGTCGGCTCGGCCGACGATGCGCTGGGTAACATTCTCCGTTCTCAGGCCGAAGCGGATCTGCTTGCCGCCAGGGCACAGCGTGCGGCCGCAGAGACCGCGCTGCTGTCGCTCTGTGGCTGCCGCGTCGCGGATTTGCCCAGGTTGGCGGCCGCCCCGCCGCGGATCCCCAAATTGGGCGAGGGCGCGATTGAGCGTTTCGCCGAGTCGTCACCGGCCGTCGAAGCCGCTCAATCGCAAGTCGCGGCGGCCGAAGGTGAATACGACATCGCACGCGCCGACCGGGTGCCCGACCCGACGATCAGCCTCGGTGTCGGTGAGGACGAACGCCAGTCGCTCTATCGGTTGGGCCTGTCGATCCCGATTCCGGTCATCAACGACGGATCGCGCGAGGTAGAGGCCAAGAACCGTGGAATCATCGTCGCAGCAAGAGAGCGCGAGCTGGCGATCCGTAATGCCTTCGTCCGCGCGCGAACGGCTTACGACACTTATGGCCTCAGCGTCCAATCATGGGCGGCGTGGCAAAGCCGTGCCGGCTCGAACGACCAACGTATCGCTGCGCTCGAAAAGCTGCGCAGTGCCGGCGAACTGTCGCTGACTGATTTCATTGTCCAGCTGCGCGAGACGCTCGACGCAGACCGGCAGGGCGTCGAGGTCCGGCTCGGCGCCTGGCAGGCCTATGCGGAGTGGCTTGCGGCCACAGGCCAAGCCCTAACCCTTGCAGGAGGCAATTGATGCGCCAGATCTTCAGACGACGCTTCGTCCTGCCCCTGGGCGGTGCGGCGGCTCTCCTCTTTGCCTGGCTGCTGGCCGGAGCGAATGCGGAAGAGGGACATACGCCCGAGGCGATTTCGCAAGAACTTCAAACCCCCGACGAACATGCAGGAGAGGAGGAAGAGGGCGAGCACGCCGAGGGCGAGGAAGCGGAGGCGAAGCCGCTGACGCCGGAACAAATGCAGGAAGCCGGCATCGTGGTCGAGCCGATCGCGCTGAAACCGCTGCCAAAAATCTTTCGAGCGCCGGGAGAGGTACGCCTCAACAACTACACGTCCAGCATCATCAGCCCACGCATCAGCGGCACCGTGGTGGCCCGGCACGTTGAGTTGGGCCAGCGCGTCACCAAAGGCGCCCCTCTGCTGCGCCTGTTCAGCGTTCAGATGGCCGAAGCGCAAAGCGCATTCATTCTTGCGGCGCAAGAGTTTGCGCGGGTCGAGCAGATCGGGCGCGACGTCATTTCCGAGCGCCGCTACCAGGAGGCCCGTATCGGGTTGCAGGAAGCGCGCACCCGTCTGGAGACCTACGGCCTCACCGGGGAGCAGATCGATGCGCTGGCTAGCAAGGGCACGGCAGGATCGAGTGCTGGCGAGTTCGATCTGATTGCCATGCAGAACGGCGTGATCGTCGCGGAGGACTTTCGGGTCGGCGAAGTGGTCGAACCAGGCAAGACGGTCATGGAAATCGCGGACGGCAAAACGGTCTGGATCAATGCGCGGGTCAGTGCGGAGGATGCTGCCCAGATCCAGGGCAAGACGGCGCGTTTCTTCATTGGCGAAGAAGGGTTCGACGCCACTGTCGCCCAGATCGATCCCAAGCTGGACGAGTCCACACGCACCATCGGCGTCCGGCTCGAAGCGCTCGATGAGCAGGGTCGGTTCAAGCCCGGCACGTTCGTCGATGTCCATTTGTTCGGCGCTCCGGAACCTGTCTTGGCGGTGCCGACAGAAGCGGTGCTGCGGAGTGCCGACGGCGACTGGGCCGTGCAGGTGGAGCAGTCCCCCGGTCTGTTCAAGGCAACGGAAGTCGAAGTCCTCTATGCCGTAGAGGATCAGACCGCGATCTCGGGAATCCCTGAAGGGACGCGGATCGCCGTCAAGGGTGCGTTCTTCATCGCCGCCGAAGCCGCCAAGGGCGGCTTCGATCCGCACGCACACTGAGGCGCGCCATGCTCGACTCCTCCGTCCGACTCGCCATCGTCAATCGCATGTTCGTCGTCATGGCGCTGATCGCGCTCATGGTGGCGGCGCTTTTCATGCTGCCTCGACTCAATCTCGACGCGTTCCCGGACGTCACGAATGTCCAGGTCACCGTCAACACCGAAGCGCCCGGCTTGGCCGCTGAGGAGGTTGAACAGCTCATCACCTATCCGGTCGAAGCCGCCATGCTCTCGCTGCCGGACGTCGAAGACGTGCGTTCAATCTCCAAGACCGGCCTGTCCTTGGTAACGGTCGTGTTCGACGAAGGCACGGACATCTATTTCGCGCGCCAGCTTGTGTTCGAGAAGTTGCAGGAGGCGAAGGAGAACATTCCACCGCAGGCCGGCACACCGGAGATCGGGCCCAATACGTCCGGGCTGGGCGTCGTTTTTCAGTATGTCCTCTATCCGGAGACGCCAGGCACCTACGATGTCACGCAGCTTCGCAGCTTGAATGACTGGGTGATCAAGCTGCTCCTCACGCCGGTGGACGGCGTCGTCGACGTGCTCTCCTTCGGCGGCGAAGTGAAGCAGTATCAGGTCAATCTCGACCCGTCGCGCTTGCTGGCCTACGGGCTCAGCGTCGAAGATGTGCGCGACGCGATCGAGAACAACAATCGCAATGCCGGAGGCTGGTACCAGGACCGCGGGGCGGAGCAACTCGTCATCCGGGGCGTGGGCTGGATGCGGGCCGACGAAGAGGGCCTGGAGGACCTGCGGGAGACGCCCCTGAAGGAGTCGGATGGGGCTGTCGTCCGTGTACGAGATGTCGCGACCGTGGCGATCGGCGGGGGGAGCCGAGAAAGGGCAACGAGACGCAGCCGGGG
>CALMPK010000317.1 GCA_937873575.1 uncultured Hyphomicrobiaceae bacterium
GACGGGCGGCTCGGGGTGTTCCGCGGGCCTGGAAACCGTACGGCCGTTAGCTGTTCCCGAATTCTGCGACACGCTCGAGACCCAAAGCTCAGCGGGCGGAATGGCATTGCCGTCCCCCGCAATCAACTGAATTCCACGTCAGTTGAAGAAAACTAGTGTCAAAAAACTAACAACGGCTGAAGGGTTCGGGCGAACACAGGATTAAGCGATCGAGCACCCACCACATACGACAACGGCGGCCCGAGGGCCGCCGTATCGTAACGCCGATCAAGAGCCAGCCCGCTCACATGTCGCCAGAGCCGAAGCCGATGTCGCGGCGCGCCACTCGGATGCCGATGGTGTAGCCGGCGATCACGTCGATGAGCGTGATGATCATGATCGTGAAGAACACAGAGGTGAACGCCTGATCGACCAGCAGGAACTCGATGAGGCAGGCGATGAACACGAGCATCGACAGGCCGTGGTCGAGCAGCGACGCCGTCGACGTGTAGGTCGCCTTCACCAGCTCGATGAACAGCAGGAACAGAGACACGAGGATCAGCAGGTCGCCCCAACTGAACGACCAGTGCGTGGCGCCGCGCACCGACGGCAGCGAGAAGATCTCCTGCCGCAGACCGTAGACGTTATCGGCGGAGCCGCCGCCCATCAGCACAACGACGTTGTACAGGATGAAGGCGATGAGCATGAGTGGCAGTGACCTGAGCGACATGGCTGTTCCCTCGTAGCCTGAATGCTGCACGCCACCCTGCCCCTGGCTGGGCGGCCGTGCGTTTCGAGCGCGTTAAACAATGGCTCAGGCTTACGCCGAAGTCATTGCAATTACTAGGGTCGGACCAGCGCCATCTGCACCGATGCTCCGCCGTGGCGCAGCCGGAAACGGACCGGTAGCCATCGCCACCTCGCCCCTCCAACTTCCTCGCTTCAGGCGGGAAAGGCTCAGACCTCGGCCTTCGGCGGCAGGATCTGGCGGCCGCGGTACTTGCCGGACTTGAGGTCGATGTGGTGCGGACGGCGACGCTCGCCCGACTCCTTGTCTTCGACGTAGACAGGCGCGCTGAGTGCGTCATGAGCGCGGCGCTGGCCACGCTTCATCGACGACACTTTCTTTCTCGGAACGGCCATAGTGCGTACTCCTCAAATGGAAATGCGCGCCTAGCCGGAGCCGCCGGGAGGCCCCGTGGCATCGACTTCGCGCGTTATTCTCGGCTCGCCCGTGCACAACCCGGTAACGCCGGAAAAGGCGCCCCATCGGGTTCGCAGGGTGGGATCGCGGGGCTTATACTTGCAAACTGCGGTGTTTTCCAGCCCCGATTGGAGACCGAGCACCCTCTCGGCGCTCCGCGCCCGGCCGGGCGGGTCTCCAACCGGTCGGTTCGGGCCGGTCAGTTCGGGCTCGGCGAGAGCAGATGCAGCCGCTGCATGCGCCGCCAGAGCGTGGTGCGATCGACCCCGAGCAGCTTGGCCGCCAGCGAGCGGTTGCCCTTGGCGCGGGCGAGCGCATCGCGGATCTCGCGGCGTTCCTGATCCTCCTCGTCGATTTCGGGCGCGAACACCGCGTCGTGGCGCGGCGTCGCCCCGGTCGGCCAGCCACTCTTGGCCAGTACGCTGGTGCGGATCTGCTCGGGCAGGCTGTCCGGCATCACCATGCCGTCGACGGCGCAGATCAGCGCGTGCTCGACGGCGTTCTCCAGCTCGCGCACGTTCCCCGGCCAATGATAGTTCATCAGGATGTTGAGCGCTTCCTTGCTGCACGACACGCCCTTGGGATAGCCGCGTGCCTCGAGGTTCTCGCAGAAGTGCTTCAGGAGCAGCGGAATATCGCCTGGACGCTCGCGGATCGGCGGCACGAACAAGGTGAACACGGCAAGCCGGTAATAGAGGTCGGCGCGGAACTCGCCGTCGTCCACCATCTCCCGCAGGCTGCGGTTCGACGCCGTGATGATGCGGATATCGACGTTCACGGTCTTGTCGGACCCGACCGGCTCGAACTCCTTGTCCTGCAACACACGCAGCAACTTCGCCTGGAGGTGCATCGGCACTTCCGCGATCTCGTCGAGGAACAGGGTGCCGCCGTGCGCCGCCTGGAACCGACCGGGGCGGTCGCGCGTGGCGCCGGTGAAGGCCCCCTTCACGTGCCCGAACAGCTCGCTCTCGATGAGGCTGGTCGGGATGGCGGCGCAGTTGACCTCGATGAACGGCTTGTCGCCGCGCCGACTGAGGCGATGGATCAGCCGCGCAATGTGCGTCTTGCCGGTACCGGACTCGCCCTGCAGCAGCACCGAAGCATTCGACGGCGCCACCTGATGCACCCGCTCGAGTAGCGCGAGAACCTTGCGATCATTTGTCACGAGATCGCCGCGTGAACGGTCGATCAGCATCTCCAGGCGGTAGCGCTCGCTGACGTCGCGGATGATGACGAGGCGCATCGAGCCGAGCGACTGGCACGAGATGCAGGTGTGGAACTCGAGGTAGCGTGTCTCGCCGTTAATACTTAGACGGCGTTGGAATCGCACGAAATCCGCGCCGTCCGCCACTTTTGCAAGGGCGTCGGACGATCCGCGTGCCGCCTTTGCCAGCGCCCCATCGAGCGTATGCGACGAATCGATCCCGAGCACGTTCTGGAGCGACGTCAGCGGCTCGTTTCCTGCGGCGCCAAGTAGGGCGCCGGCAGCCGGGTTATGGTAAAGAATTGCACCGTCAAGGTTGGCGACGATCACGCCTTCATCTATAAAAGACACGACCGCCTCCAATAGCAGACGCAGTTGATCGCTGGTGGGCGTTTCCACGAGCCAGCCTCCCGAAATCATTAACTTTCTTGATTGGCGGACGATTAGCCGCGGATTTTCTTCCGCACATTGTTGCAATCGTCGGCGTGTTGCGCAACACCCCAACACCTCTTTTTTTTACTTAGGTGAAAGAAATCAACAGATTGTATACTTGTATAAGTCGTTCATGACTTAGCGGGCCTGCAACAGGCGCAACATGGACGTTATCTGATCGTCCTTATATTACAGCGCGTTAACGAATGGCACGCGCATTGCATCTTAACTCGCGAATACTCATCCGCGACGCAGGGTACGGGTCGTCAAGAACCCGGTGCTGGGAGGAAGATGCAGGTGAAAGACCTGTTTTCAGATCATTGGCTCGCGCGCTTCGGCGAGGCTTGGAACGCCGAGCCGGAGCTTTGCGGCGCACTCGGCCGAATCGGCTTCGAGGCGACGATCGGCTACGGCTTCAAGGGTGAGGAAAAGCCGCGCGGCATCATCGTCGTGCGCGATGGGAAAGTCATTTCCGCCAAGCCGTTTTCCGGCGAGCCCCTCGACTGGGATTTGCGCGCCGACATGAGCACCTGGGAAAGCTGGCTCGACCAGCCGCCCGGGATGATGGGCGTTGGCATGGCCTACACCACCTCGAAACTCCAATTCGTCGTCGGCGACTACGCGGCAATGATCAAAGACCCGCGCATGGCCGGCCCCTTCATGAAGAGCTTTGCAGTAATGGCGAGGGTTTGATGAGAACGGCAATGAGCACGGCTGCCCTGCTGGCGGCGATTGCAGTCCTCGGCGGCGGGCGCGAGGCGGCTGCTGCGGAGTACAGGACGGCGCCGGTCACAATCGAGCGCTCCGCCCACATGACCACGGTCGGCGGCACCGTGATCCCCTATAAGGAGGTCACGCTCACCGCCCAGATCCCCGGACAGGTCAAGCTCGTCGCGGGTCGCGAGGGCGACGCCGTCGAGACCGGGCAGGTGGTCGTCTCCATCAATGACGACGAGCTGCAGGCGAGGAAGCGCGCGGCCGAAGCGGCGCTGGTCGCGGCGGAAGCCGGCCTGCGCAACGCCCAGGTGCAGTATTCGCGCGAGCTCTGGTCGCCCCGCACCGGCCAGCCGACCGGCATGGGCCTGCCATCGATGATGGACAAGTTCATGCAGCCGTTCTCCGGACAGTACTCCGGCGGCAATGACCCGAACGTGCGCCGCTACGCCGATCTCTACGGCCAGGCGAAGGGGGTCGACGACGCCCGCAGCGCCATCCTGCAATCACGCGCTCAGATCGAGCAGCTCGACGCCAAGATCCGCGACGCCAGCCTCACCGCCCCCTTCGGCGGTGTCATCGTCAAGAAGATGGTCGAGCAGGGCGACACCGTGCAGCCCGGCCAGCCGCTGATGAAGATCGCCTACACCGCTTATCTGCGCATTCAGGCCGAGGTCCCCGTCGGCCTCGTCTCGTCCCTGCGCATCGGTGAGTTCCTGCCCGCCCGCATCGACGTCGGTCAGGGCATTCCGGTGCAGGCCCGCGTGTCGCAGATCTTCCCGATGGCCGACACTTCGCGCCACACCGTCACCGTCAAGTTCGACCTGCCGAGCGGCCTCCCCGGCGGCCCCGGCAGCTACGCCGAGATCATGATCCCCGACAACGGCAACAACACCGCCGGCTCGCCCGCCGTGCCGGCGGAAGCGCTCGTCTGGCGCGGCAGCCTGCCCGCCGTGATGGTGCTCAAGGACGGCAAGCCGACGCTGCGCGTGGTCCGGCTTGGTTCCCCGCTGAACGACGGGCGCATCAGCGTCCTCTCGGGTCTGAACGGCGGCGAGCAAGTCATCCTGCAAGCGCCGGGCCCGAGCCTCGCCCCCCCTCCGCAAGCCATGCAGTCGGGACGGCCTTGAGCCGTCCCGCGACCGTATTTCGTGAGCCTTTGATTTGAACCGCTGAGAGACGCATCGCCGGCCGCGCAAGGAGCGCGCGGGAACCGCCGCAAACATTAGGAATGACGCCCGTGTCAAACGCCAGCGATCAACACGCCTCTCACGGACCGCAATCGCCGGGCCTGGCCGGCATCACCGCGCGGATGTTCATCCATTCGCCGCTGACACCGCTGTTCCTCGTCGCCTTGCTGCTGATCGGCCTGCTCGGCCTCGTCATCACGCCACGCCAGGAGGACCCGCAGATCTCGGTGCCGATGGTGGACGTGATGTTCCGCTTCCCCGGCGCCTCGTCCGGCCAGGTCGCTTCGCTCGCCACCGATCCGCTCGAGCGCATGCTTTCGGAAATTCCGGGAGTCGAGCACGTCTATTCGGCCTCCGAGCGCGGCGGCGGCATCGTCACGGTTCAGTTCGTCGTCGGCGAGAAGATGGAGCCGTCGCTCGTCAAGCTCTACGACAAGCTCGCGTCCAACCTCGACAAGATCCCGCCCGGCGTATCGCAGCCGATGGTGAAGCCGCGCGGCATCGACGACGTGCCGACCGCCACCTTCACGCTCTGGTCGAGCGAGCTCGACGACGCCTCCATCCGCCTCATCTCGCTCGAGGTGCTGCAGCGGCTGAAGACGGTGCCCGACACCGCGCAGTCGTTCATCGTCGGCGGCCGCCCCGAGGAGATCCGCGTCGAGGTGATGCCCGAGCGCCTCAAGGGCTACGGCATCTCCGTCGCCCAGCTCGGCAAGATGATCTCCGCCGCGAACGACCGCAGCGACATCGGCACGGTCGAGAGCGCCGGCAGCCACTTCCGCGTCTACACGGGCCGCTTCCTCCAGCATGCCCGCGACATCGAGAACCTGATCGTCGGCGTCCACAACGGCGCGCCGGTCTACGTGCGTCAGGTCGCCAAGGTGCTCGAGGGCCCGGGCGAAGCGCAGAATTTCGTGCAGTACTTCTCCGGCCCCGCCGCCTCGACGGACAAGGCGACCACCAAAGGCGCGCCGGCCGTCACCATCGCCATCGCCAAGAAGGGCGGCAGCAACGGCGTCACCGTCGCCAACGACCTCATCGCCAAGATGGAGACGTTGAAGGGCACCGTGATCCCCGACAACGTGCACGTCGAGATCACCCGCAACTACGGCGAGACGGCGAACGACAAGGTCAACGAACTGCTGCTCAAGATGTTCATCGCCACCGCGGCGGTGTGCTTCCTGATCTATCTGTTCCTCGGCTTGCGCCCGACGATCGTCGTGCTCATCGTCATCCCGATCGTCATTCTCGTCACCGTCTTCTCGGCCTGGCTGCTCGGCTTCACCATCGATCGCGTGTCGCTGTTCGCGCTGATCTTCTCGATCGGCATTCTCGTCGATGACGCCACCGTGGTGGTCGAGAACATCTACCGGCGCTGGCTCATCAAGGGCGGCATCGACACCGACACCACGGTCGACGCGGTGCGCGAAGTCGGCAACCCGACCATTCTCGCCACCTTCACCGTCATCGCCGCGCTGCTGCCGATGGGCTTCGTCTCGGGCATGATGGGCCCGTACATGATGCCGATTCCGGTGCTCGGTTCGGTCGCCATGCTGCTGTCGCTGCTCGCCGCGTTCATGTTCACGCCGTGGCTCGCGATCCGCATCCGCCCGAGCCTCAAGGAGCTGCACAAGCTCGAGGAGAGCGAGCACAAGTTCTCGCACCGGCTCTCGCATTTCTACGGAAAGGTGCTGACGCCTCTGCTCGACAGCCCATCGAAGGCGCGCATCTTCCGGATCGCGATCTGGGTGGCGTTCCTGCTCTGCTGCCTCATGTTCTACACGACGCACGTCACCGTGAAGATGCTCCCGCTCGACAACAAGCCGGAGTTCAACGTCGTCGTGAACATGCCGGAAGGCACCGCACTTCCCGTCACCGCCAACCTGATCCAGGAGCTCGCCGAGGAGACGCTGAAGCTGCCGGAGGTGACGGCTATCCAGACCTACGCCGGCACGGCCTCGCCGTTCAACTTCAACGGCCTCGTTCGTCACTACTACCTGCGCGACAAGCCGTGGGAAGGCGACGTGCAGGTGCAGCTTCTGCACAAGTCGAAGCGCAAGCGCTCGAGCCATCAGCTCGCCGTCGAAGCGCGTGAACGGCTGACGCCGATTGCGCTCAAGCATGGCGCACTGATCCAGGTGGTCGAGATGCCGCCCGGACCGCCCGTGCTGCAGACGATGGTGGCCGAGGTCTATGGCCCCGACGACGCCACGCGCCGCAAGGTGGCGCAGGACATGACCGAAATCTTCCGCAAGGCGGAGAGCATCGTCGACGTCGACAACTACATGCAGGCGCCGCACGACACCTGGTCGTTCGTCGTCAACCAGCAGAAGGCCGAATACCAGAACGTCACCATCGAGGATGTCACGCAGCAGCTCGCCATGGTGATGGGCGGACAGAAGCTCGGCGCGGTGAAGGTCGGCCGCGAACTCGAGGCGCGCTTCATCGTCATCCAGGCGCCGCTCGAGGTCCGCAGCCAGTTCGCGCAGCTCGGCGAATTGCCGATCCAGACGCGCGACAACCGCCTCGTTCCGCTCGCCGAGCTCGGCACCTTCGTGCGCCAGCCCGCCGACCCGATCATCTGGCACAAGGACCTGCGGCCGATCGAGTACGTCACCGGCGAGGTCGCCGGCCGTCTCGCCGCGCCCGTCTACGGCATGATCGAGATCGCAGCGCTGCTGAAGGACTACAAGACGCCGGATGGCGTCACGCTCTCCGGCTATCTGGTCGGCCCGCCCGAGGACGACTTCAAGTCCGGCTTCGAGTGGACCGGCGAGTGGACCGTCACCTACGAGACGTTCCGCGACATGGGCCTCGCGTTCGGCGCCGCGCTCGTTCTCATCTACATGCTCGTCGTGATGGAGTTCGGCAACTTCCGCCTGCCCGGCATCATCATGGCGCCGATCCCGCTCACACTCATCGGCATCATTCCCGGCCACTGGCTGTTCGGCGCCGAGTTCACCGCCACCTCGATGATCGGCTGGATCGCGCTCGCGGGCATCATCGTCCGCAACTCGATCCTGCTCGTCGACTTCTCGAAGCACGCGATCGCCGACGGCATGCCTGTCCGCGCCGCCGTGCTCGAGGCCGCCCGCACGAGAACCCGGCCGATCGTCATCACCTCGCTGGCGCTCATCGCCGGCTCGGCCTCGATCCTCACCGACCCGATCTTCCAGGGCATGGCGATCTCGCTGCTGTTCGGCGCCGTCGTCTCGACCGCGCTGACGCTGATCGTCATCCCGATCGCCTGCAACCGCGCCGCTGGTGCCTTCTCGACCGCGAACGCCTACGACGAGCCCTACGACGATGCCCACGCCGGCGCCGCGGTGCAGACCGCCGCCTGCGCGCCCAGCGAAAAGCCGGGCTTCGTCGAGCGCCTGTTCGTCGACGACCGCGCGGCGGCCGCCGCCCAAGCTGGTGACGAAGCCGGCCCGCGCAAAGGCATCTTCGGCCTGATCCTCGGTGCCGCAGCGACGCTTGCGGGTGTGGCCGTCGAAGCGCTGCGCCACCTGCTCGGCAAGAGTGGCCCGGCACCGGCGCGCACGACCATCGATGCGCGTCCCGTCGGCTATCCGTCGAGCGGCCTCGGCGCGCGCGTGTCGGCTTTCGTCAAGGCCATCATGGAAGCGGTCGCTCATCTGCTCGGCACGACCAAGCGCTCGGGCGGCAATGGTAATGGCAACGGCGGCGGTGGATCGTCTCCTCCCGCAGGTGGCGCACCGGTCCCGACCGGCGGTGCACCGGCCCCGACAGGTGGCGCGCCGGTTCCGGCCATGGCCTCGGCGGATACGTCGAGTGGTAACGGGGTCGCGCAAGCCATCGCCGAACCGGCCCCCACTCAGGTTCCGGCTCCTGCCCCCGCTCCGGCGCCAGCAGCGGCTCCCGTCGTCATCACCAGCCCGGCCCCGGCCTCCGACACGCAGGTTCCGGCCGTGACCAACGGCGCGGCAACGGCTCCTGAAGCCGTGGCGACGAAGCCAGATGCTGATCTCGCGAAGATCGCGGCATCGGCGGCCGTCGCGGCCGCGATCTCGGCTGGTCAATCCGCAGAGGCCGGACCCTCGGCGTCACAAGCGCCCGCACCTGTCGCAACGCAGGCGATTGCGAGCCCGGCGCCGCAGCCGGCGGCCCCGGCTGCACCTGTGGCTCCCGCGGCCCCCGTCACGCCTCGGCCCGCCGTCGCGCCCGCCGCCGGAGCCAAGGACGACCTCGAGACCATCCACGGCATCGGGCCGGTGGTGGCCGCGCAGCTTGCTTCGCTCGGCGTCACCACCTTCGCCCAGATCGCGGCGTGGAAGCGCGCCGACATCGAGCGGATGGAAGGCGTGCTGGCGTTCAAGGGCCGCATCGACCGCGAGAACTGGGTTGGTCAGGCACAGGCCATCGTGCTCGGCGGCAAGCCGCTGAAACCGCACCCGGGAACGAAGAGCGCCACCAAGCGCACGGCGTCGGTCCGCAAGGGCCCCGCCCGCAAATCAACGTCCGGCAACAGCCGCTGAAGCCACTTCAGGAGCAGCAGCCATGAACGCAAACATCGCACAGTCCGGCTTGAACCCGCGGCAAATGCTGCTTGCATCGGCCCTGCTCTCTGCCGTTTCGGCGGTCGCGCTCTATGCTTCGATGACCGGCAATTCCGCTTGCGCGGCGAGTGGAACGGCAACGCGCGCCGAGCCGGTCGTCGTGGCATCTCTCGAGCCTGTACCGGCGGCCGCCGCCATTGTTCCTGCCGCATACGCCGCGGCCTGGCCGCCCATGGTGACCGCTCCGACCTACGGGCACACTTGGCAAGTGTTCGCGCAGGCCGAGAAGAGCGAATATCCCCCGCTCGGCTACGATCCGGGTGATGCCAAGGGTCCGCCCGCCGCGGAGACCTCCGGCAATGCGTCCGGCGCACGGCCTGCGCCCGAGGTGCCGTGGCCGAGAGGTCCCGTCTCGACCGGCGCCCCGCTCGGACCTTATGCGCCGCTCGGAGGCGACGTCACTCTGCCGCCGGCAGCGCCCACCCCGGCGGAAGCCAAGGCGGAAAGCAAGCCCGAACCCAAAGCTGATGCAAAGGCGGTCGAGGCGCCGCAGGCGAAGCCCGCCGAGGCTGCGCCCGCACCGGCCCCTGAGCCGGCCGCCGCTACGACGCCAGTTCCCGCGGCGCCGACGTCCGGGCCCGCCGCGCAGTCCGCCACCACCGTCCAACCGGCACAACCGCTGCCGCCGCAGCCCTCGGTCCGTCCGGTGCCGACCGCGCCTGTCGAGCCCGCGCAGATGCCGCGCACCGCATTGCCGCAGCAGGCGCCGGTAATGACGCCGACGATGCCCGTGGCTCCGATGCCACCGGCACAGCAACAGGCCGCCCCGGTGGCGCCGCCCGCCGTACAGGCCCCGTCGGCTTCGACGGGAACACCGCCAACTCCGCCGGCCGCGACCGGCATGCCGCCGCTGCCGAAGACGCCGCCGGCCGTCTCCTGGGGCTGGCCGCCGCGGCCTGGGCAGGCTCCCGGTCAGGTTCAGCCGCCCGTCTATCCGCCGCAGCAGCCGGCGACTCCCTACTGGCAGGCGCCGGCGCAGCAGCAGCCGACCGCACGGCCGACCCCCATGCCGCCGCCTGCGGCAGCGCAACCCGCTCAAACGGCACAGCCGCAACCGCAGGCACCGAGCTACCCGGGCTATCCGCAGTGGCAGCCGCCGGCGCAGCAGCAGTGGCACATCCCGCCGCAAGGCTGGTCGCCGCCGGGGTATCCCGCCCGCCCGCCGATGTTCCAGCCGCTTCCGCCCGGCGGCGCACCGAGCTGGTGGTCGGGCGTGGCCCCCGCCCAGCCCGTGAACCCGCCCTCGACCCAACCCGCCGCCCCGACCGGCGCTGCACGCTGACCAGGGAGAAACCGCAAACCGATGCCGAGGCTCGTTACCATGGCGATCTTGATTGGAGGGGCATTGCTCGCGATGCGCGCCGATGGCGTGCGCGCGCAGTCCAGCGCACCGACCAATCCATGGTACGTGCCGCCGTCGAACGCGGCGCCGTCCTACGCTCCAGGCTACGGCAATCAGGGCAGGACGGGTGGCTTCTATTCCAGCGGCCGGGCTGACGGCTACGGGCAGCAGCAGGGCGGCTACGGTTCGAGCCCGGGCTACTACTCGGGCAACGGCCAGTACACCACCAACTCGCTGCCGCAGCAGGGGCTCGGCGCCGGCTACCAGCCTCAATACCAGCAGCCCCAATACCAGCCCCAGTACCAGCCCCAGTACCAGCCGCCGCAGCAGTATCAGCCGCAGTATCAGGCTCCGCCGCAGCAGCCGGCCTACCAGGCACCGCGCTACGAGCCGGCGCCCGCGCAGGCGCCCCGTCAGGGGTACGCCGCGGCCACCGCCGACCGCGGCGTGCCGGGCCCCTACTGGTCGAGCCAGGTCGAGCCGCAGTCCTACACGCCGTCCTATGCGCCGCCGCCGGTCCAGGCGGCCCCGGCGCCGGCCTACCGCGCACAGCCCCAGGCCTACGGCAACTATCCCCCGCTCGGCGGCGACCCGACGCTCGAGAACGCGCCCCGCGCCCAACCCGAGGCCCGTCCCGCCACCCGTCAAGCCCAGGCGGAACCGCTGCGCCAACCCGCATCACCGCCGGCCGCCTACGACCCGGCCCTCGCCGGACCGACAACACTGTCGCCCTACGGAGTGGGCGTGCCCTTCGGCACGCCATACGGCGGCTATTCGCCCTTCCCCGGCATGCCGTTCTGGTAGCGCCGGCCACACGACGAGTTCTCCGGGGAATTAGGACCCTCCTTCCCGGGATCCGTAATGAACTGAGACCTATAGGGGGGTCCGACAACTGGGAGACGACTATGAAGAACTTGATCAAGACGGCTGCGGTCGCGGCGCTTCTCGCCGCCGCACCGCTCGCCACCGCCAGCGCTTGGTGGGGCGGTCCGGGCTGGGGCAACAACGGCTGGAACAACGGCTGGGGCGATGGCTCTGGTTCCGGCTCGGGCTCGGGCAACTTCGGCATGAACTTCTCGGGCAATTCGAACGTCGCCGGCCGCGGCTACGGCAACAACGCCTACAACGGCAACGGCTACGGCTATGGTCCGGGCTACGGCTACGGCCCCGGCTACGGCCCTGGCTACGGTTACGGCCCCGGCCCGGGCTACGGCTATGGCCCTGGCTATGCTCCGGCTCCCTACGGCTACGGCCCGGCCATGCCGCCGCCGCCGGCCCCGCCCGCTCCGCAGGCCGCCCCGCAGGCTCCCGCGCCGCAGGCTGCTCCTGTCGCTCCGCCCGCCCCGGTCGCTCCGCCCGCCCCGC
>CALMPK010000318.1 GCA_937873575.1 uncultured Hyphomicrobiaceae bacterium
AACGTCCGGCCACGTGCGCCGCGAGTGCAGGCGCCGCAATCCAATTGGAATTCGCGGGGAGTTTCGTTCATGACCACGCTGCAGGCTTCGACCCAGAACCAGCTTCGCCAGCTCATCGAGCAGATCGAGCGGCTGGAGGAGGAGTAGAAGGCGCTGTCCGGTGACTTCCGCGACAAGTTCGCCGAAGCCAAGGCGCTGGGCTTCGACGTCCAGGCGATGAAGAAGATCATCCAGCTTCGCAAGAAATCGCAGACCGAGCGGCAGGAGGAGGAGGGCATCCTCGAGGTCTACATGCACGCGCTCGGCATGCTGGACGGTCCGCGCCTGGAGAGCATGGCGGACGAGATGCTCGCTGCGGAATAGCCTGAACTCGATACCGCATGCAGCGGTTTGCGAGACCACGGGCCTTGGAAATGAATGGCGCGGCATCCCCCAGGATGCCGCGCATTTTCGTTCGTGTGGGCGCCCCGGTCCAGTTCGGCGCCAGGCCGGGAGCGCCCGCGACGGAGCACGGCCGTTGGCCAAGCTTCGCCGCTAGCGGGAAGGTGTCCGTTTGCGCCGGCCTTCGCCGCGGCGCCTTCGGACCCGAAATCCGTGTGTCGTCGGCGCCGGGTCATGGCGCCTCGCCGCGCGGCCTCGGCTGCGTTGCGTCTTGACGGAAATAAGGAGAAAGGTTGGGATCAGCGCAAATCGTTAGTTGGCGCGCAAACGATCAGATGATCTTATGCTTCTTGATAGTTCTCACGTTTGCCAGCGTGGCAGCAGCGTTCACTTTTCTGCGACCGTGCGAATTCGGCAATTGAAGGCGGCCTCCGGCCCGGTATGGCGCCCCGTCCCATCGGGCGAATCGCAAACGGCGCCAGGGATCGGGTGAGGCGAGGTTCCGCCGCGGGACGCGGCGCCTTGCACGAGGAATATCCGGGCTCGAACGCTCGGGCCGGGCCAGTCGCCAAAGGGTTACGCAATCGCGCGGGGCACTGGAATCGCGGCGGAGACGATCAGATGGCGCATGTCACGCTGAAGCAGCTCAGGTATTTCGATGCGCTGGCGCGCTGCCAGCATTTCGGCCGCGCCGCCGATCAATGCGCGGTGACGCAGCCTGCCCTTTCCATGCAGATCAGGGAGCTGGAGCAGAGCCTCGGGATCGATCTCGTCGAGCGCACCTCGTCGGGTGTGTACCTGACCGACAAGGGACGCGAGATCGCGCAACGCGCCGAGCGCATCCTCGGCGATGTTCGCGCGCTCATCGAATACGCCAAGCATTCCGATGCCGTGCTGGCCGGCGCACTGAAGCTCGGTGTCATTCCCTCCATCGCGCCCTACTTGCTGCCGCCACTGCTGCCGCTGGTACGCACAAGCTTTCCCGACCTCGAGCTGCAAGTGCGTGAGACACAGACAGCGCACCTCCGCGACGAGCTCGCCGCCGGCAAGCTCGATTGCATTCTGCTTGCGCTACCGCTCACGCAGCCCGATCTGGAGACGATGGCGCTGTTCGAGGACCACTTCCTTCTGGCGCTGCCCGAAGGTCGGAAGCTCTCGGGTATGGTGCGAGCCACGCGCGAGCTGATTGCGGGTGAACGGCTGCTGCTGCTGGAAGAGGGGCATTGTCTGCGCGATCAGGCGCTCAGCTACTGCAATTTGCGCGAGGTCGACGGGGTGAACACCTTCGGCGCGTCGAGCCTCTCGACGATCGTCGAGATGGTGGCGGCCGGTTACGGCATCACCCTTCTGCCCGAGATCAGTCTGCCGATCGAGACTCGCGGTCGCGATCTCAAGCTGATGCCGTTCGCCGATCCCGAGCCGTTCCGCACGATCGGCCTGGCCTGGCGCCAAACGAGCCCGCGCAAACGCGATTTTGCCGAACTGGGCCGCCTCCTCGTCGAGGCGCGGAGCAGGCTTGCCATGACGGTCGCCCGTGCAACAGGTGAAGGTGTACCGTGTGAGGGTGCTCCGGGTGATGGTGCGGCTCGATCATCAGGCACGGCGGGAGCGAAGCCGGCGAAGCCGCGCGCCGCGCGCTCCAAGTAAAGCGAAAACGGGCGCTTCTTGCGTGGACCGGCTCGTCGCGCGCGGCCATCGGCACGATCGACGGCGATGCAAGCGCGCCGGCGGTCCCCCACCGGCGGGACGGGCTTTCTGAACCTCGAGGTCGGGGGCAATCAAAACCGAGGACGAAAGCGCGGAGCGCATCGAACCAAGCCGAATGGCGTCCTAACGGTCGCTGGTGGTGACCACGCGGCGGGCGAGGCTGCCGATCGGATCGTTGGATGTCGCCTCGTCGAGCGCGGAGAGATCGACGGCTGCGCCGCGGAACTGCTGCGCCATGAGCAGCGCCATCTGCTGCTGGCCGGGGCGCAGGCGCATCGGCAACTCGTCGGTTTCCTTGCCGAGCAGCTCCAAGGTTTCGCGCACACGCGGATGCGCCATGCGGGTCAACACCGGATCATCGGCCGAGGGCGTCGCCGTCAACAGCGGCGCGACCGGGAACGGCCGATACGACATCTCGTCGGGGTGCTCCTCGTCGAACTCTGGCGCCGCGGCCCAGCCGGTGGACCAGCCCGCGCGCTCGATGTCGCTCAGGCTCTGCGGGGCACCCGGTGCACCGAGGGCGGCGGGATCGATGGCGGCGAGGCGCGGCTCGTTGGCGGGCGAGGCGGCCGGAGGCGCGGCGGGCGCTGGGCCACTGCCGCCGGTCAGGCTCGAGAGCGCCATGCGGCGGTCGTCGTCGGAGACGCGAGCCGGAGCCTTGAGAAGCGTCGGCTCAGGCATGAACGAAGCGAGGCTGAACAGAGATGCGAGCCTGCTGCGGTCGGCCGGCGAGACTCCGTTCGGAGCGGGCGGTTGCGGCGAAGCGGCGGCGGCCACGTTGGCGGTTTCGGTATCGCGCGGCGGCTGCGGCCGTGCCGGTTGTGACAGCAGGCGCGGTTCCGCGACGAGGCGCGGCGGGGCGACGGGCGAGAGCGCGGCGACCTTGGCTTCCTCGGCCGGCTTCGCGGCCGGAGCAGTCGGCGCGGCGGCGGCCACGACGGCAGACGGGATGCGTTCACCCTTGGCCGCACTGGCATCCTTCGAGACGCTGGCGCCCCAGCCCGGCTGTGATTTCGCGCCGGCATCCGCGACCAGCGTCGTCGGCTGCTTCGGGCTGTTGCGCAGGTCGAAGAACGCTGCCACCTGCTGCGCCAGTTCCTGATAGCGCGACTTGGCGACGACGTAATCCTGGCGCGTCAGAGGACGGCCATCGGTGGGAACGTGCTTGGAGTTGCCGTTGGGGAAGAGAAGAGCCAGCTCGTAACGCGGCAGGCGCGGCCAGTGGCGGACGTTGCCGGTATCGAGATGGACGAAAGGTACGCCGGACGTCGGATAATAGCCGACGCCGCCACGCTCGCGCACCAGGCCCGAGTAACGGATCTGCTTCACCGGCACGTCGGGGAAGTGCACGTCCGCGGCCTTGCCGACGGTGTGGCGGCTGTTCTTCGCCTGTCCGCCGCCATTCTTGCGAAGGGATTCGTTGGTGTCGCTGGACCGATAGCCGGAGATCAGGTGGATCGGCTCGCGCGAGCCGAGCTCGGCGTGGACCTCCCAGATCAGGTCGATCAGCTCCGGGTCCATCGTGGTCGGCTGGTTCGTGCGCCAGTCGCGCATGAACCAGTTGATCTTCTTCATCGCCTCGGGATCGCGCTTGCCGTTGCGCATGTAGACGATCGAAAGGGATTCCTTGTTGTGGATGTTGTAGAGGCTCAGCGTACGCTCGTCGTCGCCGCGCGCAACGAGCGCGGTAACTCCGGCGCAGACCGCGATCAACGCAGCCGCACCTGACGTGAGAGCTCGAGCGCTCATCATCGCGTAGACGTCCCCGTACAATGCTCACCCAATCACCGGTGCCGAACCTGAAATCCCGGCATCCGGCCCGGTCCCTGCGACCGGCCTGCGGCGCAATCGCCGCGGTTTGGGCTTCGGAGCGAATGGCTAGCGTAAGGTTAATCCCCAACCCTTAACGCCGCGTGTCCCTGCCTTTGGCGGGCTCTGCTCGCGTCCCGCAGCGCTGCGGCTGCGGGGCGGAGCAACGTCCACCACAGCGGGAGTAAGCCATTCAATAGCGACGGAATTGGGGTGGGCGCGGAGTTCGGCGCGGCCGGTGTACAGGCTGCTTCCCTATGCCGCTTGCGCGCGAGCCGGGACGCTTCCCGCTCAGAGAGGCGGCTGCCCGAAGTGGATCGCAGAAACACCAACGGCCGCTCCCGCGTCGCGGTGCGGCCGTTGGCTATGTCGGAGAGCCTGCGCCGGTATCGAGCGCGCCTCAGAACCCGCCGAACAGGTTCTGGAAGAAGTTCTGCATCGAATTGGAGCCGTACTCGTTCTGGACGATCTGCGGCCGCACGTAGGGCACAGGGGCCAGATGGTCGCGGTGGCGAGGGATCTGGTTCCACTTGCCGGCGAGCGCTAGGCGGATGCGCTTTTCGTGGCTGTACATGTCGGGGCGGCTCTGGAGCTGGCCGGCGTCGTCAACCCAGGCGGTGAAGTAGGTCACGTGGACCGGGATCTTTTTCTCGAGCGCGATGTTGTTGTTCTCCGGCCCACTGCGCAGCAGGTCCGCTACCTTGGCCGCATCCCAACCCTTGTCCTCACGCAGCACTACCTCGGCGAGTTTGACCGGGTTGCGAACGCGCATGCAGCCATGGCTGTAGGTGCGCGTCGAGGTGTTGAACAAGTCCTTGGTCGGCGTGTCGTGCATGTAGACCTGATGCTTGTTCGGGAACAGGAACTTCACGACGCCGAGCACGTTGCTGTCGCCCGGCGGCTGATAGACGTGATAGTTGCGGATGTCGGCGCGCGACCAGTCGATCTGGGTCGGGTCGACGTCACGCCCGTTGTATTGGAGGCGCAGGCCCTGACGGGACAGTGACGAACCGCGGGCGAGACTCGGCAGCAGTTCCTTCACCTTGATGGATTCCGGCACGCCCCAGAAGGGGTGCAGCACCACAGTCTCCATCTCGTGGGAGAAGATGGGGGTCTGATTGTCCACCTTGCCCGAGATGATCCGCTCTTCGTGGATCACGGCGCCGTTCTTGACGACGCGCACCATGAATTCAGGCAGGTTCACCCAGACGTAGGTTTCGCCCATATCCTCGGGCATCCAGCGCCAAGCTTCCATGTTGGCGATCAGCAGGCCCTCGTCGACCTTGCGCTTCTCCGGAGCGTCGCCGTTGAAACTGGCGCGCGTGCGCCGGCCGACGAGACCGTCGGCGGTCATGCCGTTTTCGCGCTGGAAGGTCTTGACCGCGGTGAGAAGTGCGTCGTCGTAGTATTCGGCGTCGGCCTCGGTCGGCAGCACGTTGAGGCGCTGGCGCAGGATCGCGACGTGCGGGTGGCGCTGGCCGGGCGAAAGGGTCGGCCCATCCTCTGGCAGCCGCACCGGCTGGTCCGCCGCCGCGGCCTTTTCCTTCTCCGCACCGCGGATCTCGAGAAGCTTCGCGCGCAGCCGCTTGAACGCCTCGTGCTGCGGGTTGAGGCCGGCGATATAGCCGCCCGGATCATCCGTGGCGGAGAGCTTTTCGAGCACCTTCACGGGGGAAACGATCTGCGGATCGCGGTCGAGATAGGAACTCATGTCGCGCGGGTTCGGAATGCGCCCGCCGCGCGCGTGGCGCGCATAGCGCAGTGCCGCCAGCGACAGCTTGGCCTCCGCGTCGATCAGCGATTCGCGCGCGGGTGCGGCGCCGAGGTCGAGCGGCGGAAGCGTGAACTCCTTGGCGTCGAGCCCCCAGTCGGCGGCGCGCGCGATCTCTTCGGCCAGTGCCCGGCCGCGCGGCGTGATGCCGGTGGCGCCAACCCACATCGGCGCGTTGTTGCGCGAGACATAGAACTGGGAGAGCGCCTCGCGATCTTCTTTGTCGCCGGCTCGCGCATCGCGGTCCGTGACGTCGAGCTTCTGGCGGACGGCGATCCCGACCGCCTCTTCGGCCGAGATCAGTTGCGCCGGCGGATCGGGCTCGACGGCGCGCGTCGGACTGGCGGCCATCCCGCCGAGCGTCAGCGTCGCGGCGAGCGTAACGGGGGCGGCAAATCGGCGAAGCATCTCTCACTCCTCAGGTTCGCCAGAAAGCTAATCGACGCACGTCAGGATTTCCAGACGCGCAGGCTGCGAACTCCGCCAGTTCATGCGGGCGGCGGCGCGGTGTTGCCCGTTTGCATGCTTGCGAGCCTAATTACCCTGGCTTCGGCCGATCATGCCGTCACGCTTGCGGCAGGATTCCGGTCGGCGCACCGCGGAACCGCTCCCGGCGATTCGCCGCCCGCCAATTCCGATCTAAGCTCGAATTGGGGATCAGACCGCGGAGTAGAGCGATGCGACACGTCATCCGGCCCTTCATTCATCACTTCAAATGGCCGATCCGGGTGCTGGCGTTCGTGGTGCACCTGATGCACCAGCTCGCCGCATTCTTCGCCTGGGCGTGGATGCTGGTGCACATGGCGGCGACGGTTGCGCAGGCCGGTTTGCACGCCAACGAGATCTTCGAGACCCGCGTCGTCGCCGATCTGGTCCGCGACGGAATGGGGTACTTCGCTTCGGCCGGCGGACTCGAGTGGAAGAAGATCATGGCGCTGGCCGTCGTTCCGGCGTTCTTCGTCGCACTGCGCAACGCCTGGAAGGCCTACGAGCAGGTGAAGGATTGGGTGCACGCTCACCATGATGCGGCGCACACGGGGCGACATCCGAACCCTTGAGCCATGTCCGCCGCGGTCTTTCGCGAGCGTCTCGAAGCCCGCCTTGTGCGCAGTTCTGGTCCGATGCCAAGCGTTGGCCGGCGTGGTCCGAACCGCGCGGAGCCTGGCTCAATGTCGCCGCCGGCGGCGGCGCACGCTTTGATCGCACTCGACAGAAGCGCCGCGGCCGATCAAAAGAAACGCCGCACCCGCCGCTCGGCGCCGCCCGCGGCCTCAGCCAAGGAGCAAACATGCTCAAGAACCTGCTGATCGGCTTCGTGTCGGCGATGTCGGCGTTTCTCACTTACGTGTGGATGCAACCCGCGGTGTTCAACGTCGCCCGGTCGACGACCATCGCCGCGCCGCCCGCCGCCGGGTTTCCCCATGTCAACGATGTGAAGAAGTTCCAGGCCTGGTCGCCGTGGGCGCGCAAGGACCCCGCCGCGAAGGTTACCTTTTCGTCGCTGACGTCGGGGGAGGGTGCCTCCTACGCGTGGTCCGGCAACAAGGACGTCGGCGAGGGCAAGATGACGATCGTCGAGAGCAAGCCGAACGAACGGGTCGCGGTCCGGCTCGACTTCATCAAGCCCTTCACGGGTACCAGCGGCGCGGTGTTCGCGCTGCAACCGGCGGGCGAGGGCACCAGCATCACCTGGACGCTCTCAGGCGAGAACGGCTTCTTCGAGCGCGCCGCCATGATGATGCTCGGCATCAAGATGGAGGAGATGGTCGGCACCGATTACGAGAAGGGCCTCGCGAGCCTCAAGACGCTGGTCGAGGCCGCGCCGAAGAACTGACGCGCTGGGCATGAACTCGCGGGCGGTACCGCGGCGACCGGGCTCTGCGCCCGGTTCACGCCACGCGTTATCTCAATTTTTCCCCGTGCCCGGTGGAGGCACTGGCATCACGCACTTTTTCAACTGGGTAATACCGCCCTTGTCGGTAATGGAGAGTGTCTCTCCCGAGACCGACCACGTCATCTCCATCTTGGTGGCGTTGCTCTTCCACTCGCAGTTCGCGAGAACGCTCAGCTCGGGCGCGGCGGGGGAGGCACCTGCCGCGGTCGGGACCGGCTCGATCTTCTCGAACGAGCAGTGCAGATCGTGCTGGTCGAACCCCGTTGCGGTGACGACCATCGGTGCGCCGGGTTTGTCCGGCTTCGTCGAGCAGTGCTCCATGCGCTTCGACCACACGCCGACGTAGGCCGGTTCGGCGGCGAGCGTGGGGCCGGTCAGAGCAAGAGCCGCTGCCGCGATTAGGAGAGCGGTCCAGGTTTGCGATGCCATGCGAGTTCTTTCGGTTGGATGTGGTGACGGTGAGGCCGTGGGCCGCCGGTTGGCATCGGCCTGCGCCGGCGACTCACGCGCTGGGCCAGGAGCGCTCCGCGCGATCGCTGAACTTGGAGTGCTCATCGCGCATTCGATAGAAGCGCCCCGCTTCCATCTCAGTCGAACACACCCTAGCAGGCCGCGTCGGGCGATACCTTGACGGAGACGAGGTGCGGCGATCGGTCTTAGGGCTGTGGGCGCTTAGCGTACTTCGCCCGTCGGGAAATTGAGAACTTTCGACTCTGATCGCATCGCGGGGCACAACATCCTCGATCGATGGCACGTTGGCGTAGCGCCCATGCGGCCCTTTTCGCCCTACGTCCGCAGAGTTGACAGCGACCTCCGACGTCGCTCGTTGTCGGTGGTCGCGCCATCATTCCAGAACGCTTCGCCGTCCCGTCGAACATTGGTCGAGGTCCACACGAGCGTCGCCGCTCACCGCTCGCGAGGCTTGATACGCTTCAGCGCGCCGAGCAATCCTGCCTCGTCTTTCGAGGCGAGCGTATCGAGATCGTTGAACGGCGGGCGGATGTCGCGCAGGTCGAGATCGTCGGTGACGACGGGAACGAGTTTTCCGCTTTTCAGGCCCTGCGTCGCCTCCCAGCGGACCCAACGGATTTGTAGGAATTCTTCGACCACAGCACGACGACAGCGTGGGCCTCGTCGATGGCATCGCTGATCCGCTCGTCGAAGAACTCGCCGGGAACGATCTCGTCGTCCCACCAGACCTGATAGCCCTCCGATTTCAGCCGTGCCGTCAGCGCCTCGACGCGCTCGCGGTCGGGGCGCGCATAGGAAATGAACACGCGCGGCGTGGCGAAGGTGGAGGCGAGGCGCATCTCGTCGATGGCGGTGTTCATGCTGCGCGATGCTTTGGCGAGGGACATGGCTCCGGACTCCTCGGGCAAGACGTGTGGCAGGACCAATGGGAGACTGACGATCAGGATTTGGCGGAAGCAGCGGCGGGTTCCGTGCTCGCCGGGAAGGCGCGACCGTATTCGGCGAACAGCAGCTCGAGGGCGCGGCGGCCCATGCGCTGCACGTCGCTGTCGTTGTCGAGCGCGAGCCGGCGCAATGCCAGCACGCCGTCGGGCTCGATGTAGAGGACGAGCCCCTTCTTGCCCTCGCGCGTCTTCGGCTTCTTGGGCTTCGACTTGACCGCCTTCGCCTTGGGATGGCGCGCCTCCTCCTCCGCCGCGGCTTCACCCATGGCGACGGACGCTGAGGCCAGCCCGCGCGGCATGCTTGCCCCGCCTGTCTTGCCATCGCGGCCGGCCCTGCCCTCATTGC
The DNA here is from genome assembly GCA_937873575.1 of uncultured Hyphomicrobiaceae bacterium. Lineage (GTDB taxonomy): Bacteria > Pseudomonadota > Alphaproteobacteria > Rhizobiales > Hyphomicrobiaceae > JAEUMD01. The sequence continues at coordinate 9,324 of CALMPK010000318.1, forward strand.
CGGCCCGGTCATTTCCAGCCTTGCTCTCACCGGCGAGCTTGCGCGCTCTAGCCGGGGCCTCGCGCGCCACCTTTGCCTTTTTCATCCCGTGCGCCTCGTCTTCTTGAGTTTGTTGACGCGCTCCTTCTCGATCGCCGCCAACTCGTCGTAGACCGCTATGATCTCGGCAATCGCGTCCTCGTCCTCTTTCTCTTCCGTCACACCCTGGCCGCGCTCGATGGCGGTGCTGTAGGCCGGGCGGTCGGCGAGTGAGCCGATCACTTGAACGCTGCCAGCGCCGCACGATTGCAAGGCCTCGTCGACCTCCTTGCGCCACTTCGCCGTCTGCTTGCGCGGGGTGCAGTTGAGCACGATCACGGCCTTGCCGAGGGCATTGCGATAGGCGAGCTCCTCGGGCTCCGTGTTGTCGGCGGAGGCCCGCAGCAACTCGATCGTGTTGCGTGTCGCGGCGATATCGAAGGCGGAGGCGCGCACCGGCACGACGATGTGCTCGGCGATGGTGGCGATGCTGCGCACCTCGTCTCCGCCGCCGGCTCCGACATCGATGATGATAAGGTCGTGCTTCCTGCTCGCCGCGGCGATGTCGTCGGCAAGGGTGTCGATGGCGCCCTTCTGAATGGGGGGTGACTTGGTGCGGCGGCGCAGGCCCTTCGCCCACAGCAGCACGGCAAGCTGGCGCTTGTCGAAGTCGAGGATCAGGGGGCGGCGCTTCTTCATGGCCGCGGCGACCGCGAGGTGCACGGCGACGGTGGACTTACCGGCCCCACCCTTGGTCGAAATGATGGCAACGACGGACATGACGGACACTACTCACACGCTGCACGCTATTCATGCGCTGCATACTGGCCGGTCGTCGAGCGTTGGCCAATCTAGCAGTGCTAGCACCGATCTGAAGGTGCTGCAGCACGAGTGCTGCTGCAACCTGCATATGGCATGCGTCTCTGCAACGCAAGCCCAATCGCATGCACGCAAGTTGCTAGCAATGCTAGCAATTCTTCGCCTCGCGCGCAGACTGAGGCGCGTCGCGGCCGCCGCCGTTTGTTGCGATGGAACTCGGTCCGCTCTGTGCCGACGCGATCAGACTGGGAGGGCGATGTCGGGTCGGGCGAGCGGGGAAATGCTCCGCTGGTGCATTTTCCGATCGTGAGGAGGCGCAACCGTCCGCCCGTCCGCCGCGTTGATGGCAACGTTTCACCTGAGAGGTCTCGTCTCAGAAGTCTTGTCGTGATGGATCACGATCCGGCGCGGAGCGTCGCCAGTCTGTGTCGCCAGTCTGTAACGTTCATCCTGCATTCAGCGAGCCTTCATCAAGTTGCCCGCATCAACGTCTCATCGGAGGATAGGCATGACTTTCAAACGCTCGATCGCTGCGGCGATGTTCGGCTTCATGCTCGCCGGAGCGGTTCCTGCTTTCGCCGCGCCCATGGGCGGCATCGCCGACGGCAGGGCCGTGACGGAGAGCCAGATCCAGACGGTTCACGGCTGGCACCGCTCGTGCGAGTGGGGTCCGGCCCGCTATCACCGTCACGTGCCTGGCGCCGGCAACGTTCCGTGCGGTGGGGGGGGCGGTGGCTACGGCTGCTGCGCCGCTTGGCGCAATGAGTGCGGCGATCGTTGGGGCTGGGGCAACTGGCGGTTCCGCCAGTGCATGCGCAATCACGGTTGCTGACGTCGGATCGGTCCCGCGATGTCGTGACCAGGACAGACATGGCCTCGCCGAGACTGGATCACCGCGGCAGCCCCCGGGCTGCCGCGGTCTTTTTGGTTTCCTTCGCTATGGTTCGAAACGGTGTCGGGGCCGGCCGCGCGGTGACATCGCGCGAGTTCGAGACGGCTCCGCGGCAGACCTCACTCCGCGGGCTGCTTCTTGCCGGCTTTGGGCTTGCCGCGCCGTTCAGCTTCGTCGCTGCGCGTTGACGATCGGAGTGCCGCGCCGCCGCCGCCAGAGGTCGCGGATTTCGTGCGCCGCCCGAGCAGCTCGCGCAGGTAACGGCCGGTATAGCTCTCCGCAGACGCGGCAACCGTCTCAGGCGTGCCTTCGACGACGACCGTGCCGCCGCCGTCGCCGCCTTCGGGCCCCATGTCGATGATCCAGTCGGCGGTTTTGATGACCTCGAGATTGTGTTCGATGATGGCGACTGTGTTGCCGGCGTCGGCCAGCTCGTGCAGCACCTCCAGCAGTTTCGCGACGTCGTGGAAGTGCAGACCGGTCGTCGGCTCGTCGAGGATGTAGAGCGTGCGGCCCGTCGCGCGGCGCGACAACTCCTTGGCGAGCTTGATGCGCTGAGCTTCGCCGCCCGAAAGCGTCGTCGCCTGCTGGCCGATCTTGATGTAGCCGAGGCCCACGCGCGCCAGCGTCTCGAGCTTGTCGCGGATCGACGGCACGGCCTTGAAGAACTCGGCGCCCTCCTCGACCGTCATGTCGAGCACGTCGGCGATGGATTTGTCGCGAAAGCGTACGTCGAGCGTTTCGCGGTTGTAGCGCTTGCCCTTGCACTGGTCGCACGTCACGTACACGTCGGGCAGGAAGTGCATCTCGATCTTGATGACGCCGTCGCCCTGGCACGCTTCGCAGCGCCCGCCTTTGACGTTGAAGGAAAAGCGGCCCGGCCCGTAGCCGCGCGCCTTGGACTC
>CALMPK010000319.1 GCA_937873575.1 uncultured Hyphomicrobiaceae bacterium
TGACAACGATAGGGCGAAGAAGGCGCCGGCCAAGGACGGCAGGGCTGCCGCCGCCGGCAAGGGCAGGGGTGGCGCCAAGGAAGCCAAGGCCGCCGCTCCGAAGGCTCCCGCCAAGCCGCGCCCGGCCGACTACAAGCCGCGCATGAAGTCGCTGTACGAGTCCAAGGTGCGTGGCGCCATGAAGGACAAGTTCGGCTACGCCAACGTGATGCAGATCCCGCGGCTCGAGAAGATCGTGCTGAACATGGGCGTGGGCGAGGCCGTTGCCGACCGCAAGAAGGTCGAGAACGCGGCGTCCGATCTCGCGCTCATCTCCGGCCAGAAGCCGGTGACGACCAAGGCGCGCAAGTCGATCGCGACCTACAAGGTTCGCGAGGGCATGACGCTCGGCGCCAAGGTGACGCTGCGCGGCGACCGCATGTACGAGTTCCTGGACCGGTTCGTGACGATCGCGATGCCGCGCATCAAGGACTTCCGTGGCCTCAACCCGAAGAGCTTCGATGGTCGCGGCAACTACGCCGTCGGCATCAAGGAGCACATCGTGTTCCCGGAAATCGACTACGACAAGGTCGATCAGGTCTGGGGCATGGACGTCATCATTTGTACGTCGGCCACCACCGACGAGGAAGCTCGCGAGCTTCTCAAGAACTTCAACTTCCCTTTCCGCAGCTAGAGGACCTCGGGCAGAACCCGAAAGGCCTTTGGAGGAGATGAATGGCTAAGACCAGCTCGATCGAGAAGAACAACCGTCGCCGCAAGCTCGTCGCTCAGTACGCCGGCAAGCGCAAGCGCCTGAAGGCCATTGCCGACGACATGTCGAAGCCGAGCGAGGAGCGCTTTGCCGCGCGCCTCAAGCTCGCCGAGATGCCGCGCAACGCGTCGAAGACGCGCATCCGCAATCGCTGCGAAGTCACTGGCCGTCCGCGCGGCTACTATCGCAAGCTCAGATTGTGCCGCAACCAGCTCCGCGAGATGGCGAGCATGGGCATGATCCCGGGCATGACGAAGTCGAGCTGGTAAGGAGCCTAGAGCGATGCCTATGAACGATCCGCTCGGCGATATGCTGACCCGCATCCGCAATGCGCAGATGCGCCGCCGCCCGAAGGTGGTGACCCCGGCTTCGAACCTGCGCGGCCGCGTGCTGGACGTGCTGGCCGAGGAAGGCTACATCCGCGGTTATTCGCGCGTCGAGCCCAAGGGCGAGTCGGCGACATTCGAGATCGAGCTGAAGTACTTCAACGGCCAGCCGGCGATCCGCGAGATCGAGCGCGTGTCGAAGCCGGGCCGCCGCGTGTACTCGCCGGTCAAGGACATCCCGACCGTCGCCAACGGCCTCGGCGTGGCGATCCTGTCGACGCCGAAGGGCGTGATGTCGGACGCCAAGGCGCGTGAGGAGAACGTCGGCGGCGAGGTCCTCTGCAACGTCTTCTGACGTCGCGTCGACCACCCGAAGACCCCGGCGCGTTGCCGCTGCCGGGACTTGAGAATTGAAGCGAAGGGTTGGATAGAGCCATGTCGCGCATTGGTAAGAAGCCTGTTTCCGTGCCGTCCAACGTGACGGCCTCGGTTTCGGGGCAGACGGTGAAGATGAAGGGGCCGAAGGGCGAGTTGTCCTTCTCGGCGCCCGAAGACGTGACGGTTGCGTTCAAGGACGGCGCCGTCAGCGTCGCTCCGGCCAACGAGACGAAGAAGGCGCGCTCCATGTGGGGCATGTCGCGGACCCAGATCTCGAACCTGATCAAGGGCGTGACCGAGGGCTATACGCAGACGCTCGAAATTCAGGGCGTCGGCTATCGCGCCGCCATGAAGGGCAAGGAGCTGGCGCTCAACATCGGCTTCAGCCACGACGTCTCGCACCCGATCCCCGAAGGCGTCACCGTCAAGGTCGGCGGCGCCAAGCAGGAGATCATCGAGATCTCGGGCATCGACAAGCAGCTCGTCGGCCAGGTTGCCGCCGACATCCGTTCGTACCGGCCGCCGGAGCCCTATCAGGGCAAGGGCATCCGCTACAAGGGCGAGTTCATCTTCCGCAAGGAAGGCAAGAAGAAGTAAGGATCCGGCCCATGGGCACGCACTCCACCCAGTACGACCGGCGCAAGGCGCGAGTTCGCCGCGCGCTGAAGGCGCGCGCGGCGGGCCGTCCTCGGCTTTCCGTCAACCGCTCCTCGAAGCACATCTACGCTCAGATCATCGACGACACGGCGGGCCACACGCTCGCCGCTGCCTCGACGCTCGAGAAGGACCTCAAGGGCAGCCTGAAGACCGGCTCCGACAAGGCCGCTGCCGCGGCCGTCGGCAAGCTCCTGGCCGAGCGTGCCGTCAAGGCCGGCGTGAAGGAGGTCGTCTTCGATCGCGGCGGCTACCTCTATCATGGCCGCGTCAAGGCGCTGGCCGATGCAGCCCGCGAAGGCGGTCTCGATTTCTAACGGAAGGAAAGTTCCCGTGGCACGTTCACCCGGAAGAGAGCGCGGCCGTGACCGCGAGCGCGAGGAGCGCGAGAGCGAGTTCCAGGACAAGCTCGTCCACATCAACCGCGTCGCCAAGGTGGTGAAAGGCGGTAAGCGCTTCGGCTTCGCCGCGCTCGTCGTGGTCGGTGATCTCAAGGGCCGCGTCGGCTTCGGCCACGGCAAGGCACGTGAGGTTCCCGAGGCGATCCGCAAGGCAACGGAAGCCGCGCGCCGTAACCTGCTGCGCGTGCCGCTGCGCGATGCGCGCACGCTGCATCACGACAGCGCCGGCCGTCACGGCTCGGGCCGCGTCGTCGTCCGCTCGGCCCCTCCGGGCACGGGTATCATCGCCGGCGGCGCCATGCGCGCCGTGTTCGAGATGCTCGGCGTGCACGACGTCGTCGCCAAGTCGCTCGGCTCCACCAACCCCTACAACGTCGTCCGCGCAACCTTCGATGCTCTCAAGCATCAGGAGAATCCGCGTGGCGTCGCGGCCCGCCGCAACATGAAGGTGAGCGAGATCGTCGCCCGCCGCCGCGACGGCTCGGCCAGCGTCGAGGCGTCCGCCGAGGCCTGATGCCGGCGGCTCGGGTCGCGCCCCGGCGCGCGGCCCAGGCCCATGGCGTCGGCTCTGGCACCACTTATCGAGGTGAAGTGACATGGCACAGAAGAAGACCATTACCGTCGAGCAGTACGCCAGCGCCGCTCGCCGTCCGAAGATCCAGACCGACACGCTGATCGGGCTTGGTCTCAACAAGCTCAATCGCCGCAGCACGCTCGAGGATACGCCTTCGGTGCGCGGCATGATCAACCGTATCCCTCACCTCGTCCGCATCGTCGGCGAGGCTTGAGGCAGACTTTTCGAGGAGCGGGTCACATGCGGCTCAACGACATCAAGGACAACCCCGGCGCACGCAAAATGCGCGTGAGGATCGGCCGCGGCATCGGCTCCGGCGTCGGCAAGACCGGCGGCCGCGGCGGCAAGGGCCAGACGGCGCGTACCGGTGTCGCCATCGGTGGCTTCGAGGGCGGTCAGATGCCGCTGCATCGCCGCCTGCCGAAGCGTGGCTTCAACAAGTGGGACCGCAAGGCCTACAACGAGATCAACACCGGCGCCCTGCAGAAGGCGATCGACGACAAGCGCGTCGACGCGTCGAAGCCGATCACGGTCGAAACGCTCGTCGCCGACGGCGTGCTGCGCCGCCCGATGGACGGCCTGCGCCTGCTGGGCACGGGTGAGCTCAAGGCCAAGGTCGCGATCACCGTCAATCACGCCACGGCGAGCGCGAAGGCCGCCGTCGAAAAGGCGGGCGGCAAGGTCAGCGTCATCGAGGTGAAGGTGCTCGAGGCCGACGAGGCCAAGCGCAAGAAGACGGCGGCCAAGAAGGCCGGCTCGGGCAAGCCCGCCAAGGGCGGCGCGGCCGAGGCCTGAGGTCGTGCGGTGTGACGCCGGCACGCGCTGCTCATCCCGCTCTGGCGGCATGCCGGCGCTGTCGCGGCTGACGCGATCGTGACATTCGGGCTACACGGGGCGGTTGGTACTCAGCCGCCCCGGCACCATATCAGCCGGCATGTCGGGGCCGGCGGGCCGAGCGAGCCGGTGGCCTCCACGGAATCCCTGGAGATGCGGCCGGCGCGACGCCCCGATTGCGGGCGGCGGGCACGAGGTTCGGGAGAACAAGCACCATGACGTCTGCAGCCGAGCAACTCGCGGCCAATCTCAACTTCGGTGCCTTCGGCAAGGCCGAGGAGCTGAAGAAGCGCATCCTGTTCACGCTCGCCGCGCTGCTCGTCTATCGCCTCGGCACGTTCATTCCGCTGCCCGGCATCAATCCGGTCGCCTTCGCCGAAACGTTCAAGCACCAGGCGGGCGGCATTCTCGGCATGTTCAACATGTTCGCTGGCGGCGCGGTGGAGCGCATGGCGATCTTCGCGTTGAACATCATGCCTTACATCTCGGCGTCGATCATCATGCAGTTGATGTCGTCGGTCGATAAGCGGCTCGAGGCTCTGAAGAAAGAAGGCGAGCAGGGGCGCAAGCAGATCAACCAGTACACCCGCTACCTGACGGTGGTGCTGGCGGCGTTCCAGGCCTACGGCATCGCCGTTGGCCTCGAAGGCTCTTCGAGCGGGGCGGGCGCCGTCGTCATCGATCCGGGCTGGTTCTTCCGCGTGTCGACGGTCGTGACGCTCGTCGGCGGCACGATGTTCCTGATGTGGCTCGGCGAGCAGATCACGCAGCGCGGCGTCGGCAACGGTATCTCGCTCATCATCTTCGCCGGCATCGTCGCGGGATTGCCGGCGGCGCTCGTTGGCCTGTTCGAGCTCGCCCGCACCGGCGCGCTCTCGACCTTCCTGCTGCTCGCCCTGCTGGCGCTGATGTTGGTGGTCGTCGCCGCGATCGTCTTCATGGAGCGGGCTCAGCGCCGGTTGCTGATCCAGTATCCGAAGCGTCAGGTCGGCAACAAGATGTTCCAGGGCGACAGCTCGCATCTGCCGCTGAAGCTCAACTCGGCAGGCGTCATTCCGCCGATCTTCGCTTCGTCGCTGCTGTTGCTGCCGATCACCGCGGCGCAGTTCACGGCGGGCCAGGGTCCGGATTGGCTCGGCGCGGTCGTCGCGGCGCTCGGCCGTGGCCAGCCGCTGCACATGCTCATCTATATCGCGTTGATCGTCTTCTTCGCGTTCTTCTACACCGCAGTCGTGTTCAATCCCCACGACACCGCGGACAATCTCCGCAAGTACGGCGGCTTCCTCCCGGGCATCCGTCCGGGCGCCAAGACGGCGGAGTATATTGACTATGTGCTAACGCGCATCACCGTCGTCGGTGCGATATATCTGGCGGCGGTCTGCGTCCTCCCCGAGTTCCTCATCGCCTATGCCGCGGTTCCGTTCTACTTCGGTGGAACATCCTTGCTCATCGCGGTGAGCGTGACGATGGACACGGTGGCGCAGATTCAGAGCCACCTGCTCGCCCACCAGTACGAAGGCCTGATCAAAAAGGCCAAGCTGAGGGGCGCGTCATCGCCTAGGGGACGGAAATGAATCTGATTTTACTTGGACCGCCGGGTGCCGGCAAAGGAACCCAGGCCGAGCGCCTCGCCGCCACGCGCGGATTGAAGCAGCTCTCGACCGGCGAAATGCTGCGCGCGGCCGTCAAGGCCGGCACCGAGATCGGCCGGCGCGCCGACGCCGTCATGAAGAGCGGTGGCCTCGTCTCGGACGAGATCGTCATCGGCATCATCGACGTGCGCATCGATCAGCCCGATTGCGCCAACGGCTTCATTCTCGATGGCTTCCCGCGCACGCTGGCCCAGGCCTCCGCGCTCGACAAGCTGCTCAAGCAGAAGGGCAAGACGCTCGACGTCGTGATCGAGATTCGCGTCGACGACAGCGCCCTGGTGGAACGTATCTCGGGTCGCTTCAGTTGCGCCAAGTGCGGCGCCGGCTATCACGACCTCCACAAGATGCCGAAGGTGTCGGGCACGTGCGACCAGTGCGGCTCGACCGAGTTTTCGCGCCGCGCCGACGACAACGCCGAGACGGTGAAGAATCGCCTCATGGCCTACTACCGCGAGACGGCTCCGCTGATCGGCTACTATTACGCTCTCGGGTACCTGCAGTCGGTCGACGGCATGGCGCCCATCGACGAGGTGACGGTGCAGCTCGACAAGGCGTTGGGCGCCTAGAGCACGATGCGATCCGGCATCGCGCATGCGATGGCGGATCGGGGCCTGGAGCCCGAACACACGATACGGAGGCGCCTACCCGTTCCCGCGCGTGTCGCGGTATCGGGCGGCGCTTCCGGTGGAATGTCAGATGCGGATGTCGATCGAGGTGGAGGCGCCGGACGCCACCACAACGTTGGCCCTCCGCAGCAGAGTTACCGGGGCGGCATGACGCAGGCCGCAACGGATCGTTGACGAGGGCATGACAGCGGGATAAAACACCCGCGATTTCATGACGCACCCATGCGACCGGAATTACCGGCGGAGCTTCCGCCGGGACCCGGTCGCAATGGCGTTTGTCGTTCATGTCGTGAACAGATGGCGGGTGCGGCTCGGCGGGCCGGCCTTGCTAAGTGACAGAAGAATATAGCGAAAGCTCGACGAGGAGACCGACGTGGCCCGTATTGCAGGCGTGAACATTCCGACCCAGAAGCGCGTCCTCATCGCGCTCCAGTACATTCATGGCATCGGGCCGAAGTTCGCCAAGGAAATCCTCGAGAAGGTCAACATCCCGGTCGAGCGTCGCGTCAACCAGCTCACGGACGCGGAAGTGCTGCAGATCCGCGAGACCATCGACCGCGACTACATGGTCGAAGGCGACCTGCGCCGCGACGTGGCGATGAACATCAAGCGCCTCATGGATCTCGGCTGCTACCGCGGCCTGCGTCACCGCAAGGGCCTCCCGGTCCGCGGTCAGCGCACCCACACCAACGCCCGCACCCGCAAGGGCCCGGCGAAGCCGATCGCCGGCAAGAAGAAGGCCTAACGTCCGCTTGGGCCATACCGGCGGTTCCGGCAGCGCGTCACAGCGCTAAGCGGGATCGCCGGGAAAATGCCTCGCCACTTGGCCGAGGCGGCTGCGAGCCGGGACGGGCGCCCGCAAGATCACAGATCCCGGACAGCGGGATCGCACAGGTACAGTAAACAAGCGCCGCCCCCGATCGCGGCACCGGAGCACGAGACATGGCGAAAGAGCAGCAGGCGCGTAAGATGCGCCGTCGCGAGAAGAAGAACATCACGTCGGGCGTCGCGCACGTCAATGCGTCGTTCAACAACACGATGATCACGATCACCGACGCGCAGGGCAACACCATCGCCTGGTCGTCGTCGGGCACCATGGGCTTCAAGGGCTCGCGCAAGTCGACGCCGTTCGCTGCGCAGATGGCCGCCGAGGATGCCGGCAAGAAGGCCATGGAGCACGGCATGAAGATCCTCGAGGTCGAGGTGACCGGTCCGGGCTCGGGCCGTGAGTCGGCGCTTCGTGCGCTGCAGTCGGTCGGTTTCCAGATCACGTCGATCCGTGACGTGACGCCGATCCCGCACAACGGTTGCCGTCCGCGCAAGCGCCGCCGCGTCTAATTCGGGCACCGGCTGCCGGCACGTCAGGCCGGTCTGCCGAGGGCCCGCTGGCGCCATAAACCGGCGAGCCCCGTCGCATGCACGTATTTCGTCTCTAGTGGAACTGCCCGTACCGAGCACGCAAGCGCCCCGTGGCGGCGCGCATAGCCTAGCTCGGCGGCCCTAGAGTTGGTTCTGATCTGGCCGATACCCGCAAGACGGGCGCGCATCTTGGCCGAGATGCCGCCCTGCCGCGCGAAACGCCAGGTCAGGTTTTCCGTCCAAGCGCCAGCCCCCCTCCCGGAGGCTCGGACGCCTGCGCAACGAGAGGTCATCCGTGGTCACATTGCTGCAGAAGAACTGGCAGGATCTCATCCGCCCGAACAAGCTCGAGGTCACGCCCGGTCGCGATCGCTCGCGTTCCGCGACGCTGGTTGCCGAACCGCTCGAGCGCGGCTTCGGCGTCACCCTCGGCAACGCGCTGCGCCGCGTGCTCCTGTCGTCGCTGCAAGGCGGCGCCGTCAAGACGGTGCAGATCGACGGCGTGCTGCACGAGTTCTCGTCGATCGCTGGCGTCCGCGAGGACGTCACCGACGTGGTGCTCAACATCAAGGAAATCGCACTGCGCATCCATTCTGAAGGCGCCAAGCGCATGGTGCTGAAGAAGGACGGTCCGGGTCCGGCGCGCGCCGGTGACATCGAGACCTCGTCGGATGTCGAGATCCTGAACCCCGACCACATCATCTGCCATCTCGACCAGGGCGCGTCGGTGCGCATGGAGTTCACGGCGGACATCGGCAAGGGCTACGTGGCCGCCGAGCGCAACCGACCGGAGGACGCGCCGATCGGACTGATCGCCGTCGACAGCCTCTACTCGCCGGTGAAGAAGGTCTCCTACAAGGTCGAGAACACCCGCGAAGGCCAGATCCTCGACTATGACAAGCTGACCATGACGGTCGAGACCGACGGCTCGATCACGCCGGAGGATGCCGTGGCGCTCGCCGCCCGCATCCTGCAGGACCAGCTCTCGGTGTTCATCAACTTCGAGGAGCCGAAGAAGCACGTCGAGGAGGCTGCCCATCCGGAGCTCGCCTTCAACGCCGCGCTACTCAAGAAGGTGGACGAGCTCGAGCTGTCGGTCCGCTCGGCGAACTGCCTGAAGAACGACAACATCGTCTACATCGGCGACCTGATCCAGAAGACCG
>CALMPK010000320.1 GCA_937873575.1 uncultured Hyphomicrobiaceae bacterium
CTTCGCCGCGCGTAGCACCTGATTGATGAAGCTTTTCGGCTTCGGCGCGCGGGTACTGCGGATGCGCCCGGGCCGGATACGCAGATCGCTGTCGCCCGTGGTCATGACTGCGCCTCGAAGGACGCCAAAACGCGTAGAGTGCCGAAAATGTAGTTGATCTCATTCTTAAAAATCCAAGGCGCGGCACGCGCCCCGACCGACCGGCACGCCGGAACCCAAGCCATGTCAATGGCTTGCGGTTCGAGCGGCGAGCCCCTTTTATCTCGCCGTCCTGCCGTCGTGGTCTCCGGGTCGCCGGTTCCCGAAAGAGCCACCGCGACCTGGCCGCCAACTCGCGAAGCCCCCACTGCTTCCGAGCGCTTGCGATAGCGATCGTTACCCGAAGGGCCGAGACACCCGAAGGGTGGCTCGGTGAGGAGCGAAGCGACGAGTAGAGCGCGGGCCGAAGGCATCGCCCATACACCATCAGCTTGCGAACCCGCACACCTGGTCATCGCGATACTCCCGAATCCGATCGAGGGACGAACATGCCAATTGGCCGGGGGACCATGGGCGAAACATCGGGCGCCGAGAACGCGGTCGTGACACCGCTAGACGGCATGAGCGCCAACAACCGATCACGCGTCTTCATGAGATCGGATCGCGTGACGAATAGCGTCGCAGCTGCTGATGACTGTCCGCCGGACGTCCACCTCGGCGGCAGTTCGACGGCAAGCAGATTTGCAAGCTTTGCGACGTATGCTCGCGTCTCGTCTGGCAGAGAGCCGCCCGCAAGATGCTCTTCATAGCGAGATGGTCCCGCATTGTACGCCGCAAACACGCCAGGCGAGCCATACCGATCGAGCAGTTCGCGCAAGTACGCCGTACCGGCCAGAATGTTGTCGTGCGGGTCGTAGGGGTCGTTCCCGAGATTGTAGCGCACACGAAGTTCCGCCCAAGTCGCTGGCATGATTTGCATCAGGCCCATTGCGCCTTTTGGCGATCTGGCGTGCACGTCACCAGCACTCTCGATGCGTTGGACTGATCGGATCCAGTTCGGCGCAATCGCAAAGCGTTGTGCGGCTTCATTGATGAAGCCGGCAAATGAGTGAGCGGTCTGACTGATCGCCGGCTGGGCGGTTGATCCGCTCTGGGCCAAAGCAGCACCGTCGAACGCGGTCAGAAGAAGCATCACGGGCACGACTGCACAAACGCGCGTGCCCAACCGACCCAAGCACGCGGTCGGGCTCGCGCCAGCCTTGCAGACATCGATCGAGACGGAGGAATGATCCCGCAATCGATCGAACAAGGGCATGGCGAGGAGAACACGTCGAATACGCACGATCACCCCTCCCACGTCCACACCGGCATCGCACGGCCGATCACGCTGGATGCCGGAAGAAATCCAAAATACCGGCCATCAAGAGAGTCGTCCGACTGCCAGTTCATCAGAAACAGATCGCCGTCGCCGACGACGCGGCAGCCCTGCCATTTCGGCAGCGGCCGGCCGCGTCCGTCGCGGTCCTTCGCCTCGCCCACCGCGACCTCGTCGACCGAAATCGTGAGGCCGGTTCTGCAAACACTCTGCCCCGGAAGGGCGAGCACGCGCTTCAGCATGGGCACGCCAATGGGCAAATAGCCGTTCAAATCGAGGAAGGTCGCGAGCGGCTCCGGCGGCTGCACGGCGACCAATTCAGTAACTTGGAATTGGTCCGCCGGTCGGAGGCGGTAGAGACCGATCGGCACGCTCGCGGATGCGTTCCAGATGTATAGCGGAATCGGCTCCAGGACGATCGTCGCGATGAGCGCAGCAGCGACCCCAATCGTCACGGCCAGCATCGGTAGGCGGCCCGTCATCGCATCACCCTTTGGCGATGGAGCCAGGCCTGATGGCGCGCTTTCGTATACGGGCGCGGGTTTTCATTAACGGACAGACGGTTGTGAACGTGATGCCAATGGTCGGGAGCGACATCAGCCGGATCGACGCCGAGCGCCTCAACGGCATCGATCATCTGCAGCACGCGCTCGACCTTCGGCCAGCCGGACAGGCGCAGCAGAATCTCACCGCCGGGCGTCACATAAGGAACGGTCGAGCAGCGCTGTCCCAGTGCGACCGCGCGCAAGATGTCGATGCGCGAAATGATCGTGCCAAAGTCGTTGGAGGTCCACCGGACGAAGGCAAAGATGCTGCCTGGCGCGAATGACAGGACACGCCGATGGCGATCAAGCTTCCGTTCCCCGACAATGCGACCGAACCGAATGCGGTTTTCGATGCGCTTCTCGAGCCACAACACTTCCACTTCCGTGAGATCGCTCATGCGGCGGCTCCCGGACGCTGGGGCTGGCAGCCGTGAGCTTGGGGCTCGGTCGAGAGTGTGTATCGCCTGCAAAGGCAGGCTGGCCTGTCGGACTGCCGTTGCCGAGCGCCATCGACGCCGCTTTCGGCCTGCTCCGTTAGAAGAAATCCGAAGGATTTCCGGTTAGTAAAGTTAGAGCGGCTGGAAAGCGCGGAGAAACAAGCTCTTAAGCTCGATTCCGGTCCCCGATAGCACGAGGATCGGGTCCCCGATAGCACGAGGGTTGCGGTCCCCGATAGCACGAGCTGATTCACAGGTTGTCCTCCGAATTTGGAATGAGACCGCGCCGGCGCAAGCGGGCCGTTAAGGGATCAACAGGCGTGGGTGCAAAGTTCAGTCGCTCGGTGCCATCAGGGTCGCGCGTGAGCACGAGCTGATAACCGGGCAATGTCTGGCGCTGGACGATCTGGCGCACGTCGTAAGCAAAGTGCTTGAGGGGCGAGAGGATGCCGGACTTGGCATGGAGGTGCACCAGATCAAAACTCCAGCCGCCGTCCTGGCGTCCGCCGTGCTTGCGCACAAGACGATAAAGCCACCTCTCAAGTCCGCCCGTCAGCTCGAAATAGGCGCGATCAATCGTCAGCACGAGCGCGTCATCGATGACGCCAGCGTAGAACCAATCCGGCAGGATCAGCTCGATCCCAAATGGGCGGCCATTTGCATCGGCCGTCTCTTTCCACTCGTTGATCCAGGAGAAGCGATGCCGTCGCCGCTCTGCCGGCTGACGGATCGACGTCAGCACGGTCGTTGACTGAAGTCTGTCGAGACCCGCCTTCAGCCGATCATAGTCGCGTGCGCCGGTGCCGCGGCCGACGAACGTCAGAATTTCATACGGCGTTGCAGCCATCAGGCGCGACGTCTTCAGGCCGGCATCACGGGCTTCGACAATCTGGGACGCGGCCCAGATCAGAACGTCTGCATCCCAGATCGTCGCCATGCCGTGTTCCGGCACGGCTTCGACACGAATTGCGATCGCACCGGCACGGAAGTCGATCGGCACGATCCGCTTAGTCTTTGCGAGGGAGAAGAACGGATACGCCATCAGATCCTGCGCGTCGCGCGGCGCAAGATCGCCGGGCAACGCCCGAAAGAGCTCAAGCTGGTCGCGCTCCGAATGGTGTTTGCGCCGCATGGTCACTACTCTCACGCGGCAATCAGCGACGTTCCTGGCCCGCATACGGGCGCAGCGCGGGCTGCTTCTTGGCCGGCAGTACCGTCCCCTTCCCGGGATCGGACGTCGACGTCTTGGCGCCGCGGTCAGCCCACGCTTTCAGGTCATCGACGGCGTAGACAACACGTCCGCCGATCTTCCGATACGTCGGTCCAGTACCGTACGTGCGGTGCTTCTCGAGCGTGCGACCGGACAGGCCAAGATAGCGCGCGGCCTCAGGTGTACGCAGGAATCGCGGTGGTAGACCGGCCATCGGATCGGGCATTTGAGGACTCCAGGAGGACATCGCACTACGCCTGGCTAGGCCGGCGTGTGTGCGGTCATCATGGAGAAGCAAGATCTCGGGGGGGGATGCCGAATATGGAGGGAGAGGTTTTCGATACCCCTAACCGGAAGGGCTATTCGTCCCTGCGCCCGGACCGCAGAAGTTTGCGGTAACCACCGCGCATCAACGCAAGGCCGCCTTGCACCAAGCGGATTGTTCGATTGCGCAGATCATGGGTCTTCCAGGCACGGTCGGGGATTCGCTTTTTGCCGAAGAGCGCTTCGGCGATAACGCGATAGCTTCCGCCGGCGCTGCGAGCATCAAGCGCACGGATCGCGGCGCTCAAGCGTTCGCGCCGCTGTTTAGATAGTTGGTGAAAGGCAGGACCTGGTGCGCGTCCATTCATCGCGCGCCACAGCCGGCGGGCTGCATACGCACGCGCGCCGAAATCGCCATCAAACGGTAGTTCGGCCGCGTATGACGCGCCGAGCACCGGCGGGCCGTTGGACCAGACACGGTGGTCCGCCGA
>CALMPK010000321.1 GCA_937873575.1 uncultured Hyphomicrobiaceae bacterium
AGGTCTACAAGTACGTCGTCCACAACGTCTGCCAGGCCTACGGCAAGACGGCGACGTTCATGCCGAAGCCGATCTTCGGCGACAACGGCTCGGGTATGCACGTCCACCAGTCGATCTGGAAGGGCGGCCAGCCGATGTTCGCTGGCAACAAGTACGCCGACCTCTCCGAGATGTGCCTGTTCTACATCGGCGGCATTCTCAAGCACGCCAAGGCCATCAACGCCTTCACCAACCCGACGACGAACTCCTACAAGCGTCTCGTCCCGGGCTATGAGGCGCCCGTGCTGCTCGCCTACTCGGCGCGCAACCGCTCGGCCTCCTGCCGCATCCCGCACGTCTCGAACCCGAAGGCGAAGCGCATCGAGATCCGCTTCCCCGATCCGGCGGCGAACCCCTACCTGTGCTTCACCGCCCTGCTGATGGCCGGCCTCGACGGCATCGTCAACAAGATCAGCCCCGGCGATCCGATGGACAAGAACCTGTACGACCTGCCGCCGGCAGAGCTCGCGCAGATCCCGACCGTCGCCGGCAGCTTGCGCGAGGCGCTCGGCGCCCTCGACAAGGATCGCGCCTTCCTCAAGGCCGGTGGCGTCATGAACGACGACATGATCGACGCCTACATCGAGCTGCGCATGGAAGAGAACATGAAGTACGAAATGACCCCGCATCCGGTCGAGTACGACATGTACTACTCGGTCTAAGGCTCGCGCCGATACGGACGAGACAAGAGAAGGGCGGCCCTCGGGGCCGCCCTTTTTCGTTTCGCCCCTCGTTCGCACGCGCCGCGCTCAACGGGCCGCAGCGAGGCCCGCGGGATCAATAGAACAGCAGAACCGCCATACAGGCCGTCGCGACGGTACCAAGCGCGATGTTGCTCTGGTTGGACGCCAGCCAGGCGATCGCGCGCCGCGGTAGGGCGAGCCAGGGCACGCGGCGCATGGCGCACGCTGAAACACCGGCGGCGATACCGGCGAGAAGCGAGGGGCCGTGCAGCGCGCCGAGGCCCGCGGACGGAGCGGCCGTCGCGAGCCGCGCCTCCCCTGCCCCACCCCAACCGACCAGCAGCACGGCGCCCAGGATCACAGCTCCACCGAGCCAGGGCACGTTCTTCGTCATCTCGTCCTCCAGTCCCTCACCGGATGCTTGCTCCCGGAAGTCTAGTTTGCTGCCCTCACCATTGCGTTAACCATGACGGCGGCTCTCCCCCGGCGCCGAAACGCGCACCCGATCCGCAGCAAGTTTCATCTTTCCACCAATCTTCATCGTGCATTGAGAAACAGAAACTCGAAGTCGCATTGCAGCATTCTTTTGCCGTTGACAGGCCCAACGACGAAGCGCACACTTCAATCATCCCTTCGAGAGGAGGTCTAAGAAAATGTCTCCGCCGGGTCGATAGAAGTCGTTGTTTTGCATGGCGTTTGCGCGCAAGAGCAAACAACGGCGCTAAACTGAAAACTCGAAAATGCGCGTCGCATTTTCAATTCCCGTGGTTTTACTTTCGCTCAAGGGCAGGTTGTTCTTGCCTAAGGGTTCAACGCACCGCAACCGGATGATGGGTGCGTCCCGGGGCGAATAAGGATGCTGCGGAAGTCGTGAATGCGCGTCTTCTAGATGGTGATCGAAACTGGCTCCATGACGTAACGTCTGCACACCGCCCAACGGCTGAACCGCCAACCGGAATACACGCCACGGCTATGCCGGGCTTTCCGCGGCACTCCAGCGACCGGGCAACGGCAGCAACGTCCGAGAAGTGAGCTCATGAAAACGATCCGGCGAGCCCGGGGGGTGTGCGCACCCCGCCGGGCTTTGCTTTTGAGGTGCTGCGCTTTCGAGACCGTTGAGGAATGCTGCTCTACGCGGAAAGCGGCAACAGGCTCGATTGTACGGGCACGTACATGGGCGAACGCATGGGCCGCCAGCTCAAAGGTTCATCGCTTCGGTGTCCGGCCGAGTTCTCGCGAGCCCAGTCCCGATCTCCAGGCCTGTTGGTGAGCCCGCTGTCGAGATCGGCTGCGAGATTGCATCGCGCGCCCATTTCCAGGCCGAGTCGATGCGGCGGCCCCGACGGCACTCCCCCGCCCCATTGCCGACGCGGTCGCCTGATGTTCTCGTTGCATGCCGCGAGGATTGACGAGCGCGGCTGGCCGCGGGCGACCCGCACAGTCCGAACTCGCAAGTCCTGGTTCTCGCGCGCTGAGACCCCGCCTGCCATGCGGTTGAATCGAGCCGCACGATAAGGGTGCCATCCATGCGCTGCACGCCAGAGAGGCCCGTTGACCGCGCCAGCGCGCCAGCAGGGCTTGGGTATCGTTACTGTCATCGTTGGCTTCGTCGGCCGTTAATCCGAACGGCATCAACCCTGGACACGACGATCCCGCGGTGGTGGAACCGATGCTCGGTCAGGCCGGTGGCCACCCTCGCACCAGCACTGGCAGCCGCATGCCTGCTCTTGTCGGCCATTCCCCCCGCCTTCGCCGAGCCGGCCACAACGCATCCCTGGCCTAGATCGGAACCCGCTGCGACGGACACACTCGAGCAGCGTATCGCGCCGCCTGCCGGGTTTGCGCGTCTGCCCGCACCTCAGGGTTCGTTCGCCGCTTGGCTCCGCGGCCTCCCGATGAAATCAGCGGGCGCGCCGGTGCTCCTCTACACGGGTGCGAAGAAGTGGCGGCAGGACGTGCACGCGTCCGTGCTCGACATCGATACGGGAACGCGCGACCTCCAGCAGTGCGCCGACGCCGTAATGCGGTTGCGGGCGGAATGGCTCTGGAGCATCGGCGCACGGGATCGCATCGCCTTCGATTATACGGGTGGCGGTCGGGTGCCCTACAGCCGCGTGGCGCGTGGCGAGCGGCCGAGCGAGAGCGGCAAGAGTTGGAAGAGCGGCGGCAAGGCGGACGCGAGCTATGCCGCGCTACATGACGGGGGCGTTTTCCTACGCCGGCACCTACAGCCTCGATCGGGAGCTGAAATCCGTGCCGGGCGGGACCATGCCCGAAATCGGCGACGTCATCATCAAGGGCGGCTTTCCCGGGCATGCCGTGCTCGTCGCCGATATGGCCGAGAACAAAGCTACGGGCGAAAGGCGCTTCCTGCTGCTGCAGAGCTACATGCCGGCGCAGGACATCCACGTTCTGAAGAACCCTGCCGAGCGCGATGGGTCGCCGTGGTACGCGGCGCCGATTTCGTGGCCGCTGGTGACGCCCGAGTGGACATTCCCCGAAGGCAGCCTGAAACGCTGGCCGTGATGCGGTGCCCAACCAAGACCGAGACAGCGAAGGCCGGCACCTCGCGGAGCCGGCCTCGCTGTATCGAACGCATGGCGCTAATTACTTCAGTGGAGCCTCGCCACCCCAGCGCGTCTTCAAGCTTGCCGAGAAGATATCGACCTGGGCCTCCGATTGGCCCCGGTAGACCACGCCGGAACCGGGTCCTGTACGCTCGAAATCACCCGTCTCAACAAACACGTGCGAATAAGAGAAGTCTGCCGACATCTTCTCGCTGATCTGCACAGTTGCTCCACCACTCAGCCACACGCGATCATTGTCGGGGATCGAAGTGAAGCGCTTGGTCGGATCGTCGACAGGCGAGATTTCGTAGCCAAGCCCTGCCCGGAGGGTGAACCCGGGGCTCAGGTCATATTCGCCGCCAACAGAAAAGAACCAACCATCACTCCAATTTGCCGGAAGGGTCAATCCAACCGGAGTCAAGACGAGTTCCTTGAAGCGGCTCCAGTTTGTCCACTCGATCGTGCCCAACAACCGCATATTCGGCGTAATATCTTGGCGCAGAGAGGCCGTCACGATATCAGGTAACTCTAGATCCACAGCGGCTGGAATAGTGCCGCCGTTGGCAGTGAAGTCACCCTCCAGATCATGTGTCAAACGCGAACGATAGCCGATACCAATGCTCGTTCCCGCCGTTGGCTGCAATAGGATGCCAGCAGTGAAACCGAAGGCAATGTCGTCAGCGTCGTCATAGATTGCGCTTGGTCCGCCCGGCGCACCAAACGCCAGCTTTGCCTTGGCGAATTGGACCTGACCACCGACACCGATAGTGATGCCCGGCATGACCTGAAACGCCAGGGTCGGCGCCGCATTCATCGTGAGTAGCTTTGTCGTACGTCCGATTTCCGAGCCAGCGTAATCGAGGTCGCGCGGCTTCGTCGTGAGACCGAAGCCAGAGGTTACCGACAGCGCCGCGGTAATCCGCTCCGAAAGTCGATAGGCGTAATAGCTCGCCCCAAGAATGGCCGGCGAAGCAATGTCACCGCTGGAGACGGCAGCACCCGGGAAAATGGCTCCCGGCGGAAGAGGCCCGCCGCCCAGATCAACAGATTCAATGGTATTCACGGCTTGCCCGAAGATCGCCGAGAAATGGCTCTCCGAGGTCAGTCCCCAGCCAGCCTGTCCGGCGGCCGCCGGGTTCCAGTACATCGAGGAGAGGCCGCCGCCCGCCGCAGAGCCCGCGAAGGACGAACCCTGGAACTGCGCCGACTGCTCGCGGATGGCGAAGCCGCCTGCTGCCGCCTGTCCCGCCATCACGAATGCTGTGCCGATGGCCGTCGAAGCGACGAGTGCGCTCCTCAGCGCGGCGATCGATGTACGCATTACTTCCCCCTCGGCTGCCGCACAGCGGCACGACTCCACGCTCCCCAAACCACCCCGCGGCGGCACACGCCGGGGGCTTTTCGTTCATGTGACACTAGCGTGGAGGAGAGGCGGCGGAAACGAGCGTCTGCCTGATTCGCGGGCAAACAAGTCCGATTTCGACAGGATTGTGACGCAAACGTCACGTTGTGGATGCACTAAATGATTGAACGTTTCTCAGTCACCGGCAGGCACCCGCTCGACAGAAAGCACGCTGCCCTTCGCTCCCGTGATGCGGACACGAGTTCCCTCCGGGCAGTCGACGCCTGAAACAGCCCAGAAGGTATCACCGAGGCGGAGCCGACCCCGGCCGCCGACGATCGGCCTGTCGAGAACCGCGGTATGACCGATGTGGCGTGCCCCCCGCGCGTTGAGCGTCGCCGCGTCCGCTGCGGGGCTGAGCGCGGCCGTCCGATACATCCAAACGTCGATCAGGATATCAAGGACGAAGCAGACGGCACCGGCGAGAAGGAATACGCCGCCCCTTGGCTCGGACTGCCAGAGCCGCCAAAGGCCGACGAGGCCCGCCAATGTGCCCGCGATCGGAAACACGGTTCCGAGCAGGGCGACCGTCCAGACCAGGAGCCCCGGCGAACGATTGGCAGGGTGGCCGTGTCCCGCGTCGCGAACGTCGCCGGGGCGGCGGCTCCCCGGCCTCCCGCGACTAGGCCGACTACTTCTCTTCGGCGTCGACACGTTCCACCACCAGCGCGGTGCCGTCGACACCGACGACGGTGACGCGGGCACCGACCGGAGCATCCTCCCCTTCGGCGTTCCAGAGCGTATCGCCGACGCGGATCTTGCCGCGCCCCTGGGTAATGGGGTTCGCGACGATGAACGTGCGGCCGATGTATTGGGCGCCTCGGACGTTCAAGTCCGGCTCGTCGCTCGCGGTCTTGCTCGGGTCGGCGAAGCGGCGAACGATGAACACCGTGATCACGGCCAGCACTGCGAATGCAACGAGCTGCCACTGCCAGGCGAGCGCCGTCGACAAAGCGATGATACCGACGATGACTGCGGCAATGCCGAACCAGAGGAAGTGCACGCCCGGCACCATCAGCTCGAGCACGATCAGCAGCACCGCGAGGATGAACCAGTTCCAGCCGCCGAAACTGTAGAGAAGAGCAGACAGCGACGTCATGAGGTGATCTCCGAAGGCAGGTGCCTGTTCGCGCGCGGCGAACAACGCACAGTATCATGACAAACGGACAGCGGGGCATCGCCGATGCCCCGCACCCTAAGCTCATGTTCGAGAGTGCGATTGACGACTTCGACGAAGCGCGAATGCGGTTCGATCAAGGTCGATAGCACTCCAGGGCTCGACGGGGTGGAGCCCGTCAGCCCTTGCCGCCCGT
>CALMPK010000322.1 GCA_937873575.1 uncultured Hyphomicrobiaceae bacterium
CGGATGGGGTTTCGCGCTCGTGCACGAGGCGCGTTCCAGCCGCCTCGTCGGCTATGACGGCCGCGAGACTGCGCCGGCCGCGGCCAAGCCCGATCGCTTCCTGCGCGGTGGCCTGCCGATGGCGTTCGGCGAAGCAGTGCAATCGGGCCGAAGTATTGGCGTCCCCGGACTCGTGCGGCTGATCGACGAGATGCACGCGAAGCACGGCCGCATCGCCTGGGCGGAGCTCTTCGCACCCGCGATCAGGCTTGCGCGCGACGGCTTCGCCGTATCGCAGCGTCTCCACGCCTCGTTGAAATGGGCCGGCTCGCAGCGTTTCGACAGCGCGGCGCGCGCGCTTTTCTTCGACGCCGCGGGGGAGGCGCGCGCGGTCGGCGAACTGATCGTCAACACGGCGCTTGCCGAAACTCTCGAGAGGATCGCGCGTGACGGCGCGCGCGCGTTCTACGAAGGCGAGATCGCCGACGCCATCATCGCGGCGGTCGCCAACGCGCCGCGCTCACTCGGCGATCTGGCGCGCGAGGATCTGGCGACGTATCGCGCGCTCGAGCGCGAGCCGGTCTGCGTCGACTATCGGGGGCGGCGCGTCTGCGGCATGGGGCCACCGTCCTCGGGCGGGATCGCGGTCGCGCAGACGTTGAAGCTGATCGAGCCGTTTACGGAGTTGGCGGGCAATGCCGCCGCTATGAGCCCCGCGGCCGCGCATCTGGTAGCGGAAGCCGAGAAGCTCGCATACGCCGACCGCGACCGTTTCGTCGCCGACCCCGCATTCGCAGACATCCCCGCCGGCCTCCTGGATGACGCCTATCTCGCGGTCCGCCGCGCGCGCATCGATGCCGGTCTCGCGATGGCCAAGCCGGCGGCCGGCGAGCCGCCCGGCCTACGCGCACTGACACCGGGCATCGACGCGAGCCGCGAGCGTGCCGGCACCACTCACCTCTCGGTCGTCGACGCCGAGGGGAATGCCGTCGCTCTCACCGCAACCATCGAAGGCGCGTTCGGCTCGGGCATCATGGCCGCTGGATTTCTGCTCAACAACGAGCTGACTGATTTTTCCTTCATGCCCGTCGACGGCGCGGGCCGTGCCATCGCCAACCGCGTCGAAGGCGGCAAGCGGCCGCGCAGCTCGATGGCACCGACCATCGTGTTCGGCGCGGGCGGAGAGGTCGAGGCCGTGCTCGGTTCGCCGGGCGGCAATCGCATCATTCTCTACGTGGTGAAGGCGCTGGTCGGGTTGCTCGATTGGCGGATGGACGCTGACGCCGCCGCCGCCATCGCCAATTTCGGCAGTCGCGGCCGGGCGCTGGTACTCGAGCGTGACAGTCGGCTCTGGCCGCTCGCGGTTGCGCTCGCCAGCCGCGGACACCGCATCGTGTGGGACGAGATGACGTCGGGCCTGCACATCATCGTCCGCAAGGAAGGCCGGCTCGAGGGTGGCGCCGACCCGCGCCGTGAAGGCGTGGCACTCGGCGATTAGGCCAGGAGCTGCCGAGAGCGTTCTGCTCTGCTGTGATCGGGAGAGCATCGGGTGATGTCTTGCTGCAGGTCGTGCTCGCTTCCATCTCGAGGCATACACGGTCTCCCCGCCGATCAGGCGCGATCTCGCAATTCCGAACCGCCATCCGCCGAGTGCATGCATGCCCGAGCCGAGCCCCGGCGCTGATCTGCATCGCGGCATTGCGCCGGTTGGGGCTCGCCCGCGCCGCGCGGCCGGTGTATCGGACGGTGCGGGGCGCGGGCCTGGACCCGCGACAAGGCGAGGGCGCGCGACATGCAGGACAAGGCTCGGATCACCGTCGTCGGCGCCGGCATCATCGGCTTGTGGCAGGCGCTCGTGCTGGCCCGTGCCGGTCATCGCGTGACGCTGCGCGAAGCATCGGTCGATCCCTTCGCCGCAACGGCAAGCCGCTATGCCGGTGCGATGCTCGCCCCCGATTGCGAGAGCGAGGCGGCGCCGGAGATCGTCCGCCGTTTCGGTCACGCGGGCCTGCGTTTGTGGCGCGCCGCCTATCCCAATCTGGTCGAAGCGGGCACGCTGGTACTCGCGCAGCCGCGCGACCGCTCCGAGATCGTCCGCTTCGCGCGCATGACGGGCGGTCACCGGACACTCGACGAAGATGACATCTCACGCATCGAACCCGATCTCGCGGGGCGCTTCGCATCCGGCCTCTACTTCGCCGACGAAGCCCACATGGAGACGCCGGCCGCCATGGCCTTCCTGCTCGACGCGGCGCGCTCCGCCGGCGCGGAGGTGCGCCTCGGCGATGGTGTCGGCGATCTCGCGTCTCTCGATGGCATCGTCGTCGACTGCCGTGGTCTCGCAGCGCGCGGCGAGATCCCGAGCTTGCGCGGTGTGCGCGGCGAGCGCGTGGTGGTGAAAGCCCGTGACGTAGCCCTCGCGCGCCCCGTACGTCTCCTCCATCCACGTCATCCGCTCTACGTCGTGCCGTGGTCCGATCACGTCTTCATGATCGGCGCGACCGTGATCGAGAGCGAGGATGCAGGTCCCGCGACCGTCCGCTCCGGACTGGAGCTCATGGGCGTCGCTTATGCCTTGCATCCAGGTTTCGGCGAAGGTGAGATCCTCGAGTTCGGCGCCGGGCTGCGCCCTGCGTTCGCCGACAACGTGCCGCGCGTTCTGGTCGAGGCCGAGGGACGCGTTCTGCGCGTCAACGGCGCCTACAGGCACGGGTTCCTGCTGGCGCCGGTACTCGCCGAGGCCGTTGCGGCCCTGGTCATGGGCGGCGGGCGCGATCATCCCCTCGTCGGCCGCGGCGAGATCGGTTGAGTTGAAGGCGCAGAGCACGACAATCCCGATCGAAACCGCTCTCGCGCTTCGGCCTCAACTCGCTTGCGTGGCGGGCGCACGCTCCTCATCGGCTCCCGGCTCCGACAAAGCGCGATCGCTCGCCGCGGCGAGCCAGTTGGCGATGCCCTCCGCCGCCATGACGCCGGTGGCATAGGTCGCTTGCAAGAGGTAGCCGCCGGTCGGGGCTTCCCAGTCGAGCATCTCGCCAGCGGCGAACAGACCCGGTCGCGATCGCACCATCAGGTTCTCGTCGAGCGCGTCGAAGGCAATGCCACCTGCGGTCGAGATGGCGCGCTCGAGCCCGGCGGTTGCGACGACGGTCAGCGGCACGGCCTTGATGTGGCGCGCGAGCGAAGCTGGATCGGCCGGCAACGCCCCGCCGCCTGCCTCGCGTAACAGTGCGATCGCGGCGGGTGAGAGCCCTGTCGATTTTCGCAACCACGTAGCGGCGGATTGCTTGCCGCGCGGTCGTGATAGACGCTTCTCGAGTTCGCCCGCGTCGAGATCGGGCCGCAGGTCGATCGCGATCGTCGCGCCGTGCGGGGAATTCGCGAGCGCCAGGCGGATATGCGGGATGGCGGCATAGACCGGACCACCTTCGAGGCCCGTCTCGGTGATGATCGCCTCACCCGCGAAGCGCGCGCCGTCGATACTCACGGTCATCCGCTTCAGTGGCTCACCCGCGTGGCGCGTGCGCATGGTGTCACTCCATGAAATGCGCACCCCACAATTGGCGGGCACCAGCGGAGCAACCGTGATGCCGCCGTCGCGCAGCATCGCTTCCCAGGCGCCGTCCGAACCGAGGCGCGGCCAGCTCGCGCCGCCGCACGCGAGCAGAACGGCACTTGCCCGGATCTCGATACGCTCGCCAGACGCCGCTTCGATCAGCGGAGCGCCGCTGCCGGGGGCGAAGCCGACGAGCCGGTTGCGCGGATGTAGTCGTACACCCGACCGGTCAAGACGCTTCAGCCACGCGCGGAGCAGGGGCGATGCCTTCATCGCACGCGGGAACACGCGCCCGCTCGAACCGACGAACGTTTCCTGCCCGAGACCTTCCGCGTGGGCACGTAGAGCGTCCGGCGTGAACGATCGCAGCGCCTTCTCCAGCAGCGGATGAAGCTGCGTGTAGCGGCGCAGGAAAGCGTCGAGCGGCTCGGAATGTGTGAGGTTGAGGCCGCCACGACCCGCGATCAGCAGTTTACGGGCGGGCGACGCCATCTGGTCGTAGATATCGACTGCATACCCGCGCGCCGCCAGCCGCTCTGCTGCCATGAGGCCGGCCGGTCCGGCGCCGATGACGGCGATGGACATGGGGCCCCGGGGCGCGGACGGGGCCGTCACGACGGCGGACGGAGGGCCGGCCGCGGGCGTGTCCGTTTGCCCAGGCTCGCCGCGTTGCCCGCCTTCACCATGCTCCGCCATCACCAGGTACCGGTGTTGGGCATCGAGGCCCACGGCTCTTGCGGCTCGAGCCGAGGGCTTTTCTGCAGAAGCTCGATCGAGATGCCGTCAGGCGTGCGGATGAAGGCCATATAGCCGTCGCGCGGCGGGCGGTTGATCGTCACGCCCTTGGCCTGAAGGTCCGCACACGTCTGGTAGATGTCGTCGACCTCGTAGGCGAGGTGGCCGAAATTGCGCCCGCCCGTGTAGACCTCGGGGTCCC
Source organism: uncultured Hyphomicrobiaceae bacterium (assembly GCA_937873575.1). Taxonomy (GTDB): domain Bacteria; phylum Pseudomonadota; class Alphaproteobacteria; order Rhizobiales; family Hyphomicrobiaceae; genus JAEUMD01. The sequence continues at coordinate 4,473 of CALMPK010000322.1, forward strand.
AATTGTAGGTGAGTTCGACGAGCGGTGCCGTCTCTTCCGCCGCGCGCCGGCGATCACCCGGCGCAGCCAGGAACACCAGCGTAAAGCGGCCCTTGTCGTTTTCGACTCGCCGCATCTCGCGCATGCCGAGCTTGTTGCAGAAGAAGTCGACACTCTGCTCCAGGTTGGAGACGCGGATCATCGTATGCAGATAGCGCATGGGTTGTGTCCCTTCTTGCCTGTTCTTTTCCCGTTTTCGCAGTGCGTGGCGCCCGTCGTGGCCGTCTGGCGGACATGGCGCGATCGGGTCGCGGCCGCATCGTCGCCGCGCCGTCCCGAGTGGCATAGCGAGAGGCTTCTCCGGCAGGCAACCGAGAGCTAGGCGATCGGGTCGCGCCCTGCAAGGTGAGGGGCGGCGGGGCGTGTGGCAGATTGGATACATGCTTCAAGGCTTGTGCTGGGTCCTGCCGGTTGGGCACCTCCTGTGCCAATGTGGGACAGACGTGGATAAACACTGTTCGCCGTTAGGTCGGCCTGCGACATCACAGACGACAAGTTCCCATTCCATCGCACCGAATCAGCCCTGTCGCTGATTCGCAAAAATCCATCCACAGACGAACCGATCGGCGCGCGGAGCAATGCACCGACAGACCCTCGCCTGTGTCAAATGGAACCGAGTACGGCGTAACGCAATAACTTATGTTTAACATATCGTTAACCAACTCATACTGATGTTGATATCTAGCCGCGACAAGCGTTCAGCCGGTCCTTTTTCAGCAGGGGGGCTATCACTTCGGGGCGGCGGTGGTATTCTCCGTCCCGTCGCTGCACCGCCTTCTGGAGAGGGGCAATTCAACAGGGGGCATGAGGCAGCGCGACGGTACGGGACGGTAACAACCTATGTCCCGATAGCAGCACCGGCTGAGAGGCGGTCGGTGATGCTTATGTGCAACGTAATTCAAAGTAGCGGGGGTGTGTCGATGGTAGCCAATAAGCTGCCTTCCGAGTACGTGGCGGGAGACCAATCGGAAGTCGGTAATCTCGAGCGCCGAGACGATCAAAACGTCGAGGTTTTCGAAGTCGCGGGCCAGATCAAGTGGTTTGATGCTTCGAAAGGCTATGGGTTCATTGTGCCGGACAACGGCCTGCCCGACATTCTACTTCACGTCACTTGCCTGCGCGCTGGTGGATACCAGACTGCCTACGAGGGCGCGCGGGTGCACTGTCAGGTCATGGCTCGCCCGAAGGGCATGCAGGCCTTCCGCATCATCTCGATGGACGAGAGCAGTGCGATCCATCCCTCCCAGCTTCCGCAGTGGACCCACGTCATCGTCCAGCCGGAGAGCGATTGGGAGCGGGCCATGGTCAAGTGGTTCAACCGCATCCGCGGTTTCGGCTTCCTGACTCGCGGAGAGGGTTCGCCGGACATCTTTGTCCATATGGAGACCCTTCGTCGCTTCGGCTTCACGGAGCTGCGCCCTGGCCAGCTCGTGCAGGTTCGCTGGGGACATGGCTCAAAGGGCTGCATGGCAGCCGAGCTTCGCCCCGACGGCGTGCAGAGCGGATTGCCTTCGTCGCACTGAGGCGTACAGTCTCGGCGAGATTCGACGAACCGAGGCAGCATGCAAGATAGAAAGAGATCGGGGGGGACGGTGCAGCGCGCCGCCCCTTCTTTTGTTTTCCCTGTCGTTCTGGTTCTCGCCGTGGCTGTCGCGGCGTGGCACTGGCTCGGCGGAGAGCTTGGCCTTCGCGACCTCGGGCGGCTGGCCGAGAAGGTCGGCACGCCCTTCTCCTCGGCCCCGAAAACGGAGAAGCCACCGGCGCGGGCCGTTGCCGCCGACCGGCTTGTGCTGGCGACCGCCAAGGGCCGGCAGGAGATCACCGTCGAGATCGCCGACACGCCGGAGAAGCAGGCGGTCGGGTTGATGTTCCGCCGGTCGATGGCCGTGGACCACGGCATGCTGTTTCCGTATCGTGCGGAGCAGGAGCTCACCATGTGGATGAGCAACACGTACATCTCGCTCGACATGGTGTTCATCCGCGGCGACGGTACGGTGCACCGCGTCGCGCGCAATACCGAGCCGCTGTCGGAGGCGATCGTTCCCTCGCATGGGCCCGTTCTGGCCGTCCTGGAGCTGATCGCCGGCTCGGCCGATCGCTATGGCATCGAGCCGGGCAGCCGCGTCGAGCATCCCGTCTTCTCCGCCGCCGCGGCGCGCTGATCGCCGGCCCGCGGGCGGCCGAATTCCCTTGGGG
>CALMPK010000323.1 GCA_937873575.1 uncultured Hyphomicrobiaceae bacterium
TAACCTGATCTCCCACCGCGCTGAGCAGATCAAGACGCTCGAGACCAATGATGGCCGCGTCGAACTGCGGGCGGTGACAGACCCGGACTAACGGGAGGATCTACGACCACGAGTTGGTCGAGGCAGTGTAGCGCATCGCCGGCAACGGCACCGGCGACACCCGTTGGAAGGTGCCAGGCGTCCTCGACTGGTCGACCGGCGTCTACAATCCGCGCGTCGACATCACCAAGGACACCACGACGCTCTACGCCGGCTAATCGTGGATTCTTGAATCGAAAGTGCGCTGCCCGCTTTGCGAAAGCTGCCATACACTGTCGCCGCTATGAAATAGCGCAAATGACGAACTTCGATTTCACGAGCAGAATTCATTGCGGTGCCTGCTCACGATTCGTCGCTTGCAATTGCGGTTTCCGATCATATTCAGCTGCGTAATTCCCGGGCCGTCCCATCCTTTGTCGAGGCACTTTGCGCAAACAAGGAAAGGATGATCGAGGCAATCGCGCCGGCGCACATGAAGCCCAAGATTTGCCAAGGAACATTCAGATGATCGGGCGGCGAGTCGGAGGCCCCGCTCAGTAATCGCACGAGCATCCAAGTGTCGATAACACCGATGAGCGCGCCCCCTGGAAAGCCGAGCCCCTTCGCAAGCCCAGGCTGCGCGGCCGAAAATTTGATGCTGACCGTCTCGGCTACTCGGAATGGGTCGACTGCTATCTCTACCGACAGTGACGATGGCGCGGTTCTTGTCGAACTGGCGTGCAGCTTGCCGAGCAAACGAGCGTCCGGCAGCGCGATTGTGCGGCATCAACCGGCCAAGGATCGTCTGAACAAGAGCAGGCTGACCGTGAGAAAGCTGACGCCCATGCCCAACATGGTGACGAAATCCCTCCATACCATCGAGAAATCCGCTCCGCGGTATGCGATACCCTGCATGAAGCTGATGTAGTGGCGTGACGGGAAGAACCAAGTGAGGTACTGGACCCACTGCGGCTGGCTTTCCACAGGCGAAATGCCGCCCGACAACATCATCATCGGCATGACCGACATCATCATCAACAGCGCAAATTGGGCCATCGTGCGCGCGATCGTGCCGAGTAGGATGCCGATCGATGCCGCCGCACAAATGTAGACCGCCGAGCCCAGCAGCAGCAGAGGGCGAGATCCGGCGATCGGCACGTGCAGCGCGCCTTGCACCACCAGCAGCAGCGAAAGTGTGAATGCCACCATGATCGCCAGGCCGTTGGCCCAGACCTTTGCCAGCGCGATTTCCGAGGCCCTCAGCGGCATCACGAGCAGGTGTTCGATGGTCCCGTGCTCGCGCTCGCGCAGCAGCGCAGCTCCGGTCAGGATGATCATCAGCATCGAGAGTTGGTCCGTCAGGGCCACAAGCGCACTAAACCAGGCCAGGGTGCCGTTGGGGTTGAAGGCACGACGCTTGGCCAGGGTGGAATCGAGCCCGCGGTAGCTCTGCATCTCCTGGCGATAGCGTGTGACTTCCTGGGAGATGATATTCTGAATGTAGCCGGTGCCGATGCCGGCCTGTTGCACCGCGGTCGCATCGGCGCTGACATGGATCTCGGCGTTCTTTCCGACCCGAGTGTCGGCCTCGAAGCGGGGAGGGATCTCGACGATGAAGGTGAACTGGCCTTTGTCCATCGCGCGATCGATCTCGGCCGCGCTGATGGTTTGGACCTTCTGGAAGTACGGCGGGTAGAAGAGGTCGATGATCGAGCGCGATAGCTGCGACTGGTCTTCGTCGATGATTGCGATAGCTGCGTTGTTGACAGTCTCGCCGCTACCACTGGCCTGCGTGTAGACGCTGACGCCGAGCGACCAGACGATAAACAGCATCATCGTCACGTCTTTGATGAGCTCCTTGAGCTCTTTGGTTCCCAACCACCAGATGTTGATCAGGCTCGGCACGGGCTACTTCTCCTGCTTCTTCAGAAGCAACACCGAAAAGGTGACGAAGACCAGCGGGAACGCGATCAGCGAAAGCAAGTCGGTCTGCATGTCGGTGAAGCTCAGACCCTTGGTGAAAGCGCCCACGCTCATGTGCATGTAGTAGGTCGTCGGCCACATCGAGCCCATGAGCCGCGCGCCGCCCTCCAGCGTTGAAACCGGCTGCATCATCCCGGAGAACTGCATCGTCGGCAGCATCGACAGCACAGCTGCGGCAAAGATCGCCGCGACTTGGCTGCTGGTGAACGACGAGATAAACAAGCCGTAGCCGGTTGCCGCGGCGGCGTACACGACAGTACCCATTGCCAGCGTGATGGCGCTACCCTTCAACGGCACACCGAACAGGAACAGCACGGTGGCAGTCATGATCAGGAAATTGATCATACCGATGCCAATGTATGGAAGCTGCTTGCCCAACAGATATTCCAGGCGGGTGACCGGCGTGGCATAAAAGTTGGCGATGGTGCCGATTTCCTTGTCCCGTGCGACGCTGACTGCCGTCAGGATAGCCAGGAACAACATCAGTAACATGGCGGGCACTGAAGGTCCGATGGCGTAGATGCTCTCTCCCGTCGGGTTGTAGCGGTTGCGCACGAGGATGGTCGTACTCGGGCCTGTTGCCACCGCACTGCTGGATTCGCGGCTGCGCTGTTCGGCAAAAAGGTTGTGCGCTGCCTGCACGTAGCCCTCGATCGTACTGGCTCGCGAGGTATTGGCGCCATCGATCCAGGCCGATACCTGCCAGTCGGAGCCGCGCTTGACCAAACGCCCGAAGCCGGACGGAATCTCGATGGCCAGCGTGATGTCGTTCGATTTCATCCGCGCCTCCATCTCATCGCTGCTGCGGATCGGGGATTTTTCGGTGAAGTACCGGGAGCTTGAGAAGTTGGCGAGATAGGCCCGGCTCTCGGGTGTGTTGTCCTGGTCGAAGGCGGCGTAGCTCAGATTGCTGACGTCGCTGGAAACGCCGTACCCGAAGATCAGCAGCATCAGGAAAGAGCCAAGAAAAGCAAAGGCCAGACGCACCGGGTCGCGTAGAAGGGTGCGCGTCTCGCAACGCGTATAGGCCAGCAGGCGACGGATCGGCATGAACGGCGGCAAATGCCTGGTCTGGTCAGAGCCGGCAGCGGCCGATGCGGTCAGCGGCACGACGGGAGCGGGCGCGGAGGCAGCAGAGCCTGCCGCTTGCGACTCTGCTTCCTCGATACAAGACACGAACGCATCCTCGAGATCGCGTGCCCCTTCCGCTTCGATCACTCGTGTCGGTGTATCGCATACCAGCACGCGCCCGGCGTGCATCAGCGAGATACGGTCGCAGCGCATCGCCTCGTTCATGAAATGTGTGGAGACGAAGATCGTCACGCCCTTGTTGCGCGACAAGTCCACCAGAATCCGCCAGAACTCGTCGCGCGCTTGCGGATCCACACCGGAGGTCGGCTCGTCAAGGATGAGCAACTCCGGGTCGTGAACAATGGCAACGGCCAGCGACAACCGCTGACGCAAGCCTAGTGGCAGCGAGGTGGCCTTCGCATCGGCATATTCGCTCAGGCCGATCTCGGTGATGAGCTGTTCTGTGCGCTGCGTCGACTTCTGCTCGCCGAGATGGAACAGACGCGCGTGGAGCATCAGGTTGTCGCGCACCGTCAACTCACCATACAGTGAGAAGGCTTGCGTCATGAACCCCACCCTACGGCGTACCGAGAGATCGTTGGCATCAACGGGTTGGCCGTACACCTCCGCCATTCCTTCGCTGGGGGCCAGCAGGCCTGTCAGCATCTTCATCGTCGTCGTCTTGCCGCAGCCGTTCGAACCAAGGAAGCCGAAGATCTCGCCGCGCTCGATCGCGAAGCTGACCCGGTCCACGGCGGTGAACGTCCCGAAGCGCGCGGTCAGGTCCTTGGCTACGATGACCGGCGCTTGCGTCGACGCCTGGCGCGGCGGGATGACCAACTGCTCATGAGTAGACGTGCCGCCGTGTTGAAGCGCGATGAAAACGGCATCAAGATCCTGCGCTCCTGTTTTGCTGCGCAGTTCCTCGATCGTTGCCGACGCCAGCACGTGACCATGATCCATCGCGACCAGCCAGTCGCAGTGTGCCGCCTCGTCGATATAAGCGGTCGAGACCAACACAGTCATCGACGGCCGTTCGCGGCGCAAATTGGCGATCAACTCCCAGAACTGGCGACGCGACAGCGGGTCAACGCCCGTCGTCGGCTCGTCGAGAATTAGCAGATCGGGGTCATGGATCAGGGCACAGCAAAGCCCCAGTTTCTGCTTCATGCCGCCCGACAGCTTGCCGGCGGGACGATCCAGGAAAGGCAACAGACGGGTGGCGGCGGTGAGCTTGCGGATTCGGGCTTCTCGCTCGGATGCTGAAAGGCCGAACAGCGTGCCAAAGAAAGACAGGTTTTCAGCAACGCTGATCTCTTGATAAAGGTTCTTCCCCAGCCCTTGGGGCATATAGGCTATGCGTGTGCAAACGGCGCGGCGATGACCCGCTGAGCCCATGCTGCCGTCGAACACGTCGACGCTACCCGCCTGCAGCTTGCGCGCGCCAGCAATTAACCCGAGCAAGGTCGACTTGCCGGCGCCGTCAGGGCCGATCAGACCGATCATCCGGCCGCTCGGCAATTCGAGCGACACGTTGCCGAGCGCCGTCGTGGCGCCATAGCGATGGCTCACCCCGGTGATCCGGGCGACGGGCCGCGTGAAGCCTGCATCCATTTCAGTTCCCCGCGTCGATCGGGTCGCCGGGGAACCGCTTCTGCAGGTCATGCGGCCACTCTGGCGGGTTCGGTTCGAGTCTCACGAAGCCGGTGCCGCGCACGCCGGTCTTGACCTGTTCGACGTGGCGGTCGATCAGGCTTTGCGGGATGCGCAACCTGACTCGAAAAACTAGCTTGTCGCGCTCGCTGCGCGTTTCCACCTGCTTCGGGGTAAACTGCGCATCGGGGGAGACGAAGCTGACCTTGGCCGGTATCGCGAAGTCGTTAGTGTCGAATTGGATGCGTGCCTGCGAGCCGAGCGGAATCTGGCGGGCCTGCTCGGCGGGCACGAAGATTTCCATGTAAACCTGTGACAGATCGACGATGGTCAACACCTTGCCGCCAGCGCCGAGCACTTCACCGGGGTTGGCCAAGCGGTAGAGTACCCGTCCTCGTACCGGCGAGCGCAACGTCGCATCGGCGATCTGCGCGTCGGTCTGGTCGATCAGGGCCTGAGCCGCCTGGATGGAACTTTGTCTCGCGTCGACGTTCTTTTCCGTGGCCGCCAGAATCGCCCGGGCGGCGTCGCGCCCGCTCCGCGCCTCGTCGAGCGTCCGCTGGCTCACGGCCTCGGTTCGGACCAATTGCGCAGCGCGCTGGAGGTTGGCCTCTTTCAGATTGAGCTCCGCGCGTCGCTGCTCGACCGTGGCCTTGGCTTCGAGCAGCGACGCCTCCTGCATCGCCATATCCGCTACGTACTTCGCCCGTTGCGCTTTGAGTTCGGCGACGTCGATCTGTGCGACGACCTGATCGGCTTCGACCAGATCACCTTCGCGCACGAGCACCTGGACCAGGCGACCGGGGGACTTGACCGCCGCATCCACCTGGACGGACTCGATCCTGCCATTGGCAGACACCAACCCTGCGGGCGGGCCGACATGCCGACTCTGCCACCACAATGGGATTAGTGCGGCTGCGGCCGCAACAGCCAAAGCAAGGCCAACAACAAGAAGTAGGGGTCGTTTCTTTGTCATCTCAGGGGGGGGGCTTTTTCCAGGCGTTTGGGCGGGCGAGGCTTGATAATATGTACGAATTGCATTATATGCGTCTGCGCATAATATGCAATGGGAGAGCTAATGGGCTCCGACCAGCGCTGCCTGACACAAGTCGCTACTTCGTTTGCACGGGTCCACACGCTCGTGATGGAGCAGGTCTCTCCGGTGCTGCGGGGGCTGATGCGCGGCAACGCCCTGTCCTACAGTGAGTTCACCGCCATAGTGCAGGTCTTCACCCAGGGGCAGATGAAGATCGCAGACATCGCGCAGGCAACCGGCTTGACCCACAACGCGGCCAGCCGCCTGGTCGATCGCCTGGTCCAGGCGGGGTACGTCAGCCGTGCAGAGGACGCACACGATCGCCGCCAGAAACGGGTCGAGTTGACGCCCGCGGGCCATGCGCTCCCGGTGGGGCTGCACACGGCAACGATCGACGCCTACCGGGTCGTGCTGTCGAAGCTGCCCACCGAGACCCAAGACCGTCTTGCGAAGGCCGTGGGCGACCTTGATGAGCGCCAGCTCGCGCCTGCGCAACCGCTAAGCTCGAGCCGCAGACCTGGCTTGTCGGGTGGCAACCGACAGCGGCAGGGCGCGAGGCCTGCGGCGGGTGCAAACAAGAAGGCGCAATGAGCAACTTGTGTGACCAAACGATAGGTGAAGCGGTCAGCTCTCGGGCCAGGCCGTAGCCGCAGGCGCCCGCCTCGTAGCAGAACGACAGCCGACGCCCGGGGTGCTTGCTCAACAGCCGTCGCGCGAAATCCGGCAAGGCTCCGGGTCGATGCGGCAATGATCCCTGGAATCTGACCTCGCTTGATCTTCCTCCCCGAGCGACGGCAAGAGCGATTGTAGCCTTGTGAACGTCCAAACCTACAAAAATGACTTGCTGATCCATTGATTTTCTCCCGTCCGGGTTGGACGCCAGATTTTCTGGCGCTGGACGGAACGGTCTTACAACGACGCGGCCTCGCCATCCCGGATGGACATCAAGTCAGCGGGGGGAGACCCCGCAACGCCCCCTGAGAGGGCGAGTGGGACGGGATTTCCGTGACGGGTTGAGGACTGGAGAAGAGGTCTCCGGCGCCCGTCGCGGAGAACCGCGATGTTCAAGAAAGATGACAATGCGCGCGCCGGCCAGGCCCGGGCGAGCCTCTATGACGAAATCACCGGCAACATCATCGCCGAGCTGGAAGCCGGGCGCGTGCCCTGGGTGCAGCCCTGGGGATCGGCCTCGACCAAAGCGCCGCTCGCCATGCCGGCGAATGCCGCGACCGGGCGGCATTATTCCGGCGTCAATGTTCTGATCCTTTGGGGCGCCGTCATCCAGCACGGTTTCCCCGGCCAGAGCTGGCTCACCTTCCGCCAGGCGCTTGCGCTTGGCGGCAACGTCCGTAAGGGCGAACGCGGCACCACCGTCGTCTATGCCGATCGTTTCACCCCGGAGGACGAAAAGCGCCGGGCGCGCGAGGCCGGCGGGGAAGCGGCTGCTATTCCGTTCCTCAAGCGCTTCACAGTGTTCAACACGGCGCAGTGCGATAGCCTGCCGGATGATATCGCTACGACCATTCCGCCGCCTCCGCCCGGCCTGATCGAGCCGAAGGTCGAGGCTCTGATCCGGGCGACGGGGATCGACTTCCGCATCGGCGGTGATCGCGCATTCTACGCCCCGGCGCTCGACTATGTGCAGGTTCCACCGCCGCAGGCGTATTTTGAGCCAATCAACTGGCACCGCACGGCCCTGCATGAGCTAGGTCATGCCAGTGGACACCACAACCGACTGAACCGTGATCTGACCGGCTCGTTCGGCACCAAGAAATACGCATTCGAGGAGCTGATCGCCGAAATCAGCGCTGCCTTCTGCTGCGCCTCGCTCGGCATCGTGCCCACCGTCCGTCATGCCGACTATATCGGCTCCTGGCTGGACGTGCTGCGCGAAGACAATCGCGCCATCGTCCGCGCGGCCTCGCAGGCAAGCAAGGCTGCCGATTGGCTGCTTGGCTTCGCACCGGACACCAATCTCGGCATGACCGACGATGAGCGGGAGGCGGCCTGATCCCCTGAAAATCGGAAAAGCGGCAATGCGGATTTCCGGCTTTCCACTGTTCCGTATCCGTGGCGCTGCTCTCTTTAGAGGAAGAGGGCGGCGCTTCGCTTCGTGACGGGTTCAGGGTCGAGAGAGAGGCTCTCGGCGCCCGTCGCGGAGACAACCACGATGGCACCTGCCGTTCAGAAACTCACCCTCTCGCCCTCGCGCGATATCCCCTTCAACAAGCTGGTCCTCAGCCAGTCCAACGTCCGGCGCGTGAAGTCCGGCGTCTCGGTCGAGGAATTGGCCGAGGACATTGCCCGCCGCGGCACGCTCCTCCAGAGCCTCAATGTCCGCCCCGTCCTCGATGCCGATGGCAGCGAGACCGGCATGTTCGAGGTGCCCGCCGGCGGCCGGCGCTACCAGGCGCTCGCGCTGCTGGTGAAGCAGAAGCGCCTGACCAAGACCTCGCCGGGGCCCTGCGTCGTGCGTGATC
>CALMPK010000324.1 GCA_937873575.1 uncultured Hyphomicrobiaceae bacterium
AGTCAGAGACCCCACGCCTTACGACGGAGCCAGACTCTATGCGACGATAGAAACGCCTTGACACTCAACAGAGTGTCTACGGTGTGATGTCCGCATGAATGCGAACCCACGGGGGCAGAGGCACTGATGGATGATCGCTGACACCCGGCGCGAGATCGGCATCCTGTCCCGCATTGCGGCCGGGCTGCTCGTCACGCTGGCCATTGCCGGCTGCATGCACGTGGGGCCGAACACGGTCGAGGTGGACCGTTTCGACTACAGCACGGCCATCGCCGAATCGTGGAAGCAGCAGACGCTGCTCAACATCGTCAAGCTGCGTTACGCGGACCTGCCGGTGTTCGTCGACGTGGCCTCCGTCGTCAGCGGCTACTCGCTCGAAACCAGCGCGAGCGCCATGGGACAGCTTGCCTCCTCGAGTGCTGTGCAGGGCAACACCCTGGCGATAGGCGGGGCCGGGCGTTTTACCGACCGGCCCACCATCACCTACGTGCCGATGACCGGCGAGAAGTTCCTGCGCGGACTGCTCACGCCGATCGATCCGAAGAACGTCTTCTTCATGATCCAGGCAGGTTACCCGGCCGATTTCATCCTGGCGCTGGCGGTGGAGTCGATCAACGGCGTACGCAATCGCTCGGCCAGCATCGCCGGCGTCAGGGACGCCGACCCGGACTTCGTGCGCGTGCTGGATTCGCTGAGCGAGCTGCAGGCGGTGGGCGGGTTCGGGATGCGCGTGGAGCAGGACGAGGCGAAGAACCAGACCGGCGTGCTGTTCTTCCGGCGTGACGACCTGCCCGCGGACATCGTGGAAACGGCGGCCAATATCCGGCGACTGTTGAAGTTGCCGGAGGATCAGCAGAAATTCGTGCTCCGGTACTCACCGGTGCGCGGCGGCGAGGACGAGCTGTCGGTCAACAGCCGTTCGATGTTGCAGATCCTGTCGGCCTTTGCGAGCTACGTGCAGGTCCCCGAGGCGCACCTGCGGGACCACAGTGCGGCCGTCTTCCCCGAGGACGTGACGACGAATGACCGGATACAGGTGCACAGCGGGAAAGACCGGCCTTCGCATGCGTACACGGCCGTGCAGTACCGCGAGCACTGGTATTGGATCGACGATGACGATCTGCGCACCAAGCGGGCCCTCTCGGCCATCGTCTTTTTCTTCACGCTGGCGGAAACCGGAGAACCGGGGGCGTTGCCCCTGATCACCATCCCGGCCCAATAGTCGGGAGGAGAAATTTGACGTGATTGCCGGCGTTGAACGCCGATGCCCGGTACCGCAAGATCAGCATCGCGCTGCAAGTCGATGCGAAGCACAGCGCGTCCGTCACCGTATCAACCAGGGAGTCCCATGAATATCTCGCTCAAGCAGCTAGTGGCCACCGTTGTCACCGCCACGGCACTCGTTACAGCACCGGCGACGAACGCCGCGAAGGACACCGGTCCCGCCACCATGGTGACGGTTTACATCAACGCACACGGCGGTTCCTCGATCGCAAAGAAAATCAATGAGATGCACAAGACCATGGAAGCGCAGGGCTGGCGCTTTGCCGACATGGAGATCCACACCGAGAATGCCGATACAGAAGGAGTGTGGATCACCTACGTGAAGTGATCCGGGTCACCGGGAGACGGCTAATACGGCGTTGGCCGTTTGCATGAGGGCTTGCGTAGTCGTGGTGATGGCCTCGGGCTTGATGAGCCACCAAATCGCAATCTGTGTATCGAGCAATACTCTCACAACCTCTGACGCCTGCTCATGACTCGAAGAGTCCCTGGATTTCCGCATCGAAATCGTCGGCAATCCAATAGCCTTTCTTGGCGAGATTACCGGGCGCGGCGATTTTGTTTGGCGTTTCTTCCCACGCGATCAATTTCGCGACAGGATGACCGGCGCGCGCGATGATTATCTCTTCGCCGTTCTGCACTTGTTCGAGCAGTTTGGAGAAATGTGTTTTGGCTTCGTGAATATTGACGGTCGTCATCCCGGCACCTCGTTGTGTCGCTGCATATTAGTCCGGCATAGACTAACCGGCAAGCCCGCGCTACAACCAGGACGTCAAGTTCAGGGTCGAGAGCTACCCGGTTTCGAGCGATATCTTTGCGCTGATAGACGCCCGAGCCATAAGGGCAAGCCAACAGTTCTGGAAGCGTCCAACTTCCCATTTCCGGCGCTCTGCGCTAAGTTCCGCGATCTAGTCTGCCGATGAAAAAATCA
>CALMPK010000325.1 GCA_937873575.1 uncultured Hyphomicrobiaceae bacterium
CCATGCTCGCCGATCTCCACCGCCGTCTCTCCGGCATGGGGTTCACGCCCCGCATCGCGCTCGCCGGCACTTGCGGCGCGGCACACGCGCTGGCTCGCGCCGCCACCGGCCGCCGCCAGCCGTGGCTGCTGGTCGGGGAGGGCGCCGACGAGATGTCCCATGCGCTCGCAGGTCTCCCCGTCGAGGCCCTGCGGCTCGATGCCGATGCCGTGCTGCTCGCCCGCCGCCTCGGTCTGAAGCGCATCGGCCAGCTCTATGGTTTGCCGCGCGCCAGCCTTGCCCGCCGCTTCCGCTCGGAGGCGGTGGCCGCCGCCCTGGTCGAGCGGCTCGACGCCGCCCTCGGTCTCCGTCCGGAGCCGCGCGCGAGCCTTGCGGAGCCGCCCGAGCTCAGCGTGGCGCAGCGGTTCGCGGAGCCGCTGATCTCGAGCGAGGGGCTCGTCACCGCGATCACGGCGCTTGCCGCGAGCCTCTGTCAGCGCCTCGGCGGCTTCGCACGCGGGTTGCGGCGCGTCCGCCTCACCCTCTACCGGGCGGACGGAACCATGGCCGAGATCATCGCCGGCACCGCCGCGCCGGTGCGCGAGGCGGCCCATGTGATGGGGCTTCTCGCCGGCCGGCTCGAGAGTATCGACGCCGGTTTCGGCATCGACATCGTCACGCTCGAGGCGCTGGCGAGCGAGCCGCTGCATCCCTCTCAGGTCACTCTGGCGGCGTCGGCGATCTCCACCGGAGAGGAGGGCGGCGGCGGGGGCTCTCTCGCGCTGCGCCTCGTCGAGGGCCACGACGCGGACATCACCGCCGCCACCGCCCGTCTGATCGATCGCCTCGCCGTCAGGCTCGGCGCGGGTGAGGTGCAGTGCCTCGCGTCCGGGCCGAGCCACCGGCCGGAGCGCGCGTCGGCGCGCCGTCCGTGGCTCGCAGTGGGCGTCGCCCTGTCTGCGCTACCCGGGCGCGAGGCCGCTGGCGGGGGTCCCGCGGGGTTCCCCGCTCCCCCCCCCGGCGCGGCGCGCCCACCGCTGCTGCTCGACAGGCCCGAGCCGATCACCGTCATGGCCGAGGTGCCGGACGGCCCGCCGCTGCGGTTCACCTGGCGCCGGGTCGAGCACCGCGTCGCCCGCGCCGAGGGACCCGAGCGCATCGAGCCCGAGTGGTGGCGGGCGCTGCCGGGGCAGGATTCTCCGGGGGCGGCCGGGGAGGACGAGGCCGCCGCAGCGCTCGGCGCGCGGGTGCGGCCTCCCGCCGCCAACCGTACGCGCGACTACTACCGCATCGAGGATCACGCGGGCGGGCGCTACTGGGTGTTTCGCGACGGGCTCTATGGGCGCGCCGGGGAGGAGGGCGCGCCCGTCTGGTTCCTGCATGGGTTGTTCGGGTGAGGTGATCGCGATGGACGACCCTGAGACGCAGGGCACGGAATGCGAGACGGCTTCAGGTGTCCGGGGTGAAGCGCAACCTCCTCGGACGATCCCGCTCGCGCGCTCCGATCGTCCCTCGCCCTTCCGCGCGGGGCGTGAATCGGCCGCGCCACCTCCACTCCCGCGCTCCGATCGTCCCTCGCCCTTCCGCGCGGGGCGTGAATCGGCCGCGCCAATCAAATACGCCGAGCTGCAGGTGACGAGTAACTTCTCGTTCCTGCGCGGGGCGTCTCACGCCGACGAGCTGGTCGCCACGGCGAAGGCGCTCGGCCTCGCCGCCATCGCCGTGACGGACCGCAACACCCTTGCCGGCGTCGTGCGTGCGCATACCGCGGCGAAGGAGGCGGGGCTGCGCCCCGCCGTCGGCGCCCGCCCCGATCTTACCGACGCGCCGAGCCTTCTCGCCCTGCCGCGGGACCGCGCCGCCTACGGGCGCCTCAGCCGCCTGATCTCGCTCGGCCAGTCGCGCGCGCCGAAAGGGGAATGCCATCTGACGCTCGCCGACGTGGCGGCGCACGCGGAGGGGCAGATCTTCATCGCGCTTGCGCCCGAGAATTGGGACTGGCGCGAGGCGTCGGGGATGGCTCGCGAGCGGGAGGCGCGGCAAGAGCCTGAGCGAGGGCCCGAGCGAGGACCTGAGCGGGTGCCTGAGGGAGCAGCGCAGGCGGAACCCGCGCTGGCGTGTTCGGCGCCCTCCTGCGATGCGGGGAGGGCGCAGTCGGCGGCGGCCCTGGCTGCGGAACGGGAGCGGTGCGAGGGTTCTGCCGGGGAGCTTCCCAGTGATGTCGCCGGCTGTGATCTGGCTGGCAGTGATTCGGCCGTCATCGATGCAGCCGTCAGCGATGCCGCGTTCATCGATGCAGCCGGGCCGTTCGCCGCAGCACTCGCCCGCATCCGTGTGGCGCTCGGCCCGCGGGCCTGGCTCCACCTCGCGCTCACCCGCACCTACCATGGCGAGGATGGCGCGCGCCTCGCCGCGCTGACGGCCATCGCCGCCCGCCTCGCCATCACGACGGTCGCCACCAACGACGTGCTCTATCACGCGAGCGCGCGGCGGCCGTTGCAGGACGTGCTGACCTGCGTCCGTCTCGGCACCACGATCCAGGCGGCGGGCCTGCGCCTCGCCGCCAATGCCGGGCGGCACCTGAAGCCGCCGGACGCGATGGCCCGCATCCTCGCCGGATACGAGGCGGCACTCGCCCGCACGGTCGAGATCGTGGAGGCCTGCCGATTCTCGCTCGACGAGCTGGTCTACGAGTATCCCGAGGAGCCGACGCCGCCCGGCCGCACGCCGCAGGAGTACCTCGAGGAGATCACCTGGGAGGGCGCGCGATGGCGCTTCCCGCAGGGCCTCCCGGAAAAGGTGCGCGCTACTCTCGCGCGCGAGCTGCGGCTCGTCGCCGAGCTCGGCTACGCGCCCTATTTCCTCACCGTCTACGACATCGTCACCTTCGCCCGCTCGAACGGCATCCTCGCCCAGGGGCGCGGCTCGGCGGCAAACTCCGTCGTGTGCTACTGCCTCGGCATCACCGGCGTAAATCCGGTGGAGGTCGATCTGCTGTTCGAGCGTTTCGTCTCCCACGCCCGCAAGGAGCCGCCCGACATCGACGTCGACTTCGAGCACGAGCGGCGCGAGGAGGTGATCCAGTACATCTATGCGCGCTATGGCCGCCATCGTGCCGGGCTGGCGGCGACCGTCATCAGCTATCGCGCGCGCTCGGCGGTGCGCGACGTCGGCAAGGCGATGGGCTTGAGCGAGGACGTGGTCGCGGCCCTCGCCGGGATGGTGTGGGGCTCGCGCGGCGGTGGCGCGCTGCCCGAGACGCGAATCCGCGAGGCCGGACTCGATCCCGCAGATCCGCTGCTTTCAGCCGTCGTCCGCCTGACGGAGGAGCTGATCGGCTTCCCGCGCCACCTCTCCCAGCACGTCGGCGGCTTCGTTCTGACCCGCGGCCCACTGATCGAGATGGTCCCGGTCGGCAACGCGGCGATGGACGAGCGCACCTTCATCGAATGGGACAAGGACGACATTGCTGCGCTCGGCCTGCTGAAAGTCGACGTGCTGGCGCTCGGCATGCTCACCTGCATCCACCGCGCGTTCGACCTCCTCGAAATGCATCACGGCCGCGCGATCAGCCTCGCCTCGGTGCCGCGCGAGGATGGCGCCGTCTACGACATGCTCTGCCGCGCCGACAGCCTCGGCGTGTTCCAGGTCGAGAGCCGGGCGCAGATGAACATGCTGCCGCGGCTGAAGCCCCGCTGCTTCTACGATCTCGTCATCGAGGTGGCGATCGTCAGGCCCGGGCCGATCCAGGGCGGCATGGTGCATCCCTATCTGCGCCGGCGCGATGGACTGGAGCGGGAGGACTATCCGGCCCCCGCGCCGGAGCACGGGCCGGCTGACGAGCTGCGCCAGATCCTCGGCAAGACCAAGGGCGTGCCGCTGTTCCAGGAGCAGGCGATGCGCATCGCCATGGACGCGGCGCGGTTCTCCGACACGGAAGTGAACGAGCTCAGAAAGGCGATGGCGACGTTCCGCCGTCGCGGCACCATCGGGCTGATCGAGGAGCGCATGGTGTCGCGCATGGGCACGCGGCTACGATCCGGAGTTCGCGACGCGCTGCTTCAACCAGATCAAGGGGTTTGGCGATTACGGATTCCCCGAGAGCCACGCCGCGAGCTTCGCGCATCTCGTCTATGTCTCGTCCTGGCTCAAATGCCATTACCCGGCGGCGTTCGCGGCGGCGCTTCTGAACTCGCAGCCGATGGGCTTCTATGCGCCCGCTCAGATCGTGCGCGACGCCCGCGAGCACGGCGTCGAGGCGCGCGCGGTCGATGTCAACCATTCCGACTGGGACTGCACGCTCGAGGCGCTGCCCTCTCTCTCCGACACGAACGATGGAGATGACAAACCGGTGGCGCTGCGCCTCGGGTTGCGCCAGATCGACGGGCTGCGCCAGGAGGAAGTGGAAAAGCTCGTCGCGGCGCGTGGCGCGGGCGGGCCGTTCCGCGACGTGCACGACCTGAAGCGCCGCTCTCGCATGTCGCGGACGACGCTCGAGCGTCTCGCGGCGGCGGATGCGTTCCGCTCGCTCGGCCTCGACCGTCGCCAGGCGCTGTGGGAGGTGAAGGCGCTGGCGCCAGCGGAGGAGCTGCCGTTGTTCGCCTGGAGCGAAACGCGCGAGGCGGGAGAGGAGGAGGAGGTCGCGCTGCCGGCAATGGGGCTGTCCGAGCACGTCGTCAACGACTATCAGACCTTGCGGCTGTCGCTGAAGGCCCACCCCGTGCAATTCCTGCGCGCGCGGCTCCAGGCGTCCCGCATCGTGCCGTGCGCGGCCTTGCGCGCGATGCGTGACGGCGCGTTCGTGCGCGTTGCCGGCGTCGTGCTGGTGCGCCAGCGGCCGGGCACGGCCAAGGGCGTCGTGTTCATGACCATCGAGGACGAGACCGGCGTCGCCAATACCGTCGTGTGGGCGAATACGCTCGAGAGATTCCGCAAGGTCGTGATGGCGTCGCGGCTCATCGTCGTCACCGGCCGCATTCAGCGCCATCAGGACATCATCCATATCGTTTCGACGCGGCTCGAGGACCGTTCGGACTTCCTGGCCCTGCTCGCGGACGACGGCGATGCCATGAAGGTGGCGATCGCCAACGCGGACGAGGTTCGCCGCCCTGATCCGGGCAGTGCCCGCGCGCCCGCGCATCCGCGCTGGGCGGGGCATCCGCGACACGAGCGCGTGATCCCGAAGTCGCGTGACTTCCATTGAGCGGTCGAGGCGTCGATGATGGGGCGATGAAACACTCAACAGAGAGCCGACGATATCTGGCACCTCGCGTGTGGACGCATGCCGGCCGTGCCGCACTGGCGGCGCTGGCGGCCGTGCCGGCACTCCTCGCCGCCACGCCGGCCACCGAAGCGCAGCGCGCGCGCTCCGTTCCCGAGCCGGCGACGGGCCTCGCCGTGAAGCCGCTCGCACGGGCGGATCGCCATATGGTCGCCGCCGCGCATCCGCTCGCCGCCGAAGCGGGGCGCGACATGCTCCGGCGCGGCGGCAGCGCCACCGACGCGGCGATCGCGGCCCTGCTCGTGCTCAACATCGTCGAGCCGCAGTCGTCAG
>CALMPK010000326.1 GCA_937873575.1 uncultured Hyphomicrobiaceae bacterium
GGGGGATGGAACTGCGCCGCCACACGATTGCCGGGCGTGATCGTGCCGGTCTTGTCGAGCAGGGGCGTATCGACATCGCCCGCTGCCTCGACCGCGCGGCCGGACATGGCGAGCACGTTGAAGCGGACGAGCCGGTCCATCCCGGCGATGCCGATGGCTGACAGGAGCGCTCCGATCGTCGTCGGGATCAGCGTCACGAAGAGCGCGACCAGCACCACCATCGGCACGGCGCCCCCGGCATAGGCGGCGAAGCTCGGAATGGTCGCGACCGCCATCAGGAAGACGAGCGTCAGGCCGGCCAAGAGAATGTCCAGCGCGATCTCGTTGGGCGTCTTCTGCCGCTTGGCACCTTCGACGAGGGCTATCATGCGGTCGAGAAAGGTCGATCCCGGCGCGGCGGTGATGCGCACCTTGATCCAGTCGGAGATGACCAGCGTGCCGCCGGTCACGGCGCTGCGGTCGCCGCCGGATTCGCGGATCACCGGCGCGGACTCGCCGGTGATGGCGGACTCGTTGACCGAAGCGACGCCTTCGATCACATCGCCGTCCGATGGAACGAGGTCGCCGGCTTCGACCATGACGACCTGACCGGGCTCAAGTTCCAGCGCCGGGGTCGGTACCATCAGCCCGGTCCGCTCGTCGACAATCAGCTTGGCGAGAATGTCGCTCCGCGTGCGGCGCAGGCTGTCGGCCTGGGCCTTGCCGCGGCCTTCGGCGACCGCCTCGGCAAAGGTTGCGAAGAGTACGGTCGCCCAAAGCCAGAGCACGATCTGGAGCTGGAAGCCGAAGGGCGTACCGGCCACGATGTCGCGGACGAGGAGTGCGGTCGACAGCGCCGCGACGATCTCGACCACGAACATGACCGGGGAACGGATCATGGAGCGCGGATGGAGCTTGGCGACGGCGCCGCCGAGCGCCGGCCAGACGATGGCGGGGCTGAAGAGAGATGAGGCGGGGCGCGTGGTCATCGGGAATTTCCCTGAAAGGTCTGCCTAGAATGTCTGGCCGGCCAGCATCGCGAGGTGCTCGACGATCGGACCCAGCGCCAGCGCGGGCAGAAAAGTGAGGCCGCCGACGATGAGCACGGTCCCGACCAGGAGGCCGACGAACAGTCCGCCATGGGTCGGGAACGTGCCGAGCGAAGGCGGAGCCGCCTTCTTGGCGGCGAGCGAACCGGCGATCGCCAGCATCGGAACGATCATCAGGAAGCGCCCCATGAACATCGCGACCCCGAGCGTCAGGTTGTAGAAGGGGGTGTTCGCGGTCAGTCCGGCGAAGGCGGAGCCGTTGTTCGCCGCGGCCGAGGTGTAGGCATAGAGAATCTCCGAGAAGCCGTGAGGTCCCTGGTTGAGCCGGCCGGCAAGACCATCCTGAAGGACGACAGCAATAGCGGTGAAGGCCAGCATGGCGAGCGGCAGGATGAGGATCGCCAGCATGGTCATCTTCACCTCGCGCGCCTCGATCTTCTTGCCCAGATACTCCGGCGTGCGTCCCACCATGAGGCCGGCGACGAAGACCGCCAGGATCGCGAACAGCAGCATGCCATAGAGGCCGGCGCCGACGCCGCCCACGACAACCTCGCCCAGTTCCATATTGACGAGCGGGATCATGCCGCCGAGCGGCGTGAAGCTCGCATGCATCGCGTTGACCGCCCCGCACGAGGCGGCGGTGGTGATGGCGGCGAAGAGCGCGGAAGCCGAGATGCCGAAGCGGACCTCCTTGCCCTCCATGTTGCCCATGGCGGGGTCGAGCCCGAGGGCCGTCAGCATCGGATTGCCCGACGCCTCCGCCCAATAGGCCGCGGCGACGCCGCCGATGAAGACAATTCCCATCGCCGCGAGGATCGTCCAGCCCTGGCGCTGGTCGCCCGCCATGCGGCCGAACACGTTGGTGAGGGCGGCGCCGATGGCGAAGATCGCGACCATCTGCAGGAGGTTTGAGAGCGGCGTCGGGTTCTCGAAGGGATGGGCCGAGTTGGCGTTGAAGAAGCCGCCGCCGTTGGTGCCCAGCATCTTGATCGCTTCCTGCGAGGCAACGGGGCCCAGGGCAATGGTCTGCGAGCCCCCTTCGAGCGTCGTCGCCATGGCAGAGGCCTCAAAGGTCTGCGGCACGCCCTGCCAGACGAGCGCGAGCGCCAGCACGATGGACAGCGGCAGGAGGACATAAAGCGTTATGCGCGTGAGGTCGGCCCAGAAATTGCCGATGCCGCGAGCGCTCTTGCGGACGAAGCCGCGGATGAGAGCCGCAGCAAGTGCGATGCCGGTGGCGGCTGACAGGAAGTTCTGAACGGCCAGTCCCGCCGACTGGGAGAGGTGGCTCATCGTCGTCTCGCCGCCATAGGACTGCCAGTTCGTGTTGGTCACGAAGCTGATCGCGGTGTTGAAGGCGAGATGGTCCGGAACGGCGGCAAAGCCCTGCGGGTTCAGCGGCAAAATGTCCTGCAAACGCAGCACCGCGTAGAGGAAGAGGAAGCCGATGAGATTGAAGACCAGCATGGCGCCGGCATAGGCGGTCCAGTGCTGGTCTTCCTCAGGCTTGACGCCCGCCAGCCCGTAGAAGCCACGTTCGACCGGACCGAGCACCGGCGTCAGGAAGGTTCGCTCGCCGTTCAGCAGGCGCGTCAGGAAGAAGCCGAGCGGCTTCACCAACGCCAGGACGGCGATGCAGAAGACGGCGATCTGAATCCAGCCTGTCAGGGTCATGGCGCGTCCCTCACAGGTCTTCGGGGCGCAGCAGCGCGAAGACCAGATAGGCGGCGATGAAGACGGCGACGGCGCCGCCCAGCCAAAGATCGGTCGTCATGACCTAGAGCCTTTCGCAGATGGCGACATAGATCCTCGCACCCGCGAAAAGGACGACGGCGAGGCCCACCAGAAGAAGATCGCTCAATTGAAGCTCCCGAGCGCCGGGGATCGGCATGTGCTCAAGGTCGCTTTGCAGGTATGGGGAATGCCAGCATGGCTTCGCATGCCGCGTATAGGAATCTCATAGGACTCGACGACGCCATCACGCTCGCGGCGGCCGCGCCATGGCGTTGGCCAGGTTTGCAGCTGGCGATCGTCCGATTCCTGTCCGTGTGCGGCTGCCCCATGGACTCATGCAGCCGCAGGGACGCTGCCAGGCTAAGTCTTGCCGCTACCTCGGCGGGTGCAGTCTGGACCGGATCTCCGACATTGCTTGTCCGTGGGTTGGTGGGAATTCCGCGCTCAAGATACATAGCCTGGCAGCGCCGGGTGACGTACTTGTACGAAATTGGAGAAGACGAGCCGTAGTTGTGTCGCGACACCTGTGCGAAGTGCCGCGGAAAGGCGGGGTTTTGGCCCTCCAATGTCGGACAACTGGAGCAGGCTGCTGTCAGCAATGCTGCGTGGCGGCGCTGCCAGACGCGAGCTAGCCTTGCTCCGTGGTGAGCTGAGTCGCCGCCCTATTCGGAGCGGCTATTGGGCAGATTTCGTACAAAGGGCATCGCTTCCCGCCGTCAGTCACCCGGCACGCCGTGTTCCTCTACTTCAGCTTCACATTGAGTCTTCGGGATGTCGAAGAGATGCTTGCCTGGCGAGGTATCAACGTCGCCTACGAAACCATCCGCTGCTGGGCGAACAAGTCCGGCCCTCAGACTAAACCCAATCTGAAACGCCGCAGGCAGCACCCTTCGCCATGGTGGCACCTGGACGAAATGGTCTGCAGCATCACGGGAGAGCGGTGGTATCTCTGGCGCGCGGCGGATGACGAGGGCGTCGTGCTTGATCGCGTGATGCAGCGAGGCCGTTGCAGAGCCTCAGTGCTGAAACCGCTACGAAAGCTTCTGCGCAATCAGTCCGTGAAACCAGAGCTCATCACCACCGACGGGCTTGCGCCCTACGGTGCAGCGCTCGACGAGTTGAAGCTGCGTCACGTTCACCGGCGAGGTCGACTACGAGAGAACAATCGTTAGGAACAACCTGACAGTTCTCGCCAGAGTTGCTCAGGCTGACAGCTCCTTGGCGCCGGGGGCATGCGAATCCGCATCGTCCGGC
The DNA here is from genome assembly GCA_937873575.1 of uncultured Hyphomicrobiaceae bacterium. Taxonomy (GTDB): domain Bacteria; phylum Pseudomonadota; class Alphaproteobacteria; order Rhizobiales; family Hyphomicrobiaceae; genus JAEUMD01. Next base: position 4,017 of record CALMPK010000326.1, read on the forward strand.
GGCGGCGCCCGCCAGCGCGTCCTGTCGTGGATCAAGCGTAAGGCATCTGGGCGGGCATAGTGGCCGACGGGGTCGGCCAGCGCTTTGGCGAAGGCGATCGTCCCCAGGTCGATCTCGGCTACCACCAGCCCTTCGGCGTCCTCCGGCAGGAAGTCGGCCAGCGCGCGACCGTCGGGCCCGTATATCATGCTGCAGCCTCCCCCTAGCGGAAACGGCACGTCGCGGCCCAGGTGTTGCGCCTGCACCCGCAGCACGCTCTCGTCCACCACCTGAGTGGCAGCCAGGACGTAGCACCCGCCCTCGGCGGCATAGACCTGCGAGGCAGCCAGGTTCACCTGGCGGCCAAGCGCATAGGCAGGGCTGCCGCTGGCACCGGCTGCAAGGCTGGGCCAGCCGGCGATGTGCACCTCCTCATGCTGGGCGAACATCGCGGCCCGCACAAGCGGCTGCAGGTGCTCCCAGCAGTTGAGCGCGCCAAGGCGACCGACGGGTGTGTCGTGGACGGCGAGGTCCGATCCGTCGCCGTCGCCGAAGACGGTGCGCTCCACATGGGTCGGGCGGAGCTTGCGACGCTGGGCGATGATGCACCCGTCCGCGCCGATGATCGTTTGTCCAAGGTAGAGCGAGCTGTGATCGCGCTCACTTAACCCCAGGACGACATGCACGCCGTTGCATCGCGCCGCTTCGCAGATGCGCGCCAGCGGCTTGGACCCGGCAGCCACCGAAGCTTCGTGGTAGAGCCGCGAGAGGCTGATCGCCTCCAGCGGGCTGACAGACCAGATCCAGAAGGGGTAGCCGGGGATCCAGGCCTCAGGGAACGCGAGGAGCCGCACGCCCCTGGCGCCAGCCTGCTCGATGAGCGCGACGGTCTTTGCGATCGCTGCATCGAGGTCGAGGAACGCGGGCACGGCTTGGACGGCCGCAGCCAAGAAAGGTGGTTTCATCAATCAGGCCTCCGGGTCGCGGGCGCGGCGCGCCCTGTGTGTGTGCGCACGCCCCTGCGCTGCAGGCCCGGCCGGGATTGGCGCTTGCCTGCGGCTGTGATCTTGGCAAGACAGAGGTGAAGCGCCTTCAGGCGCCTGTTCACGACGTGCATGCCGAGGGGTCCGATGCGCGGGAAGTCGAAATCCGCTGCGCGCGGCAAAGCCGCGCCGGAGTCAGCACCCGCATGGTCGCAGTCCGGCGTGACCGAGCTCATCCTGTCGCAGTGGCGCACCGAGAAGCCGGAGATCGGCGGTCGGGGCTTTCAGATCGGCGCTTTGCTGACGCGCCTGAACATCCTGCTGGCGCCGCCCGAGGGGAGCCCCTCCCGCGGCCTGGGCCCGCGTCCCGGCGAGAGCCGCCTGCTCTACGCCTTGCGCCGCGTCGGACCGCCTTACACGCAGAGGCCTACGGACCTGTTCCGCCTCCTGGGCGTCACCTCCGGCGCGATCACTTACACTGTGAGCTTGCTGAAGGCACAGGGCTTGGTTGAAGGCATCAACGATACGGATGACGGTCGCAGCCAGTTGGTGCGTCTGACGAACAAGGGTTTGGGGCTGATCGACGCGGTTGTGGACGAGACGGCGCGCCTGCTCGACGTCGCGGTAGGGTGGCTTCCGCCGGACGAGCTCGCCACGATCCAGCACGGGCTCTCCCGGCTGGCCGCGGCGCTGGAGGCATTCACGGATCATCGCGGCAACCCCCC
>CALMPK010000327.1 GCA_937873575.1 uncultured Hyphomicrobiaceae bacterium
GTTTTGGGGGCCCCCTTCTCTGGCGGGGGGGGAGCCGCATGGCCCCCCGCCATCCCGATTGATAAATGCGGCAACCTGTGTCCCCCGGGTTTCCATGGGTTTGCGCTGACGCTACCCCGTAGCAAGGCCCCCGCCGATACGTCCCCCCCGCAGCAACCTGTTTTACACCGGCCTCTTTGAAACGGCTGCGCCCGCCGGTCGGGGGAACCGGCGGGCGCTGTGATGTTACGAGGGTCTGGCCAGTCTCTGCCCGATCCCTCGCACGCGCGCCGCCTCGACCGATTGCGGGCGGGCCGACGCGAGTGGCAAGGTCAATGCCTCACCAGCGACGGCGACGCCACCGGCGGCGACGACGACGGAACGGCAAACCGACCCAGACGCCCCGGCGGCGACGACGCCAGCGGCGGCGCGCTTCGGCCGGCTGCGACGTCGACGCGAGGGTCAGAGCGGTCGCACCGCTGAGCCCCAGCGCGGTCAAGCCATAAGACCCGATCGAGCTGATGCCATAGATCACGAGCATCGCCACAACCGCGACGAGTTGGACGACAGCGCGACCAGCTCTCCGAGGAAGTTCGGCAGCGAAAGCTCCCAGCTTCATGCCTTCCGGCTTCACAGCCTGTAGTGCACTGTCTGTGGACATTTCATACTCCCGTATGGATTGCGCCGAAACAGTACGGCCTGCCGCCTCGATCCATGAGACCGCGACAAGCAGGCCGACGACACGGACGACGCCCCGCGCCGAAACTCTTACCGCCGACGACGGCGGCGACGACGGCGACCACCGCCGCCAATCACGATTCCGAAGTCGTCGAGGCCGATCACCACGCCACCCCGGCGGCGGCGACGGCGGCGACGCGCCTGAGCCGGCTGCGACGACGCAGCGAGCGAGAGAGCGGTGACGCCACCAAGACCGAGGGCCGTCATACCGTAGGTGCCGATCGACGAGATGCCGTAGATCGCCAGCATGGCGACAACGGCGACACCCTGCATCGCAGAGCGGCCTGCCTTGCGCGAAAGACCGCCAATCACCGCCCCGATCCGGGACCCGGCGGAAACCGCACCGTTCGGTGCCTTATTCTCTTGCATTGTTATCGCCTCGCATAATCAGCCACCACCAGCGGCAGCCATGTGGTTCGACAGTAGAAACGATCTGCGCAACGCGGCGCTCCGAAGAACCGTCCGCCGCCAGAGTCCGCATTGTCTGACAAATTCAGAGCTGTCCAACGGCGCGACTCTTAACTTCGCGTCGATTCTGCCGAAACCGGCATAACCTCCGCCGAGAGCTGCCTCAACTGTGGCGCAACTCTCCCTCACTAGACCCTTGTTGGGTAGCACGAATTGCACACACCAACAACCGAGACCCAGGAATTTCGTACGAAAAAAGACGTAGAGACGTCAGGCAAACAGAAGGTAGTCGTTCGACTTGCATACACGAGCTTTCCTGAACGCCAAATGAACCGGACGATGGTGCGGCGCAACCGCGTGGCTGCCATCTCCAGATCATGAACTGGAGGTTCATTCGCCGTGCCGTGGCCTTGCCGTAAGACCATCGCGCGTTAAGTCTGCTGAACGGGCACGGGACCGTTGCCCGCCGCGGCGCGGTATCGTCGCAAGCGAACGCGGCGGACCGTGGCAGCGAGGCCCGTGGCTGTCTGGCTCGCCGCTGTCTGGCTCGTCGCTGCCCGCTGCCGACGACGACGCCATTGCGATTGCACGATCCACGGGCGATTGTGCCGCTCGAACCAAGACCTCGACTGCCCCTGGGACCGCGCATCCGTCCCGGAACCGCCAGCTTCGACGAGACATCACCAGGACAAGAGGCCGATGACCCAAAAGCCGACCTACATTCTCGGCATCAACGCCTACGACCACGACGTCAGCGCGTGCCTGCTGCGCGACGGAAAGATCGCCTATGCGATCGAGAAGGAGCGCATCACGCGGCGCAAGCACGCGACGGGCTTTTTCCAGGAGGTGGTCGACTACGTGCTCGATGCCGAGGGCATCACGCTGCGCGACGTCGATCTCGTCGTGCGCAATTGCTACGTGCTGCCGGTCGAAGACCTCGAATTGCGGCTCATCTACGAGGACGTTCCCGAGTTCATGGACGCGGAGGAGCGCGAGCAGGCGAGGAAAAGCCCGCTCTACCTGACCTCGGCGCCGAACGTGCTGACGCTGTCACATCACCTTGGCCACGCCTACTCGGCGTTCGCCGCATGCCCCTTCGAGGAAGGCGTGGTGATGATCGTCGATGGCGTCGGCAGCTACGCCACCGACATCAAGGAACCGGGGCAGCACACCGACGGCGTCAACCCTCTCGCCCGCGAATCCGAGAGCTACTACACGTTCAAGGGCTCCGATCTCACCTGCATTCGCAAGGTCTGGCTCGAGCCCGTGCGCGGGTTCCTGTCCGACGAGTTCTATTTCATGCCCGGCCTCGGCGCGATGTACTCGCGCGTGTCGAGCTACATCTTCTCCGACTGGAACAAGTGCGGCGAGGTGATGGGCCTCGCGCCCTACGGCACGCCCGAGGCGTTCCGGCCGTTGATCGAGATCGGCGCGAATGGCGACCTCTCGTTCCCGGAGTGGGACCGCAGCTTCAACAAACCCTTCGACGCCGCATCGGACCAGAAGTGGGAAGCCTCGCCCAACATGCAGCACTGGCGCGACATGGCGTGGCGCATCCAGGACGACAGCGAGAAGGTGCTGATCGAGCGTGCCAAGTGGCTGCGCGAGACGACGGGCGCCAAGAACCTCGTGATCGCCGGTGGCGTCGGCCTCAATTGCGTCGCCAACGGCCGCGTCGTGCGTGAGGCGGGGTTCGAGAACGTCTGGGTGCAGCCGGCTGCCGGCGACAACGGCATCGCCATCGGCTGCGCCTATTACGGCCACATCGCGGTGCAGAAGAAGCCGCGCGAGTTCGTCATCGACAACGCCTACTTCGGCATGGAGTACAAGACCGCCGAGGTGAAGGAGGCGCTTGCGCCGGTCGAGGTGAAGCTCGAGACGAAAGCGGTCGAGTCGAGTGACATCTGTGCCGACGTGGCGCGGCTGCTCGCACAGGGCAACATCTTCGGTTGGTTCCAGGGCCGCTCGGAATATGGCCCGCGCTCGCTCGGCAACCGCTCAATTCTCGCCGACCCGCGCTCGCCCGACATGAAGGACACCATCAACAAGCGGGTGAAGCACCGCCAATCGTTCCGCCCCTTCGCCCCCGTCGTTCTCGCCGAACGCTCGGCCGAGATCTTCGAGGGCGAGGAAGAAAGCCCGTTCATGCTGCTCGCCAAGAACGTGAACCCGGAGTGGAAGGACCGCATTCCGGCCATCGTGCACGTGGATGGCACGGCGCGCGTGCAGACGGTGCGAGAGAACCAGAACCCGCGGCTCTACCGGCTGCTCAAGGAGTTCGAGAAGCTGACCGGCGTGCCGGTGCTCCTCAACACCTCCTTCAACGTGCGTGGCGAGCCGATCGTGGAAGCTCCCGAGGACGCGGTCGCCTGCTTCCTGTCGACGGGGCTCGACTATCTCGCGCTGCACGACATGCTGATCTCGAAGACCAAGATGCATGGCGTACTGACACCGGCCAAGCGCACCTATGCCGAGATCGCCACCATGGTCCGCCGCGGCCTCGCGGTCGATTGACCGCGCTCGTAGAACCCGCCGGACCCAAGCGCGGCGATCACACAGGCCGCCTGAGAGCTATCGACTTTGATGGATTAGCGTTCGCGGTCCATCAGAGTCGCGGGCGGCGCGGCACCGTGCCCGCCCCGCCCGGCCGTCACGTCTTCATCGAGAACGGCGTGAAGTCGGTATCGCGGTCGTAGTAGTCGACGCCTTCGGCCCGCTTCAACGTGCCGACGACCACGTAAGTCAGCGGCGTGAACACCACCTCGACCAGCGTCTTCAGCAGGAACTGAGCCAGCATCACGCTCGGCAGCGCCTCGTTCGGTATGATCCCCGTGCCGTAGAACGCGAGCGGGTAGAACAGCGTGCTGTCCACAGCTTCGCCGGCGATGGTGGAGCCGATGGTGCGCGTCCACAGCCAGCGCCCGGCGGACCAGATCTTCATCTTGGCGAGGATGTAGGAGTTGACGAACTCGCCGCAGAAGTAGGCGATCATCGACGCACCGACCACGCGCCAGGCATTGCCGAAGGCGACCTCGTAGGCGCCCTGGTTTTTCCAGAAAGGCGCGGGCGGAAGCGCGACGATGACGGCCGCCATGACACTGGCGAAGGCGAGGGCCGCGAAGCCCGTCCAGATGACCCGCCTGGCCCGGGCGTAGCCGTAGACCTCGGTCAGCACGTCACCGAAAATGTAGGAGATGGGGAAGAACAGCACGCCCGCGCCGAAGACGAACGATCCGACGAGCGGAAGATCGACCGTGGCGATCTTGGCCGGCCCGATCAGGTTCGAGCAGACGAGCACGGTAACGAACGCCACCATCACGAGGTCGTAGTAGACGAAACCCGCGCCTCGCCGCCCCGCCGCCTCGCTCATCCGCCGCCTCCCCCCATTCGCTCCTTCCCCTCCGATGGCCCTCGGCCCGGGGGCGCCGGGCAACCTACCGGCATCCGACGGCGCTCCGACGTCGGCCGATCGCCTTTTGCCCGCTCGTCGCTTGCGGCGAGCACACCCACTGCCAAGGGCAATCGGCGGTCTTGACAGTCAAACGGGGCGACCGCAGAAGTCGCCGCCATGTATCACGTCAAAGAAATCTACTACACATTGCAGGGCGAGGGCGCCAATGCGGGCCGGCCGGCGGTTTTCTGCCGTTTTGCCGGCTGCAATCTGTGGTCCGGTCAGGAAACGGATCGTGCCGGCGCGGTCTGCCGCTTCTGCGACACGGATTTCGTCGGCATCGACGGCCCGCTCGGCGGCAAGTACAAGACCGCGGCGGACCTGGTCGAGGCGTGCGCTATGGCGAGCGGCGACGATGCGGCGCCCGTGCTCGTGGTGCTCACCGGCGGCGAGCCGATGTTACAAGTGGACGCGGAGCTGATCGAGGCGCTCCACGAGGAGGGCTTCGAGATCGCCATCGAGACCAACGGGACGATGCCGGTTCCCCGCGCTATCGATTGGATCTGCGTCAGCCCGAAGGCCGGCTCCACACTGGTGCAGCGTTCGGGCGACGAGTTGAAGCTCGTCTACCCGCAGACCGGCCTCGCGCCGGAGCAATGCGCCGGCCTCGACTTCCGCCTGCGCTACCTCCAGCCTATGGATGGTCCCGAGCGCGAGCAGAACACGCGATCGGCGGTGGCCTACTGTAAATCGAACCCCGAGTGGCGATTGTCGCTCCAGACGCACAAGCTGATCGGGATTCCGTGAGAGAGGGGAGTTGGGAGGCCAATTAGGGGACTAGCGGTTAGAGATCATGGACCAGGGGTTAGCTCTGAGCGATCAATTCGGCCGCGAAGCGCTTACCGTTCCCTGCCCTCGAACCAAAGCCCCTCGAACCAAAGCCCCTGGGGCCCAAGTCCCTGGGCCCCAAGTCCCTGGGGCCCAAGTCCCGCAGACCTTCTCCCTGGATCTTGTCATTAGAACCTCAAAACAGAACCTTGCCCCGCTCCATGCTCATCTACCGTGAGTTCCATTTCGAGGCCGCCCACTTCCTACCGAGCGCACCGCCCGGGCATCCGAACTCGCGCGTGCATGGTCACTCGTTCCGCGTTCGCGTCTCGGTCGAGGGGGAGCCGGACCCGGAGACGGGCCTCGTCATGCATTTCGACGATCTCTCCGCCGCGATCGTGGAAGCGCGTGAAGCCCTCGACCATCGCTTTCTCAACGAAATCGAGGGGCTCGCCGCGCCGACGCTCGAGCGCATCACCATGTGGCTGTGGAACCGGCTCGAGAACCGCGTGCCGGGGCTTGCCGAGATCGTCGTGGCGCGCGATTCCTGCCAGGAAGGCTGCGTCTACCGCGGCCCCCGCCGCAGCGTGCGGCTGGCCGCGGAATAAGGAGCCCAACAGATGGGACGCAAGGCCGCGCATGAGGGCGCAGCGCTGCTCGGCAAGCAAGTCGGGCTTCCCGAAAACCCCGATAAAGCGGTGCTGGACCGCGTGCCCAATCCGCACGCGGATACGGCATACGTCGCGCGGTTCACGGCGCCCGAATTCACCTCTCTCTGCCCAGTGACCGCCCAGCCCGACTTCGCCCATCTGGTGATCGACTACGTGCCGAAGGACTGGCTGGTCGAATCCAAGTCGCTGAAGCTCTATCTCGGCTCGTTCCGCAACCACGGTGCGTTCCACGAGGATTGCACGGTCGCCATCGGCAAGCGGCTCGTCGCACTGCTCGAGCCCCACTTCCTCCGCATCGGCGGATACTGGTATCCGCGCGGCGGCATTCCGATCGACGTGTTCTGGCAAACGGGCCAATGCCCGAAGGGCGTCTGGTTGCCCGACCAGGGCGTCCCGCCTTACCGGGGGCGCGGCTGACGCGTCAGGCGATCAACGCGCATCCGCCGCCAGGGCCTGCCGACGAGGGTGCTGATGCCCGCCAGTC
>CALMPK010000328.1 GCA_937873575.1 uncultured Hyphomicrobiaceae bacterium
CGTCGACAAAACGGGCGCTGCCGAAACGCAAGTGCAGAGCTTCTGCGGGATGGCGCAAGTCGCGCACTTCGCAATTGCAGGGGACCGGGTGATCTATGGGGGGGCTGCCGATTGGGGCCTGCGCCGGATGGTCCTCCACTATGCGCATCTAGCCAAGGCCGCAGGTGGAGTCGACACGTTCGTGATCGGCACGGAGCTGCGCGGTCTGACACAAGTTCGCAGCTCTGCATCCACGTATCCATTCGTGGCCGCCCTCGTGCAGCTGGCCGAAGACGTGAAGGCTGTGCTCGGGCCTGCGACCAAGGTGACATATGCCGCAGATTGGTCGGAGTACTTCGGTCACCAGCCGGCCGACGGATCGGGAGACGTCTACTTCCATCTCGACGCGCTTTGGGCTTCTCCTTCGATCGATGCCGTGGGGATAGACGTTTACTGGCCGCTTGCCGATTGGCGCGCGGGCCGCGAACATCTCGACTATCTCGCCGGAGCGTCGAGCATCTACGACACGCCCTATCTGGCGGGGAACGTAGCAGGCGGCGAAGGTTTCGACTGGTACTATGCGAGCGGTGCCGATCGCGATGCTCAGGTTCGCTCGCCCATCACCGACGGCAGCGGCAAGCCCTGGCTGTTTCGCTACAAGGATATCCGCTCGTGGTGGAGTGAGCAGCATTTCGATCGCCCTGGTGGAATCGAACAGTCAACCGCGTCCGCCTGGATGCCGCAATCGAAGCCGCTCTGGTTCATGGAGACCGGTTGTCCCGCAATCGATCTTGGTGCCAACCAGCCGAACGTGTTCATCGATGCGAAGAGCTCGGAAAGTGCCGCGCCCTATTACGCTCAAGGTATCCGGGACGATCTGATGCAGCGTCAGTATCTGCGCGCGCTGATCGGAAGCTTTGATCCGAACTCGGCCGTCTATGACGGCGGCAACCCCTTGTCACCGGTGTACGGCGGTCGAATGGTCGATACGTCACGGATCTACGTCTACGCTTGGGATGCGCGCCCGTTCCCGGCATTTCCCGCGAACATCGAGACGTGGAGCGATGGCGACAACTGGCGGCTCGGCCATTGGCTCAATGGGCGAATTGCCGGTGCACCGCTGTCCCATGTGATCGACGCACTGATGGATGACTTCGGGCACAGCGATTTTGACGCGAGTGGGTTGCATGGCATTGTTCCGGGCTATGTGGTCGATCGCGTGATGTCGGCGCGCGATGCGCTCGAGCCGCTCGGTCTCGCTTATTTCTTCGACACGGTCGAGAGCGGCGGACGTATCGAATTCCGCCAGCGCGCCAGCGAACCCGCAGTGGCGCGGTTCGTTCTCGACGATCTCGTCGAACAACGCGCCGAGGATCCGCTCTTGATGCTGACGCGGGGGCAGGAGACGGAGCTGCCGGCGTCGACCAAGATCAGCTATCTGGGCGCAGGAGACGATTATCGGCAGGCCGTCGCGGAGTCGCGGCGGCTCGTCGGCGCGAGCGTCAGGGTATCGCAGGCCGAGCTGCCGCTTGTGCTCGACGCGGAGCACGCCGGGCGCATCGCGGATTCGTGGTTGCACGAGACGTGGATTTCTCGGGAGAGGGCTTCGTTCACGCTGCCGCCAAGCAGTATCGCGGTTGAGCCGGGTGACATCGTGTCGATCGATGCGGGTGCGGGGGAGAGGCTCTTCCGCGTCACCACGGTCGGGGATAACGGGACGCGTTCCATCGAGGCGCTCGCGGTCGATCCGATGATCTATGAGGCGACACCGGTTGCCGTACGACCTCTCGCGCCATCGGGGGATGTCCGTGTCGGTCGGCCGCTGGTCTACCTTCTGGATCTGCCGATGCTACGGGGAGACGAGGCGCCCGAGGCGGGGTATGTCGTCGCGCGCCAGGAGCCGTGGCAAGGATCGGTGGCGCTGTATGCGTCGCCCGAAGGCTCGGGCTTCGAGCTCAAGGCCCTCATCGCCAGCTCAGCGACACTCGGTACGACCCTTTCCGAGCTGGCGCCATGTCCCGAAGGACGGATCGATAGGGCGAACGATTTACTGGTGGAGGTGGCGGGCGATGCTTTGTCGTCGGTGACGACCGTGCAGATGCTCGCCGGGCGCAATGTCGCCGCTGTTCGTAATGGTGCCGGAGACTGGCAGCTCTTGCAGTTCGAGCAAGCCGAGCTGGTAGCGCCGGCGACCTATAGGTTGAGCCGATTGTTACGCGCGCAGGCGGGAACGGATGGGGCGGCCGGTGTGGTCGTTCCAGCAGGCGCGCCGTTCGTACTTCTCGACCAGAGCCGCACGGAGGTAGCGATCGACCGCAACGAGATCGGCCTGCCGTATACGTGGAAGTACGGGCCATCGTCGAAGAACATCGGCGATGCGAGCTACGGTGAGACGGTGCATGCCTTTGTAGGCGCAGGGTTGAGGCCGCTCTCTCCGGTGCACATCCGTTCGCAACGCGAGGACACGGGTGACGTCGTTGTCAGCTGGATCAGGCGTACGCGCGTCGGTGGCGACAACTGGGAGGCGACCGAAGTTCCGCTCGGCGAAACGGCCGAGTTCTACGCGCTCGATATCCTCGACGGTCCAACCGTCAAACGTACACTTCATGCGATGACGCCGGGCGTCGTCTATTCCGACGCAGATCAGATCGCCGATTTCGGGGGGCGCCAGCCGAGCTATCAGGTTCGCGTCTATCAGGTCAGTCCGGAATACGGACGCGGTACCGGGCGGGCGGCCGTGATCTAGAGAACTGTCGACGTCGACGGCGTTGCGTCAGCGAGCCACGCCAATTGATCATACCCGAGTGCGACGTCGCAGAGCTCGCTGCGGCGGGACGTCAATGTCGACTTGCCACTCGCTCGCGGGATCGCCCGAGCAGCGATTCCAGACACTAAATCCGAAACAAGTTGGCGGGACGTGAGATGAACCAACCCGATTGGCTCGTCGCGGCATGGCGTGAGCTCGGCGTGCGCGAGGTCGCGGGGGCGCGCGATAATCCGCGCATCCTCGCCATGTTCAAGGATTCCGGACACGAGACGGTGGTCCGAGATGAGGTGGCTTGGTGCGCGGCGTTCGTCGGAGCATGCCTCGAACGGGGCGGCCGGCGCGGCTCACGATCGTTGATGGCTCGCTCCTATCTGCAATGGGGCGAGGATGCACGCGAGCTGCGTACAGGCTCCGTCGCCGTGCTGAGCCGTGGAAGCAACCCCGCACTCGGACACGTGGGGTTCGTGGTGGGGGAGGCCGACGACAAGGTGCTTCTGCTCGGCGGCAATCAGGGACAGGAGGTCTCGGTTCAGTCGTTTCCAAAGTCGCGGCTGCTCGGCGTGCGTTGGCCTGTTGGAGCAAGTCTAGTGAAAGAGGTCCCGCGACGCGCAGGTGATTTGGAGGCGGATGCCGAGGCGAGTGCATCGATGTTCAAGACGGCCCTCGCGCACGTTCTCGAAATGGAGGGCGGGTATAGCGACGATCCCCATGATCCGGGTGGGCCGACGAACAAGGGCATCACGCTTGCCGTCTATGCGCGATGGATCGGCGAAGCCGTTTCGGAAGCCAATCGTGCGCGCCTGGTGCAGCAGTTGCGGCGTATCCCCGATGCGATGGTGCGCGAGATCTATCAGACGAGATACTGGCAGCCCGCGGGTTGCGCGCAAATGCCGGGAGCATTGGCTTTTATGCACTTCGACGCCGCGGTCAATCACGGTGTCGGCGCGTCAGTACGCATGCTGCAGGAGGCGGTCGGTGCTGCGGTCGACGGCGAGATCGGGCCAGAGACGAGACGAGCAGTCAGCCGGGCCCCGTTGCGCAAGACACTGTTGACCTACGCGGAGCTGCGCAGGGAGCGCTATCGCGCGCTCGATCACTTCTGGCGCTTCGGGCGGGGCTGGCTGCGGCGGGTCGATGCAACACTCGCGGGCTCGTCTGCGCTGATCGGCGCAACGCAGATTGAAAAGGCAGACACAGAGCAGGCGCCAGAACAACGCAAGGCAACAGGAGACGATCACATGACCAGCACCGCGACTTCCGAGGACGTGCCCGCCAAGTGGTGGGGCGAATCATTGACGATCTGGGGTGTCATTGTCACAGGGCTCTCGACCGTGGTGCCCGTCATCGGCCCGATCATCGGCATCGATATCACGGCCGATATGATCGAGCTTCTCGGCAAACAGGTGATCCAGGTCGCGCAGGCGGTCGGCGGCCTCGTCGGCACGCTCATGACCGTCTATGGCCGGATGCGCGCGACGACGCCGATCCAGAGGCGCATCGTCTCGTTGAAGATCTGACGCCTGCGTTCAGTCGTGGTTCAGGACGGTCTCGATAGCGTGCAAGTCGCGATCGATGCCGGGAACCAACTCGTGATGACTCGAACACTATTGCTGGCGATTACTGCCGCCTCTCTCGCTTTTCTGGCGGGGGAAGCGAGGGCCGGCGACAGTGCTTGTTATGATGACTGGTCGGTCGCCTCGGAGATCGTCGTGCGCGAAAGGCTGCCGGCCATCGGCGAACTCCAGGCGCGCGGCGTTGCTGGTGGCGCTATTGTCAGAGCGTCGCTGTGCCGCGACGGTGACCGTTTCCTCTACAAGTTGATCGTCAAGGACCGCAACGGGCAGTTGCGGCGGACGGAGGTGGAGGCGCGGGCCCGCTAGCCGAGCCCAGATGCTGCTGCGGGGTGGAGGGTAAGGGGGCTCGGCGCAAGCACTCTGGATTCGGGCGGGTCGGTCGGTATAATCCGCGCTCCGGCAGATACCGAAAGAGACGAACGTGCGCATTCTCGTTGTCGAGGACGATCGCGATCTGAACAGGCAGCTCGTGCGAGCACTTTCAGACGCAGGCTATGCGGTCGATACCGCCGCGGACGGCGAGGAAGGCTATTACCTCGGCGAGAACGAGCCTTACGATCTGGTGATCCTCGATATAGGCCTTCCCAAGATGGACGGACTTTCGGTCCTGGAGCAGTGGCGGCGGGGCGACCGCAATATGCCTGTGATCCTGCTGACCGCTCGCGACCGCTGGAGTGACAAGGTGGCCGGCATGGACGCCGGAGCGGACGACTATCTGGCGAAGCCTTTCCACATGGAGGAACTGCTGGCGCGCGTCAGAGCGCAAGTTCGCCGCGCGTCGGGACATGCCAAGAACGAGATCGAGTGCGGTCCGATCAGGCTCGACACGAAATCGGCACGGGTGACGTGTGGCGGCCAGCAGATCAAGCTCACATCTCACGAGTACCGGCTTCTGCACTACCTGATGCACCATAGCGGGCGTGTCGTCTCACGCACGGAACTCGTGGAGCACCTCTACGATCAGGACCTCCACCGTGACTCCAGACCGGAAGAGCACACGTCT
>CALMPK010000329.1 GCA_937873575.1 uncultured Hyphomicrobiaceae bacterium
CGCACGCCAGGATGTCGAGATCGTGTGGGCGCAGGGCCGTCTTATTCCGACGCCGATCTTCGACACCCAGGTCGCCGCGATGGTTTGCGGCTTCGGTGATTCGGTCAGCTACGGCAATCTGGTCAAGAAGATCACCGGGCGCGACATCGACAAGTCGTCGCGGTTCACGGACTGGAGCCGGCGGCCGCTGTCGGAGAAGCAACTCGTCTATGCGCTGGGCGACGTCACCTACCTGCGCGACGTCTACCGCCATCTCAAGGCCGAACTCGACCGCACCCGGCGCGAGCACTGGCTCGCCTCCGAGATGGCGACGCTCTCCGATCCCGCCACCTACGAAACACATCCCGACGAGGCGTGGAAGCGCCTCAAGCTGCGCGTCAAGAGCCGCAAGGCGCTGGCCGTGCTGATGGAGCTCGCCGCGTGGCGCGAGCGCCTGGCCCAGTCGCAGGACGTGCCGCGTGGGCGGATCATGCGCGACGAAGCGCTGTTCGACATCGCCAACCAGATGCCGACCGCGCCCGAGCAGTTGGCGCAGTTGCGCACGTTGAGCGACGGGTTCTCGCGATCGTCGCGGGCCAAGGACATCGTCGAGGCGGTGAAGCGCGGGCTCGCGCGCGATCTCAAGGACGTACCGCCGCTGCGCCAGGGTGAGCCGCTCTCGGCCGAGGCGACGGCGACGCTCGAACTCCTGAAGGTGCTGCTGAAGGCGGCTGCGGCCAAGCACGGCGTTGCGCCGCGTCTGATCGCGGATGGATCGGAGCTCGAGCTGATCGCGTCGCTCGACGAGCCCGACGTGCCGGCGATGCACGATTGGCGGCGCGAGATCTTCGGCGCCGATGCGGAAGCGCTGAAGCGCGGCAAGCTGGCGCTGACCCTCGAAAAGGGCGAGGTCGCCGTCAAGCGGCTATGACCACGCTCGCGATGGCCGGGTTTGGCTTTGGAGCAATCATCGACCCGGCGTAGCAATTCATCGACAACGTTCGTTCGCCGCCGTTGTCCAGAAGCGCGTCGGCAGACTCTGCTGGCAAGCCGACATCGGCTGCTACTCACGCGACGGTTGGGCGAGGCTTCTTAAGTACCGAGGGCCTCAGACCATTGGGGACGTGTACTTGTGGGGACGTGTACTTGCGACGCGCGAACAAGGCTCGGGTGTCGCCTTGTGGAGCATGTGTCCTCCACATCTACGATAACCGCCGTCATTAGCAACCGGCCCGGTTGAACGGCGGGCTTGCGCCGAGACGCGCTGAGCTGCGCGGCCTCAGCGTGGCAGGTGTTCGGTAGGCTCGCCGCCCCATGAGACCGACCCGCATTGAAAAGGGTACGCGCACCAGTGCATTCGGCCGCACCCGAGAAAGGTGCGACGCCGTGTCCACATTGGTCCGCGCCAAGCCGGAAGATGTGCTGGGGACAGTGCTACGGATACGAAATTAGTCGAAACAAATCTGTTCGATGAAACCAAATAGGCGCTGGCGGAGACGGAGGGATTCGAACCCTCGATACGGTTTTGCCGTATAACGCTTTAGCAAAGCGCCGCCTTCAGCCACTCGGCCACGTCTCCTCGCCAAGCGCCCCGTATAGAGGGCGTCCGGCGCCTTTGCAAGTCCTCGCCGAGCGGTGGTTTTGGACGGGTCCGGGCGGCCTCACAGGGCGGCCTCGGCGCTAAGGGTCGGCCTGCTCCAGAGGCCTGGGAGACGCGGCGGACTCCATGGCGGCGGGTTCGTGCAAGCGCCCCGGACCGGTTCACAAAGGCTGGCTTGCGCAGGATGGCGTGAGCGCGTAGCTTCCCGCCGCCTCACCTAGGGCCGCAGTTGCGCAAGGGTGGGCGGCCCGCGGGCGGTGGCACGGCCGGCGCGGGCAAGGTCAGGAACCTGAAAGGTCAGCGCCATGGGCTTCATCGCCGACAGCCTCAATCGCATCCAGCCCTCCGCGACGATCGCCGTTGCGACCAAGGCCCGCCAGCTCAAGGCGGAAGGTCGCGACATCATCTCGCTTTCCGCCGGTGAGCCCGACTTCGACACGCCGCAGAACATCAAGGATGCTGCCAAGGCCGCCATCGACAAGGGTCAGACCAAGTACACCGACGTCGACGGTATTCCCGAGCTCAAGGCCGCGATCTGCGCCAAGTTCAAGCGCGACAACGGTCTCATCTACAAGCCGAGCCAGATCTCGGTCGGGACGGGCGGCAAGCAGGTGCTCTACAACGCGCTTCTCGCGACGCTGAACCCGGGTGACGAGGTCATCATTCCGGCGCCGTGCTGGGTGTCCTATGCCGACATCGTGCTGCTCGGCGGCGGCACGCCCGTATTCGTGCCGACCACGATGGAACAGGGTTTCCGCCTGCAACCCGAGGCGCTCGAGAAGGCCATCACGCCGAAGACCAAGTGGTTCCTGTTCAACTCTCCGTCGAACCCGACAGGTGCCGCCTATTCGGATGGCGACATCAAGAAGCTGACGGACGTGCTGCTGCGTCACCCGCACGTTTGGGTGATGACCGACGACATGTACGAGCATCTGATCTACGACGGCCACAAGTTCTATACGCCGGCACAGGTCGAGCCGGGCCTGTTCGACCGCACGCTCACGGTCAACGGCCTCTCCAAGGCGTACTGCATGACCGGTTGGCGTCTCGGCTATGCCGGCGGCCCCGAGCCGCTGATCAACGCCATGCGCAAGCTTCAGTCGCAGTCGACCTCCAACCCCACCTCGATCACGCAGTGGGCTGGCGTCGAAGCGCTGAACGGCCCGCAGGACTTCATCGCGCGTAACAACGAGGTGTTCGTGAAGCGCCGCGATCTCGTCGTCGCGATGCTGAACCAGGCCAAGGGCATCACCTGCCCGAAGCCGGAGGGCGCCTTCTACGTTTATCCCTCGTGCGCCGGAACCATCGGCAAGACGACGGCGTCGGGCAAGACGATCGCCAGCGACGAGGATTTCGTAACGGCGTTGCTCGAGGAGGAAGGCGTCGCGTGTGTGCACGGCGCGGCGTTCGAGGGCAGCCCCGCATTCCGCATCTCCTATGCGACCGCGACCGAGGTGCTCGAGGAAGCCTGCAAGCGTATCCAGCGCTTCTGCGGCAACCTGCGATAAGGAGCGCCCGCTGGCGGCGCTACGTGCCTGCCGGGAACCGATAGACCCGAGACGCGCGGCCCTTTACGGGCCCCGCGCCTCCCCTGCCTGGCGTGACGGGTCAAGCTCGCACGCGACGGCGAACAGAGATTGCCCGCCGCGAGCCGTTTATCTATGGTGCGCGTCGCTTCGCCTCCGTCTGATCGGAGGCATCGGCATTGGGGCGTAGCCAAGTGGTAAGGCAGCGGATTTTGATTCCGCCATTCGGAGGTTCGAACCCTCCCGCCCCAGCCAGCCACCCGAAAACCGACCGACACGTTCGAGCTGTGCACGAAGAACGGCGGCACGTTTTGGCATGCGGCTCCGGTTTCAATTCGTCAGACGTGTGCGGCGAGCGCGAGCAACCCTGCGATCTCGCCGACGACTTGGCTCGCGCCGAGAACGTCACCGGTCAACCCACCGATATGCCGCCAGGCGATGAGAAGCATCGCGCCCATGCCGAGCACCACCGCGGCGAGCGCGCGCCAGTCGGCCATCGGCAGCAGGAATAATAGAGAGGCAGTGCCGAGGCCGGCCGAAAGCGCCGCGACGCTGTACGACAGCGGACCCGCCGTCTCGGCCGGCGCCCCATCCCC
>CALMPK010000330.1 GCA_937873575.1 uncultured Hyphomicrobiaceae bacterium
GCTGTGGAACAGGCCTGTGCTGCCAACTGCTCGAAGTTTGATATCGGGGACCTGCTCGCCGGAAATGGAAGGCTACAAGCGGTTGCGATCGAGACGCTTGCCTAACTCTCTCAAACTGGCATCGCGGTGAACTACGCGGAACCAGCCATCGGCTGTGTTTCCAAGAGGCTCCACCATGGCAGCGCCCAAGGTGCGCATGGGGCGTCCATCGACGTAGAGTTCGACACGGAGCATGCCCTGATCCGATGCCATTTGGGCTAACAATGTGATCTGGCCGGTCCGAGCGGTGATCCCTTCTCCGGAAGGATCGATTTCCTCGATTGTGAGGATCCCGTGATCGGCAGGACCGCGTACTACGAGGTGTATTCCCGATTGCATCTCTGAATGTCGTTTAGACGGCCGTCCCATTTCGCCGAACGTAAGGTGTGTCGTGACGGACCGAAGGTGAGGTTGCTGTTCCAACGCTTCACGCGCGCGATCGAATGTGTCGGTGGCCGCGTAGAGGTACCGCGCACTATGAACCGTTTGCTGATGATTGAGGAACAGGACCGCATCTTCATCAATATCGATCGGATTGCCGGACCTGAGGCCGTCTCTGTATCGGAACACTCGCTCCTTTTGATCTGCCTCGAGACTCGCTTGTTCAGCGAACTCATAGCGCTTCACAATTGTCGGGCAGTGCAAGGCAATCATAATCTCTGGTGAGATCGGCAGGACGACTAGTATGCCGTGCGAAGTAAGTCCGAGTTCCCCATAGGGAAAAGCATTCATCACTGCGGTGGGATGATCAGAGATTATGAACCGATGGTCCCCGTTTGCTCGGTATAAGGCGGGATACAGGCGCAGAAGCGCGACGACCTGCTCGCTGCGATCAAGGAATGTCCGTACTGCGCCGAGGCGCAGTGCTGCATCGGGGGGCGTCGCCATGGTCGGATTCTGATCCGGATCGTAGCCGAGCTGCCGTGTGATCTCCCGAAGACGATCAGCGAGGTGCGCCCGCGTGGTTCGACTGAAATGCGTGCGAAGCATCTGGGTGGCGAACAAGTCGGCCAAAGCAAGCCGATCATCCTCGGATAGCCAGGCTAGCGATTTGCGCGAGAGGATCTCCGCAATAAGCAAAGCCGACCGGGTGTCGACTTCCTGGAACAGATCTTCGAAGTTCCACTTGCTGGCGCCGAGACTGATGGTGTTGAAGTCGTTCTCTGAGCCAGCGTTGAGGATCGAAGTTCGGAATGATCGATCCGTTTGTTTGTCGAGCACATAGAGAAAACGGCGCTCCGCGTCCGCAGAGAAATTTCGAAGCTGCGCCTGTGGTACGAAGTGGTGCTTTTTAGAAGGCCGGTTCATTGTCTCTATGCGGTGTATTGACACAGAACATCCGAGTTCCTATCGACGCGAACGTTTCGTAGGTAGCAGCTCACTACACCGCTGCCGGGTAGCATCATCAACCGTGAACTCCTCCGGCGATTTACCACCTAATTCCCGCCTCCTGCCTCGCATCCATAAATTAGCTCGCTCGTCGTCGTAATACCGGGATTGGGCGAGCGCGGCGAGCTCCGCCACGGCTTTTGCCTTCCGCTCGCTTGCTCGATGCTGAACCTCAATCTCTCTTGCTCGGTAATGGAGCGCGCGGACCGCATCCTCGTGACCAGCTTCGCTATCCAAAGCGACCTCGATGGGAGGGCGTCCCCCAGTGTTAGAGTTTGTCGTCACGAGCCAGAGTTCCGCTTCTCTCCCGATCTGTCGAAGCGCGCGATGCTGCAGATCGGCGACGCGGGCAGCTTTATCTGCCTCGATTTTCGCTTGATTGGCGCGTTGACGTTCGGCTTCTTCTGCATGCTTGCGCTCAAGTGCGCGCGCCAGGGCGCCGTGGTAGGGAAGCCCAAAAAGGTCTAAGCGTTCTCGCGGCGAGAACCGGATTTGCGTCGCGATATTATCCAGGTCGTTCGTGAGCGATCGCCACTTCGTTTCATCGAAGTCGATCGCATCACGAGGTGAATGGCCGCGTTCCGGGAGCATTGAACTCCACCATTGTTCAAATACGAAAGCAGCGGTCTCATCCGCTGGAAGAGTGGCAATCAGCTCCTCAACTAATTGACGGAGCTCGCGCGTACGCTTGACCGGTCGCGCGCGGAGCTCGCGCGCCTTATCGATCCGTGCCTGTAGCGTATGTGAGGGCCGCCAAATCTCAGTCGGATCCGAATGAACGAAGCCAAGGCGCTCGAGTTGCGTTAGATATGCTTCGACGGCCTGGAAGGGGGAGTTGAACGGAATCCCGGCCGCTCGCACCCCACATACGATTTCGTCCGAAATGTCAGCAAACGATGAGTCGAGCCATCGTCTGCTTCGGAGTGCCGCGAGCCCATTTCGAGTTCGGAAAGGCGTTTTCGTTGGAGCGAGCAATGCTTCCAGAATAGCCGCTTGCCATTCCGCAACGGCCACTGTGAAGCAACCAGCCCCATATACCGGCAGATTGATGAGGTCGGCGAGGCCGTTTTTCCGGGCCGAAGATTCGCATGCCCCGCTTCCCGGGGATTCTGACGGTGAACGATGGCGATAGGAGCCGCGGTAATTTTCGATTTGCGTCCGCCTCTCCTCTGCTCGCTGTAGCGCTCTCACTTCGAGGCGTGCGCGCGCTTCACGTTCCCGCGGATTGTGCAGCCATGTTCGCGGCGCGTCGTAAAGTATCCGGTCTCCGATCTCGCTGAGCTTGTGGTCGCGGTACTGGGAGAGGTCGATCTCGATTGCGCCGACATCCATCGCTTGGATCCGGGCGATTTTTATTGAGTCGCACGGATGAGTGACCTTGAATTCTACGATGAGCCTGCGATCGCGTAAGAGCAGCACGACGTCGGGAACGATCTGCCCATCTTTGGTTTCTAGGATCGCTCGATCGAAAGTACGCTTCGCCGCCCGGACAACAACTTCGCGATCCTTCTGCTCCTCCACGACCTGCGCTGGCAAAGTAATTTCCAGGCGCTCATCCAAAATGAGTTTCGCAAACTTATGCAGGGCCGTCTCGCCGGCGGACGCGCATGACCGGCCATCTTGCTGAGCATTGTGCGCAAAATGGTGGGCCTGCACATCTCCCTTTTTCGCAACCATCCGCCTTCCGCAGCCGGGACAGACGCAGTTGCAGGCGAGCCCGGAGGGCACCTCGCCAATATGCAGGAGTCGACCATCGGCAGATTCGGCGACGAAAGCGCCGCCTTGCTCCGTACAGGCAAACAGTTCTCTCAGGCGTATAGACATCGTCCGGCTGCTCCCTGGCCGGTATCGCCAGGTGGAGTGTCAGCGCCACTCCATCCATCGTGCTACCCGTGATAGGTTTTCCAAGAATAGATCGAGGTATGCTTCACTGCCCAATGCGAACCCTGCTTTAAGCAGTTGTTGCCTGGTAGGAGTTGATTTCAGCTCGTGTTCTATTGAGCGTCGCCCCTCGCTTCGCCAGCCGATGCGACCGACAGACATCCTAGCCTTCCTGTCGCCGTTCTCCAGTTGATCCTTCAGTGCCCTTTCACTGTTCTCTTCAAGGTGGACCAACGCCCCCAGCGCCTCAAAACGATCGAACAGCAGAGCATTGTCTGTGGGGACGCCCAAAAACGCCGTGCCCCACTCGAAGGATACGTCGAATAGATGGTCGCTGAGTGGTGTTTTTCGGCGGTTGTTGCCTGTCGTGAAACCTTCAACGTTATTCCAGAG
>CALMPK010000331.1 GCA_937873575.1 uncultured Hyphomicrobiaceae bacterium
GCCGTTTTCCTGTCGCTGACACGTCTCGAGCAGCCGAAGACTTCGTCCAATCGCAGCAGGACACATGAAGCGCCCCGACAGGAAAAAGCGGCATGGTCTGGCCGTCGCTGCGACGGTCGTGTCGTTCGTCGGCATCGGCCTCGCGACGCCCTTCATCATCTCGGGCATGAACCCCGACCTGTCGTTCCAGTCGGCGGCCGTGATTGCAGCGACCCGCGACAGCTTCACACTCACCTCGCCGATCGCCCTCGGCCCGCTTTCCAATTTCCGTCTCGATCGCGGCACGGTCTCGCTCGTCCCGTATGGTCCTGGCGACGTTCTGACGGGCTCAACGGCGCTCGCCTTGCTCACCAGCGGCAAAGCCAAGCTGAAGGTCGACGATGCGACCGTGAGCATGGACCTTCGCACCTTCGTGCATGCCGGAGAGAGCGGCCTCGACACGTTCAGCGTCGCGCCTGTGCTCTCCGCGCTGCTCAACATGCAGTTCGCGGAGCTGGCGCTCGATAATTCCGAGGTCCGGATCACGCGCGCCGACGGCTCGGTCGAAGTCCTTTCGCACGTCAAGCTCAACGCCACCCGCCAGCGCAACGGCCGCATGAAGATCGCCGGACGGTTCGATTTTCGCGGCCGTACGCTCGAGGCCGGCGTCACGCTGAATACCAAATCGACTGCCGAGGGCATCGCCGGCGCCCCTCCCGCGTTCCCGGTCGAGGTTTCTCTCAAGGGCGATCTCGTCCAACTGCAATGCGCGGGCTCGATGTCCGTCGTCGATACCCCGCAGCTCACCGCTGAAACGGCCGAGCTTTCCATAACGAGCGTGCGCGATGTCGCGTCCTGGTTCGGCAGCGATTGGAGCGGCGGGCAAGGCCTCGGCAAG
This sequence comes from uncultured Hyphomicrobiaceae bacterium, assembly GCA_937873575.1. Taxonomy (GTDB): domain Bacteria; phylum Pseudomonadota; class Alphaproteobacteria; order Rhizobiales; family Hyphomicrobiaceae; genus JAEUMD01. The sequence goes on from CALMPK010000331.1 coordinate 878, forward strand.
TTCAGCGCCAAGGGGCCGCTGGAATGGACTCCGCGCGGCATCTCGTTTTCTCAGGCGCGCGTCGAGATCGATGGTAATTTCGCCGAGGGCGCACTGGCCCTCAAGTTCGCGCAGCAGCGCGCCGGTATAGATGCCACGCTGGATTTCGAAGCGCTCGACCTCAAGCCCTACCTCACGCCGGCCGGAAAGCAAGTCAGCGCGACGCCGTTCGATCTCGCGCACATCCTGCCGCGCCATTTCACCGACCGGCCGTTGATGCCGATCCTCCAGGACATCGATGCCGACCTCCGGATCTCCGCGGGTAAGGTGCTGGCCAACGGAACCAACTTCGGCAAGGCCGCGGCGTCGCTGTCGCTCAAGGACGGCGTGATGCTGACCGACCTCGCCGAGCTCGAGGTTGGCAAAGCCGGCCGTTGTACGGGCCAGCTCTCGCTCCCGGTCAGGGGCGAGAACCCCCAATACCGCCTCAAGGGTAAGGTGGATGCCATCGACATCGCCTCCATCACGGGCGCGATCTGGCCGCACACTCCGGTGTCCGGCGTCGGCGAGATGTCGGTGGACGTATCCGCGTCGGGCTACGACCGGGCCACCCTCATGCAGAGCGCGGTCGGCAAGGTCGGGTTGAAGCTGCCCGCCTCCGGGCAACTCGGCATCGACGTCAAGACGCTCGCGGCGACGGCGCGCGCCAACGAGCTGCAGGGTTGGGGCGGCGCGGCGCGCGGCCAGACTCCGGTGGACAGCCTCTCGGCGCAACTGGTGCTCGAAGGCGGTCGCTTGTGGGCCGACAAGGCCACCGCAAAATTCGGCGATGCCACGTTGACCGCTCTCGGCAGCGTCCATCTCGACGGCGGCCTCGCCGACATGCAGATCTGGATCACGCATCCGAACAAGCCGGAGGCGGTCGCCGCTCCGGCTGTTACGGCGAAGCCCGCCGCTGGTGCGTCACCGCCGCCGGCAACTCCCACGACAGCTCCCGCGGCAACTCCCGCGCCACCTGCCGTCCCAGGCAACACCGTCGACGCATCGGCGGGCGAGGCAGCGAACTCGGGTGCTGGCTTGCGCATTCGCGGCCCGCTGCACGCGCCGTCCATACGCTACATGCGGCTTTCTGAGCGCACGGACGCAGAACGGGCACACCCCAATTCGACGAGTTCTCCCGGTGTTTCCGGCCCCCCCGGTGCCGTGCCGCCGAAATTCCTCGTACCGAGCGCCACTGCCCCGTCCAAACCTGGGCCCAAGCTGCCCGATCGAGGCGCGGCGATCGCTCCAGCCAGCGTTCCGCTCGAGCCCGCGGCCGCCGTCACGCCCGAGGGAGTGCCGCCAGCGCCGATTCCCAGTGTTGTCACCCCTGTCGCTCCCGGGCGCGAGGCGGCTCTGCCGGCGCCCACCAGCCACGTCGAACCGGCCACGCCGGCCGCCGAATCCGCACCTGCCGCCCCAACGCCGCCAGCAGCGGAAACGGCACCCGTATCACCGACGCCAGCCGACGCGACTGAGCCAAGCCGGGCTGCGGCCGTCACGCCCGCCACTCCCCCCGCCGAACCCGTCACCGCGTCGGAGGCCGCACCTGCGCCGTCAGCTCCGGCAGCGCCAGCCGCTGCGGCAGCGGAACCCGAGCGAGATGCAGCGATCGCGACAGACACTCATCCAGCGCCTCCCACCTCGGCCGGCAGCCCGGATGCCTCGTCCGTCCCGGCTGCGCCTCACTCGGCCGACCCGGCCACCGAGCCGCCGAAACCCTCCGACTGATCGCGGCGCTGCGTCTGCCAACCGCCGCAACATCGTTGTCCGAGCGACAGCATTCCGCCACGCAAGCGTGGCATGCCTCGCGCAGCCTTCCCGTTTCTTCTTTCACGCCACGGAGTTCCGCACATGACGTCGAGCCGGCCGAGGTCCAACAGACCCAACTCCGCGCCGCGCCGCGCCCGCGCTTTCGTCGCCGCGTTTGGCTCGCTCGCATTCAGCGCTGGTCTCTTCCACGCCGCACCATCGGCCTTGGCACAACAGCAGCCAGCGCCGTCCGCCGCACCGGCCTCTTCGGCTCAGGCTCCCTCGGAACAGGCCCCCATCGCTCCCGTGCAGGAGAACAGCACGCCACCGCCAGCGAATGGACCCGATGCCGCATCGGCCCGGGACTCCGTAACCGCCGCACCAGACGAACCGCATGCTCCCGTCGCGGCGGCGCCGGCGCAAGCGCCGGCAGCAACGCCCGAGGCATCTCCTGCGGCGACTGCCACGACGCAGAGCGCGGCGCCCGCGCCGGTGACACCCGCCCCAGTGCCGCACGCACCGGCCGCCGCCGCTCCAGCAATCGCTACGCCTGCGGCACCAGCCCTCCCCGCTGCGCCGGCGAAGCCCCGGCTGAAGATCGCCGCCGGGTCCGGCGCCTATGCCGATGCGTATGAGAAGAACGTGCTCGTGCCGTTCGCGGCAGCGACGTCGGTCGAGGTGATCGCCACGGCGGACACTCGCAATCTCGATGTCGTCGCGCTCGACGGGGCGGAACTCGATGCGAAGTGTGCCAGTGGCGACCTGCGCGAACTGCCAGCGGAGCTTGCAGCAAGCGATGCGGTCGCCGACGTTCCAAGCCGCTGTGGCATCGCCACGTTTGCCTGGGCCTCGGTGTTCGTCTATGAGCCCGCGCGCTATGCCAAGCGTGCGCCGCGCACGCTGAAGGACGTCTTCAACGTTCGTGGCTACCCCGGCAAGCGGGCCCTGCCGCGCAACGGCCGTGGACTGCTGGAGGCTGCACTCGTTGCCGACGGCGTCGCCGCGTCAGAAATCTACGCGCGCCGCGCGACCCCCGACGGCCGCCAGCAGGCACTCGCCGCCATCGCCCGGCTCGGCTCCGACATCGAGTGGTTCGACAAGGCCGATGATGCGCTCGAGCTGCTGCGCGCGGGCAAGGCGGCAATCGCACTCACATCCAACAGCCGCGCATTTTTCGACTCGGAGCGGCGCGGCCCGCTCGAGATCATCTGGGATGGCCAAGTCTACGACGTCGAGTATCTCGCCATCCCGAAGTCGACCGCCAATGCCGACGCGGCGGAACGCTTCGTGGCATTCGCGACCGCGCCCGAACGACTGGCCGCCATCGCGCGGCAGATCCCCTACGGGCCAATGCGCCAGCAGGCCATAGCGAGCGTGCGCACCCACGCCATCACCGGCAACGATCTTCAGCCTTTCCTGCCGACCAGCGCCGCCAATCTCGCGTCCGCGGTGCGTTTCGATCCGGCATGGTGGCGCGACAACGCCGAGAGCGTCGCGAGCACGGTCGCGGAAGCATCCCGTCCGCGTCCCTCTGGAACCGCTCCCCCGCTGCCGACACGTCAGACGCAGCGGTGACGCGACGGCATATTGCGTGGAGGTCTATCGCTCTTTGAGAGATCGCCCTCGCGGTGCATCGAGGTTTTGAAGAGCGCGCGATGCCGTAGGCTCAAGGCGGGCTTCACGCGGCTCGCACCCGCGCCCGCTCTCACCAGCTCCGGCGCGGACCGTTGTCGATGTGGAAGTAGCCCATCGGATAGCGTTTGAGGCCACCGACCTCGGGCCGGCCCTCGAGATAGGCGAGGAGCCGTGACTGGCCGTTCGCAGCGACGCGGAAGTCGATCGCCTGGCAGCTCAAATGGAACGATTGCTCGGCGCCGCCGACGCGGCGGTTGCGCTCGGGGTCACGGAACGTCGAGAGGATCTGCACTTCGCCAAAGCGCTCTGCGACGTCGTAGATCACGTCGAGCAGATCGACCGGCAGGCAGCGCTCCGGCGTGTGCGCCTGGAAATGAACCTTCTCGACGCGCGGCGAAATACGCCCGAGGACACGCGGGCGCAGCTTGGCAGCAACCGTTGCTCGCTCCTCTTTCTGCACCTTCCGCTCACCGGGCTTGACGACGAGTACCGACTGCTCCGGCCGCGCCGCATCCGCCGAGGCGCGATCCGTCTGGCCGAGCGTTGCCGCCGCCGAGGGAAGCGAGCCGATCGAAGCGAGCCGCAGTATGGGCTTCTTGCCGATATCGGGGCCGAAGGTATCCGAGCGGAGCCCGACCTGCGTCTCGGCCGTGGCATGCACCTCGGCCGTTTCGACGGCGGCGATTTCCGCGGGCCGTTTGACGATCGCGGCCAGCGCATTCGGCTTGATGTGAGAGGCAAGCAGCGCGAGGCGATGCAGGCCGGAGATGCGGGGAATTCGCTCGCTCTCCGCCGCCAACGGCGCTGCTGGCGCCACGGCGGCCCGGGCCTCTCCAACGCTTTGGCCGACGACATGGCCATGGGCGATGACGATCGACTGCAAGGCGAAGCTCGCGGCAAGAAGCAGGCTTATGCCGATGATCGCGGAGCGCTCGAACGAAACGATGCTGGCAAGCGCGCTCTTCGGCGCGGGCTCAGCGTCGGTACCGGTTCTCTCTGTGCTTGGGCGCTCGTAAGGCACGTCTGCCGACCCTCTGTCAGCCGATGGATTGGACGCAGCACTACGATCAAGGGTCATTCTCAGCGCACGAAGTTAAGCCGCCGTTAAACGCGGTTCCTTTTTGCCACACTGAACACGATTTTATTCTCGATCAGCGCACAAGCCTTGCGATGGCCTCAGCCATGCTTCGCTCGGCTCGGGCCAAGTCGGCGCTGTCGAGTCCCAAACCGGCCTTGGTCCGCCGCCACAGCACGTCGGTGGCGGTCGCCGCCCATTCTTCGCGGACCAGATAGTCGAGCTCGCGCTCGGTGATGCCGCCACCGAGATCGGCACCGAGATCCGACAAGGTCTGAGCGTCGCCGAGCAGGTCCAGGGCGCGGCTTCCGTAACGACGGAGGAGCACATGGAGCGGCTCGCGATCGATGCCCGGACGTTCCGCTGCCACCCGGCGCGCGAACGCCCCGAAGTCGGCATTCCCGATGTCGCCGCCCGGCAGAACCGCGCCCCGCGTCCATGCCGGCCCGAGGCCGCGGGCGAAATGCGGTGCGACACGCTCGAGAACCGCCTCGGCGAGCCGCCGATACGTCGTCAGCTTGCCGCCGACGACGGTCAGCAGCACCGGGCCACCTTCGGGCGCGTCGAGCTCGAGGCGGTAGTCCCGCGTGACGGCGGACGGGTTGGCGCTCCGGTCGTCGTAGAGCGGGCGGACACCGGCAAAACGCCAGACGATGTCGGCACGGCTCAGCGGTGCCGCGAGAAAACCATTGGCGACAGCGAGCAGGTAGTCTTCCTCGCCCGCGCTCGGCGCGACTGTCAGGGGATCGCCCTCGAAGGGTACGTCCGTCGTGCCGATCAGCGTGAAGCGGCGCGCGAACGGCAGCAGGAAGACGACACGCCCATCGGCGGACTGCAAGAGATAGGCGTCGTCTGCCCCCGCGATGCGCGGCAAGACGATGTGGCTGCCTTTGACCAGGCGCACCGGAATCTCCGCCGGCGACAAACCGGGGCGGCGGATCGCATTCGCGGCGACGCGACCGGCCCAAGGACCGGCCGCATTGACCAAGACGTCGGCGGCGACTTCGTGCGTCGAGCCCCCGCCCCGGTCTTCGAGCAGAAGCCGCCACGCGCGCCCCTCCGCGCGCGCCGACGCCAGCGCTGTGCGTGTCGCCACCACGGCGCCGCGCTCTGCCGCCGCCTTGGCGACGGTCACGACGAGGCGCGCGTCATCGGCCCAGCAGTCGGCGTAGTGGAACCCGT
>CALMPK010000332.1 GCA_937873575.1 uncultured Hyphomicrobiaceae bacterium
GGGGGGCGGGGGGGGGGGGGCTGACGGCTGGGGGGGTGTGGGAGGCGGGGCGGGTCATTCTGGGCGCCGCGGGGGGGGTTTTTGCCCCCCTTCAGCGGGGGGGTCCCGACCCCCGCCGCTACCGCTGCCGGTGACGATCGGCCGCTGAGGCCGTCACTGACGGCGATGCTGTCGGGGTCGATGAACTTCGCCGTCCAAGCAGCCAGTTCGCTCTTGCGGAAACGACCAGGGATGGTCGGGATGTCCCGAATGCAGGTCTGCCCCACAAAGTGACGCAAATGTCATCCGTGGGTCAGCTTGCAGTACGCGTCGGACCTCCATACTGAAATTGGTTGGAGGTGACACATGTTTGGATTTGAACACTTCGGCATGGGATGGGGCGGGCTGGGCATGGTCCTGGTCTGGGTCCTGCCCATTCTTCTGATGGTCTTGCTGGTGCGTTATTTCGCCCGTGAGCGTGAGGGAAAACGGGAGCCCACCGCCCTGGAGATCTTGGAGGCGCGCTATGCCCGTGGCGAGATCGACCGGGACGAATATCTGGAAAGGCGCGCCGATCTGACCGGTCGATCCGGTGACGAAGCGCGCCGCAAGACCTGAAGACCGACTGGATGCGGTGGCGGAGACAGCGCGTCGATGCGCCGCCCGCGTCCGGCTCGGGGCGAACCCAGGACCCCCGCGATGTCAACTTTCTCCGTGGCCCCACAACATCCTGTGCCAAGGGGCAGGCACAAACGCCTTTAGAGGAACAACACCATGAAGATGCAATGCAGAGACCTGGCGGAGCAAGCTCAGATCGCGGAGCAAACTGGCTGGAAAAGCCCGGCCCTAGCCAGAGGGCTCGCTATGACCGCCATCGCCGCTTCCCTCGCCTTCGCCACTTCCGCATTCGCCGACGATTCCCATCATCCGCAGCAAGCTCCGGAGCCTGGGGCCGTGTCCACCGAGCCGGCGGCGCCAGCCGTGCAAAAGATGCAAGACAACGTCAAGAAGATGCAGGCGCAGCTCGACCGCATCGCCGCGGCGAAGACGGACGAGGAGCGGCAAAAGGCGATGGCGGATCACATGCAGACGATGCAGGAGAACATGAAGATGGCCAGCGGCATGCGGGCCGGCATGATGGACTGCCCGATGATGGAAGGCGGCATGATGGGCAAAGGTGGCATGGGCATGATGGGCGGCAACTCCCCGGATGCCATGGCGAAGCACATGGAGCGGATGGAAAAGCGCATGGACATGATGCAGATGATGATGGAGCAGATGACCAAGTCCGCATCGATGCCCATGCCGGCCAAGTAAGGCCGCCGGGCAACTTCGTTGAAGAACCGCTGGCGACCTTCACCCGGTCGCCAGCCTTGATGGGGAATTGTCATGAACGATGCAGAGCATTCCCGCGGCGCACATCATCACGAGCATCCGAAGTTCGATCTGCAACCGGAGGCCCCGGCGGCACCGGCCGCCGCCGGTACGATCTATACGTGCCCGATGCATCCGGAGATTCGCCAGCCCGCACCGGGCAACTGCCCCAAATGCGGCATGACCCTGGAGCCGATGCTGCCGGAGGCGGGGGAGGGCGAAAGCCCCGAGCTTGCGGATTTCCGCCGCCGTTTCTGGTGGACGCTGCCGCTGACTGCCCTGGTCACCCTGATCGCCATGTCGGGCGGCCTGTTCGACAGCCTGTTCGGTGCCGCCCGCCCCTGGGTGGAGCTCGCGCTGGGTACGCCCGTCGTCCTGTGGTCGGGCTGGCCTTTCTTCGTGCGCGGCGTGCAGTCGGTGAAGAACCACAGTCCGAACATGTGGACCCTGATCGGACTGGGCACGGGCGCGGCCTACCTTTACAGCCTGGTGGCCGTTGTGTTGCCCGGCATCTTTCCGCCCTCCTTCCAGGTGGATGGTCAGGTCGCCCTGTATTTCGAGGCTGCGGCCGTGATCGTCTCGCTCACGCTCCTGGGCCAGGTGCTGGAGCTTAAGGCGCGCTCGGAGACCGGGGCCGCCATCAAGGCACTGCTCGGGCTGGCGCCGAAGACGGCGCGGCGCATCCGCGCTATCGCCAGCGAAGAGGACATCCCGCTGACCCATGTGCATGTGGGCGACCGCCTGCGCGTGCGACCGGGCGAGAAGGTCCCGGTCGACGGCGTCGTCTTGGCAGGGAGCAGCGCTGTGGATGAGTCCATGCTGACGGGCGAGCCGATCCCGGTGAGCAAGGCTGCCGGCGACAAGCTGATCGGCGTCACCCTCAACACCAGCGGTGCCCTGGTGATGCGGGCCGAGAAGGTCGGCGCCCAGACGGTGCTCGCCCAGATCGTGGAGATGGTTGCGCAGGCCCAGCGCTCCCGCGCCCCCATGCAGCGCATGGCCGACCGTGTGGCAGGCGCCTTCGTGCTCGGCGTCGTGGCCATCGCGCTCCTGACCTTTTTCGGCTGGGGGTTCTTCGGCCCGCAGCCGAGCTGGGCCTATGGCCTGATCAATGCGGTGGCCGTGCTGATCATCGCCTGCCCCTGCGCGCTGGGGCTGGCGACGCCGATGTCGATCATGGTCGCCACCGGCAAGGCGGCGACCCATGGCGTGCTGTTCCGCGATGCGGCGGCCATCGAGACCCTGCGTAAGGTTGACACCCTCATCGTGGACAAGACCGGCACGCTCACCGAGGGCAGACCTGCCTTTCACGGCGCGGTCGCCGCTGCCGGCGGGAACGAAGCCCAGGTCCTGCGCATTGCCCCCAGCCCTGATCAGGGCAGCGATCCACTGGCGCAGACCATCGTGGCGGAGGCGCGGCGGCGCCAACTCGGGCTCAGTACCCCGGAGGGCTTCGAATCCTCATCGGGCATCGGCGTGCGCGGCGTCGTCGATGGGCAAGAGGTCGTGCTCGGCAATACCGTGCTGATGAAAGAAAACGGCGTCGATTGGCATGCGCTGGAGCAGCAGGCCGAGGCCCTGCGCCAGGAAGGTGCCAGCGTCATGTTCCTCGCCGTCGCCGGCAAGGCGGTCGGGCTCGTGGCGGTGTCCGATCCCATCAAGGCGTCGACGCAGGAGGCATTGGATTTGCTCCGGGCCAGCGGCCTGTCCATCATCATGGCCACCGGCGATGGCGACACCACTGCCCGCGCCGTGGGTCGCAAGCTCGGCATCGATCAAGTCTTTGGCGAGGTCAAACCCAAGGATAAGGACGATCTGGTGGCCCGGCTCCAGGCGCAGGGACACAGGGTTGCCATGGCCGGGGACGGCATCAACGACGCGCCGGCGCTGGCACGCGCCGACGTCGGCATCGCCATGGGCACCGGCACCGACGTTGCCATGAACAGCGCCCAGGTCACGCTCGTGAAAGGGGACCTGCGAGGCATCGCCAGCGCGCGCCGGGTCTCGCTGGCGACCGTGCGCAACATGCGCCAGAACCTGCTGTTCGCACTCCTCTACAACGCCTTGGGGGTGCCGATCGCGGCCGGGGTGCTCTACCCTCTGACCGGGATGCTGCTATCGCCCCTGATCGCGGCCTTGGCGATGAGCTTCAGCTCGGTTTCTGTGGTGACCAACGCCTTGCGGTTGCGTCAGGCAATCGTCTGAACGGCGGGAACCATGCACAGGAGGCGCAGGCCCAGGATACCGGCCACTAACCATCACGTATGTTAGTCGGCATGTGCTCGCGCATGGGCCACTTGGGTCGTTGCTAGCCACGAGGCCAGTATTTCCCGGCTCTCACGTCCAGCCCCGCCGGTCGCATCAAAAACGAACGTTTCTGAGAGATTCTGAATTTCAGAAGTCGAGTTCACTGCGATCCCGCTTTCGCATGCGAAAAATCTCTCGAAACTGTCTCTTGCAACAGGTTGCCTCGAAACATAGACTCTGGACGAGTTTCGAGAGGTTGCGAGATGGCCGAGGACGTTTTTCCGGGGATCGACTTCGCCTTGCCCGCCCAGGGCAAGCTCGACGCCGCTCGCGAGATCGGCCGCCAGTGCGGGACCGCCTGGTACGCCCACGACACGGAGGTCCTGCCGCCGGGGTTCCCGAATTCCGTCTCCACCTGGTCGTTGCGCTGCCGGGCGGCTTGGCGCGAGGGGCTGGTGAACGGCTGGCACGCGGCGAAGGCATCGGCGCCGCTCCCCGCGGTCGCGCCCCTATCTAAAGGAATGCTGGTCGGGTACGCCCGGGTCTCGACCCAGGAGCAGGCGACCAACCTCCAACTCGATGCCCTCGCCAAGGCGGGGTGTACCCGGGTCTTCTCGGAGTCCGCCTCGGGCGCCCAGCGGGACCGCCCCGAGCTGGCCCGTGCCCTCGACTACATGCGGCCGGGCGACGCCCTCGTGGTCTGGAAGCTCGACCGCCTCGCCCGCTCCCTCAAGCAGCTCATCGAGACCGTGGAGTCCCTGGAGGGGAAGGGGATCGGCTTCCGCTCCCTCACCGAGTCCATTGACACCACCACGGCCGGCGGCAAGCTCACCTTCCACATCTTTGCCGCCCTGGCCGAGTTCGAGCGCTCCATGATCCGCGAGCGCACTCGCGCCGGACTCGACGCCGCCCGGGCCCGCGGGCGCGCCGGCGGGCGTCCGCGCTCCCTCACCGAGAAGGACCTGGAGATGGCCAAGACCCTGCTCGCGAACCCGGACATCACCGTGGATGAGGTCGCGGCCCGCCTGAGCGTCGCCCCGGCCACCTTGTACCGCTACCTGCCCGGCGGGCGAGGGGCCATCCATGCCCCGGGTGAATGACCCTTACCAAGGGCTCAGTACCACCTGACTCGCTTCCGGCGGGGGGCCTCGCTCCACGAGGCTATGGATGCTCCTAGCCACACGCTACCACACAATATATTGCGTGCGACGCGGCATCAGATCGCTAGAAGTTCGCCTCAGGCGAACGTGGTCCTTGACCAGCGAACTTCGTTCGCCGTATACTTTTCCCCAGTCAAGATCGAAACGGAGATAGTCGCCACTCACTGGGCTGCTTTAAGCGGCCCGAGGAAGGCCGATGAGCCTTCTGTCAGGATGGTCGGTTCCCCGGGATCTCCCCCCCGGGGCCGGTCGTCGCAGGCGCGGCGGGCGAAGCCGCGCCAAAGTGCATACTGGGTAACAAACTGTCGTTCTCCGTTCTCTGTTGGGGCGACGACCGTGAGCAATGGTGTTTACGGTTGCAACAGAGGAACCTTCTTATGAGCGATCTCGACAAGCGACAGGGGCGGTCGAATGACCGTGGGCGTAGGGACTGGCTCCGCTGGTTCTGCAATCCACGGGTGCTCAAGCTTCTGATCCGGTTCGGGCTGGTGCTCTTCAGCATTCTGAAGGCGCTGACCGAGCTGGTGAAGCTGCTGAAGGGCTAGATCGCCAGCCCGGCATGTTACTTTCCGTTGAGATTTCACTTTAAGATCCGGCGTCCTAATGATTGGCGAAGCACTAAGAACGATGAGGGTTTTCCACGACATGACGCAAAAGGATCTTGCCGATAAGCTGGAGATCTCGAAGTCACATCTTTCCGAAATAGAATCGGGAAAGAAAATGCCAACATTGGCGTTGCTGGAGCGCTACTCTCAAGTGTTCAATATTCCAATTTCTTCCATTCTGTTTTTCTCCGAAAACTTGGATGAAAGGAACTTGCCAATGGAGAAGGCGCGAGTGATGGTTTCATCGAAGATTCTGGCCCTATTGAGCTTTATCGCCGAGCGCTCCGGGCAGCCACATATCAATGGCTGACAAAAGAACGTCCTACGATTTGCGTCAGTCGCCTTTCTTTCGCTTGAGGGCGAAGCGCAAGCTCGCCGCGCTGTTGCAGTTATCGCTTTCACAACTCTCAAAATTTTCCACCGCCGACTACCTATATAACGAATGGGATAGCAAGGTGGGTGAAGGCAAGATCCGTCGGATCGAGAGCCCGAGAAGCGAGCTTGCCAAGGTGCAGCGACGTATCGCCGAGCTGTTATCACGCGTTACTTTACCGGATTTCCTCTATTGCCCAGCCAAGGGCAGGTCCTATGTAACGAATGCCAAGCAACATTCTGATGGAAAACAGGTTTTGTGTCTGGACGTTGCGTCCTACTTTCCTTCAACACCTTCTCGACGTGTATTCTGGTTTTTCAATCACGTCATGGAGTGCTCCCCAGACGTGGCGGCCATTCTCACTTCCCTTGCGAGTTATAAAGGGCACCTTCCTACAGGTAGCTCGTTGAGCCCCCTGATGTCGTTCTACGCGCACTGGGATATGTGGCAGGACATCGGGGCGCTCGTTAGGGAGGCCGGTTGCAAGATCACCGTTTACATGGACGATATTACGATCTCCGGAACGCAGGTTCCGGAAAAGCTAATTTGGGTTATCAAGAAAAGGATCTATAGAAATGGGCTTCGGTATCATAAACAGAAGCGCTTTTCTGGAGAGCATCCACGCGAGGTTACTGGAGTCATTCTGGATCAGGGACGCGTGAAGCTGCCTCATCGCCAGCATAAGAAAATCTATGGGCTGCGCCGGGATATCCGGCGGGCGCCTGGTGAAGTGGAGCGCGAGATGCTGAATCGGCGGTTACAGGGCCGAATCGCACAGGCTCAGCAGGTTGCACGGGCTAATGACCAAGGGGCGGGATAGACGGCGGTTTTGACGGGGCATTCCTGCACACAGCAATCGGCTCTTAGGCTTATAGAGACACAACTCGCCGCATTTCGCTTTGGATTCTCCCGACCCCAAGCTCCGTCGAAACGTCGGATTTCTTCTGCTTGATCCCGTCCCCGACCCGGCACGCGGCGTCGGCGGCGCTGTAGAGCAGCAGACCAAAAACATGATCAAAACAGAAGAAGCCT
>CALMPK010000333.1 GCA_937873575.1 uncultured Hyphomicrobiaceae bacterium
CCCCTGCCCGGCCCGCGGCGGCCGCCCAGGCGGGGGCCACCCGCCGTTTCATCGAAGACCGTCGCGCCGATTTTGAAGCCAATGCGAAAAACCTTCTCTATGTCGCTCTGACCCGTGCCCGTGACCGGCTGGTGCTGGAATGGCCGGGTTTTCTGAATGACCGCGAAGAAGACGCGCCCGAGGCTACGAACCTGTTTCATATCCTGTCCGATACTTGCGCGCCGCAGATCGGGGCGGGCAGCCTGCGCATCAATGGCGTGGATTGCCCGGCGCTGATCACGCAACTGCCTGAAGAGGCGGGATTTACCGAGTACGCAGGCGGGGGGGGGGCGGCAGCGCCGCGGATCGGGGGCCCCTCCCCGGTGCCCGCGAAACCCCCAACACCCCGGCGGCCGCAGCCCTCGCAAACCCGTAGTGCGGGGGTGCCGCCCGTGTCCCGCCGTATCAACATCGGAGCACCCTGGCCAAAGGCACTGAACGATGCCTACCGCGGCACAGCACTGCATCTGGCGCTGCGCACATACCTGACCCGGCCCGATCTGGCCCCGGCTTTGGCTCTCGCGACCGGGCTTGACGACGCCACTCTTGCGCTAGTGGCCGAGCGCGCCACGGCGCTGAAAGCCTGGCTTGCCGATCAGGGCTATACGGATCTGCGCGCTGAGATTCCGGTGCTTGGCCACACGCCCGAGGGTGCAGAGATCCCCGGTGCCCTCGACCTTCTCGCCATCGGCCCGGCAGGCGCGATGCTGATCGACCATAAATCCGGCGGCGGCGGTGACGGGTTTGGCCCCTATTGGCCACAGCTTTCCAGCTATGCTGGACTGTTGGCCGGACTATACCCGCAGCATCCGCTGCAGGGCGTGGCGGTGTTCTGGGTCGATCACGGTTGGCTGGAACTGGCAGATGTGGGCGCGTCAGCGGGAGCTTGCGCACAGGCCAGAGTTAACTGATGCCCTGGGGAATACTTGCGCCCGATACCGTGGTTTCGCAACGACGCCAGCAGAACCTTGGGCTTGCGGCGGCGGTTCGTCATTTCAATGACCGGGCGGTCCCCGGAATCGGCGGCATGTGGTTTCCCATGCCCATCCTTTGGTCGGTTCTGGCGATCTCTATCGCCGAGGAACTTGGTGTGCCGGCACTGCCTGTCGGCAACGCGGTCGAAGCGCGCGTCATGCTTGAAGTCATCGCGGGCCCGCAGGATCGCCGCGTGCGAGGGGCGAGGAAGATGCAGGGCTTGAAGGATAGGAGTTTCCACAATCTCAGGCGTCGCGGAACTTATGTGGTTCAGCCGATCCGCATGGCGATGGTGCAGCCTCTGGTCGCACTCGGGTTCGTGCAGGGCAGCCGCTACGGCGCGTTCCGCATACATAGCGCTGGCAGAGAGCTGTTGGAGCTGAATGCGATGAAAGAACCGCGCCGTTTGCTTGGTGCCTGGGCGCATGGCAGACAGCCACATGGCCTGAAGGAGGCCCTAGCAGTGCTTTCCCCGGTTGGGGCTGTCCCGGAAGCGGTGCGTAAACTGATCCTTGCCCGATTGCTCGACGGAAATGATCCCGGCTCGACCCGGCGCCGGGAGCTGGCGCGCCTCGGCACGGGCCCCAGTTCCACGCATTTGGACCAGGAAACCGCATTGGCGGGGGTTGCGCCGGATCACTGGTCGGATCTGCGCGCCGGAGCGGCTTTTATGGATATTCGCGATGCCGCGTTGACGGTGTTGGACCAGTTGGAACAGCACCTGCTGAAGCTTCGCGACGATAATCAGCCTGTGCGCCTGTCAGAAGCGGAGGCAGCCGAAGTCGCCGCCGAGCCGCTGAAACAATTGCGAGATCTGGCCTCGGCAAAAGGCGCGCTTGTCGATCAGGGCAATGAGGAGACTAGCCGCAGATTTATCGCGGAAATCCGACATCTGTCCGATCAACAGCTGATCCAGAGGCTGGCCGAGCGCGATTCTACCGTGATTTGTCAGCGCGAAGGCCACATTTTTCTCGGGCCGGCTGCGAGCGAGTTGCGGGGCAGCTCGGAGACCCAGGACGAGAACCGGCCCCCTCAGGACGAGGCCTTCGCGCCGCAGCTTTTCCGGCTGCACAATCTTCATTGTCTGGTGACAGAGCTGTCCGGAAAGGTGAACCCGGGCAGCCGTGACGCGGGATCGGAGGCCGTCTGATGCAGAACACGACGCTCTACTCCCTCTTCATGCCGCCCGAAGATTGTTATGGCGACTTTGGTCTTATGTGCGGCTTCACCGCGACGCGGCAGGTCCTGGGGCAGATCCGCCGAACATTCACAGGCGAGATGGCGCGCCCGGTGCTGGCCGCCTTCATCCATCCAACCATGAATGCGATCTCGGACGTTCCGGGACTTGCCTGGATGTGGATGCGCCTCGAGGGACGCGGCTACAACCTTCTCCATGCCAAGGTGGCGCTTCTGGGTTTTCGCAAGCGCGGCGGAGATGGCTATGTCATTCGCCTCGCTGTCAGCACGGGGAACTGGACACAGGATCCGCTTACTCGCAGCATCGACCTGTTCTGGTCGATCGATCTGGACTCTGCTGTGCCTGACGCACAGGACATTGCCGATATCCGCGCTGCGCATGAGATGTTTGGATGGCTGCGCGAGCGGGCAGATTGCGCCCTGATCGAACGCAGTTTTGACGGGCACCGGCCAGACGCCCTGCTGGAGGCCGCGATCACAGCCTTGCCCACGTCATCCGCGCGTCCCCGCTTCATCGACAGCCGCAATCAGGCGCTGTTTCCTCAGGTGGTCGAGCGCCTGGGTACCAAAAAGAAGGCCGACCGTCTCATCCTCGGGTCTGGCTATTTCGAGAGCGACGGCGATGGTGCTGCTGGCCTGCCAGAGCGACTGCGCCGCGCATTGGTGCAGGAGAAATCCCTGACGAAAACAGCGGCTCTCGACCTGTTTCTCAACCCGTCCTCCTGTCAGGGGCTTGCTGCCCGGGCCGGTGCCTTGATTGACGCAGGCTGGAACTTGCGCCCTCCGCGCTCTGTCTTGCATGGAACTGATGGGTGCCTGCATGCAAAATTTGTGGTGCTGGCGTCGGGCGAGACCGAGGCCTCGGGACGGGCTTATCTTGGATCCGGCAATCTGAGCATGAACGGGTTTGAGCGTGCCGCAAGCGCCGGGGGAAACCTTGAGGCAGGTGTGATCGTCGATCTGCCGGGAGGACTGAAATGGCCGCGACGCAGAGACACGCGGAACGGTATCGCCGCTGTTTTTCCGATCCAGTTCACTGATGTGGTGACGCCCGAGGCCCTGCAGCAAGGGGAAGGCTTTGTGCGCCCCGATGAGCCAGAAACCCAGCCGCCAGTTGCGTGGTTTATATGGCAAGACGGGGTGCTCTCGGCCCCCGAAGACAAATCGGTGATGGTGATTGGTGTCGATGCGGCTCAGGCCCAGACACCTTGTCCATGGCCTGCACCGGCTCCAGCGATTGTGACCCTCGCGGAGGGCGGCTGGCGGCTGCCTGTCATTTCTTCCGGCGCACTTGTTGTCGCTCGCCCCTCCGATATGTCGGTCGAAGATATCCTTGCCAGCCTTGGCTCATTTCCCGAGCCTGGTGATGCTGACAGCGAAGATGAGGGTGAGGAAGGCGAAGAGCCGCTCACCGACGCCTCAGATACCACCGAAGCTCCGCCAGCTGCCTATCCCATTCGCAGGATGATGGAACTTCTGGTGCGTCTTTGTGAGACACAGGCAAGGTTAGACCCGCGGGACTGGCAAAGGTGGTGTCGGGAGTTGCAACAGAAACTTTGCGCTATCGCGTCTCGCGAAAAAACGATGCTCGAGTTCTTCCGGAACGCCAGGGCAAATCCTCTGCCTGCTCTGGCAGATCCGCGTATGCGCCCGGAAGGGGTTTCGCCAGACCTATTGAGAGATGCGCTTTTGGCAGTGTCCGTCGCGTGGGAGCTCAGCGCTTACCCATCGCTCTGGGAACGGGAGGCCGCGTGATGGTGGACTGGAACGAAGTCGCGAGCATTCTGGATCGTATCGCAGGGACGTCTGATGATACCGTGCTAGATTATGGCCAGAAGGCGAGTGTCACAGAACTAGCGTGCCGTATCCGGGCGGGCCAACGCTCGGCCCTGTTGGCTGATGAGGTGGGTATGGGCAAGACCCGCATTGCGGCGGCGCTGATCGCAGCGGTGCGGGAGGCGGGCGGGCGCAGCGCCATTGTTCTGCCCGCGGGCCTTGGGGCACAATGGCAACAGGAACTGAAACGGTTCAACACCGACGACAAGACATTGCTGCCGCTGCGCAGCTATGATGGTTTCATCTCCGGTTTTTTGCACGATACCGATGCGGAGGGGAGCGCAAAACGGTTACACAGCCATAAGGAGTGGCTTTCGGATCGCCGCAAGCAGCGTGAGTTGCCGGAGAACGGCTGGGCCGCCGAAGAGATCATAATGATATCTCATTCCTTCGCGAACATGCAGTTTCCCAATCGTGGAGAAGGCCCCGCTGGAGGCTGGCGCCGGGAACTCTTACCCAACGTCGCCCGCCTGATTGACGGCCGACGGCGCAACTTCATGCGCGAAAATTTCCATTCGGGTGAGGTGGGCTATGTATATGCCAGTCGCCGTGCGGCGCGGCACATTGCCCAAACGATTCTGGACCACGAACTGCCGCGCGATGCCATTAACGGCGATCAGAAATGGCTTTCGGCGGACGATTACAAGAACAGGATCCTGCCGCTGATCGGCTATGGCCTGGGTCAGTTTGATCTCATAGTCGTTGACGAAGCCCACAAGGCGCGCGGCGCAGATTCAAGCCTTTCGCGCATTCTCGGCCCGGTAAGCTGGGAAGCGGATGATCCTTTTCGTCTGGGCATGACCGCAACCCCGGTCGAGCTGGACTCCAGCCAGTGGATCGACACGCTGGAGCGACTCAATGGTCGCGATGATGATCAGGATATTACTGCGCTCGCAGAGCTGACGGAATGGATCACCGGCTATGTGGATGTTGTTCGTCGGATTCAAACCGAAGAACTGGACGAGACGCTGACCGGGGAATTCGAGACCTCCGCCCGGCAGTTCTACGCAGCATTGCGACCACACGTCCTGCGCCGGGACAAACGAAGTGACCCCGAATTCTGCGTCTTCAAAGACAGTCATGGTGATTATCGTGAGGTCACCGATATCCCGGTTTCACCGGAGGCAGAGGGTTTTACCCGTGACTGGTTGCGCCGCTTTTGTGCGGCTGAGGCGCTGTCGTTACTCCCTCAGGATGATCCGCGTGTGAAACGGGTCAGGCTCGCCGTTGCCCAGGGGTATGGGTTCGGCTTTGGAGAGGATGAGGAAGACAGCCATTCTGGCATGACAGATGCAAACCTCGTTGGTCCGGCGGGGTTTTGGACGGAAGCTTTTACCGCTGAGAGCAACGACATCTATAGCCACCCTGCGATCCTGGCGGCAGTGAGACAAATTGAGGCCTATACACGGGCCGGCGAGAAAGTGCTCGTCTTCGGCAGGTTCCTGACGCCGATGAATGTGCTGACCAGACTGCTGGACGCGCGTGAGATGCTGCGTCGTTTGCGAGACGGACAGCACTGGCCTGCCAGTGGGATCGGGGAAAGCAATATAGCAGCCGTCATTGCGGCGATGAGAGATCCTGATCTTGCGGTGGCGGGTGGGGTCGACGAAATCGATGTGATGTTGAAAACCCGCTATCAGGAGTGGGCGAGCGAGCGACGGGCTGAACTCGCACGGCTTCATCGGGAATTGGAAGACCTTGCGCTGGAGGGAGGAGCTGCTGCATTTCTGTCAGAGATTCTGCGCCATGAGGACGGCAAACAAGACCTTCAATTCGGGGCTTTGCTCGAGGCACTTGGTGGCAGGCGGGAAGTTGCGGGCGCTTCCTGGACGGGGCGGGAAATGCTCGGGCTGTTCGAAAAACTGCTCCTGGAGCTTGCCGGCGATGATGAAGCAGAGAACAACGATACGCAGAAAGCCCGGCTGGATGCCTGGCTGAACGATTATTCCGGGCGCGAGGGCAACTTCGCCAGGATGATGTCAGGTGCAACCGCACCGCAAACGCGGCGTATGCTGCAATCTGCATTCAACCGGTCGTCCAGTTGGCCGATGGTGCTCCTCGCGCAATCCCGCGTCGGGCGTGAGGGCCTGAATCTGCATGAGGCCTGTCGCACAGTGATTCTACTGCACGCGGAGTGGAATCCTGGCATTGTCGAGCAGCAGATTGGGCGTGTGGATCGCAAGAACAGTCTTTGGCTTCGCGAATGGCGGAAATGGAGGGATCATGGTGATGGTCTCCCGCCCCGCATTCGGGTTCACCCTGTTGTCGTCAGTGGCACATACGACGATCACAACTGGCAGGTTCTCAAGGCGCGTTGGCTGGAACTGAGGGCGCAGTTGCATGGCGATGTCCTGCGTCCCGTTCCAGGTCGGTCAGAGGTGATAGATGACAAACGAACCTGCGCTGACCGCGTTCGGCGCGCAGTGCCGGATTTTTCGCCGGGAAGACGTGGCGGTTGAATTGTAGTGTAACCGATACTCACGCTGCTGTTCGGAATAGGACGGAATGAAAGCTGCTATTTTTAGCAACCATTCTCCCCGAGTTGGATTTGGCGTTGATAGGAAAATGGATGTTAGTAGGTCGCAAGTAATGGTGGTTGCAGCCTCCCGCAACCATCTTTACCGGCGTCGATTGCAAGTTGTGATCGATGCCGGTCCCCGCAACCATCTTTACTTGCTCGGGCAACAAGTGAAGATTAGATCCAGCCCCCGCAACCA
>CALMPK010000334.1 GCA_937873575.1 uncultured Hyphomicrobiaceae bacterium
ATCTTCCGCTTCGCGCAGGCGGGCTCGGAAGTGCCGGCGCTGCTCGGTCGTATTCCTTCGGCGGTCGGTTATCAGCCGACTCTCGCCACCGACATGGGCGCGATGCAGGAGCGCATCACCACCACGCAGAAGGGTTCGATCACCTCGGTGCAGGCCATTTACGTTCCGGCCGACGACTTGACCGACCCGGCGCCCGCCACCTCGTTCGCCCACTTGGACGCCACCACCGTTCTCTCGCGTAACATCGCCGAGAAGGGCATCTACCCGGCGGTCGACCCGCTCGACTCGACCTCGCGCATGCTCGATCCGCGCATCGTCGGCGAGGAGCACTACCTGGTTGCGCGTAAGGTTCAGTCGATCCTTCAGAAGTACAAGTCGCTTCAGGACATCATCGCCATTCTCGGCATGGACGAGCTGTCCGAGGACGACAAGATGACGGTTGCCCGCGCCCGCAAGATCGAGCGCTTCATGTCGCAGCCGTTCTCGGTCGCCGAAGTGTTCACGGGCTCGCCCGGCAAGCAGGTTCCGCTGGCCGATACCATCAAGGGCTTCAAGGGCCTGTGCGACGGCGATTACGATCATCTGCCTGAGCCGGCTTTTTACATGGTGGGAACCATCGAGGAAGCCATTGCCAAGGCCGAGAAGCTGGCCGAAGCTGCCTGATAAATCGGCTGGCGCGGGCTCGCGTCGGCGGCATCAAGCAGAGGGAGATGCGGCATGGCGGAAGAACCTGTTGGCGGAGCCGAAGGTACTGAGGACGAAGAGTTCGGCAGCTGCTGCGCCGAACTCAAAGAGGCGATGAGCGGCAAGGAATTCGACCCGCTCATCGCGGTCGGCGAGGATGGCATTCTCTACATGTCGGTCGGCTTGATCGACATCGAGGGAGAGGAGCCGGGCATGGTCGACCATCCGGTGTTCTTCTGCCCGTTCTGCGGTACCGAGCTGCAGGCGCGCGACGAACTCCGCCAGGACGGCGACGGCAACACCTGAGACGTGGCCTGGACCCGATCGCGTGAGCGCGAGGCAGGTCCAGGGGCACACCCGGACGGTAGGCGGCGGCACTAGTTGCCGCAGGCCGGTATCACGCGACCGGGATCACGAGACGAGGACGGCGGACATCATGGAAAGTACCTTCAAGTTCGATCTGGTCAGCCCCGAGCGCGTTCTGCTCTCGGCCGCTGCCGAGCAGGCCGTCCTCCCCGGAGTCGACGGTCAGTTCACGGTGCTCGCGGGCCACGCTCCCGTCGTCTCCGCGCTGATGCCGGGCGTCATCCACGTGACGCTCACGAACGCCAAGAAGGCGGTCTTCGTGAAGGGCGGCTTCGTCGAGATCAATCCGGAGAGCGTCACGGTTCTCGCCGCGCATGCCTTCGTGCTGGACGAGGTCGATCCCCGCCAGCTCGACGCGGAGCTCGCCGCGGCCGAAACTGCTCTGACGGCCGAGAAGGACGACGAGGCGCTGCGTCATGTCTCGCGCGCCATCGAAGAGCTGAAGGCGCTGCGCAAGACGGGCTGACGCACGCTTGCAGTGACGAACGAATTTCAAAGCAGCCGGTCGCGTGCCGGCTGTTTGCGTTTCAGCGTTCCGGCGTTTCAGCGTTCGCGCGTGGGCTTGCGTGCCGGACGGGATTGCCTATCGGCTCCTGAGAGCGGCGTATCACCCCGCTCGTTTGGTCACCCGTGCGCCCGTTGATCGCGGCAGGCGCCCCTCGCCGCGATGGCCATCGCGGTTGATCGGATAATGCCGCTCAAACATCCGCGGCGAGCGGTCCGAGGCCGGCGAGAACCTTGCGGTAGACCTCCGCCTTGAACGGCACGACGAGGTCCATCAACTCCGAGCGCTTCGCCCACCGCCACTCGTCGAACTCGATTTCGTGGTCGGGCGGCGTGATGTTGATCTCAGTGTCATTGCCGAGAAAGCGCATGGCGAACCACTTCTGCGTCTGGCCGCGGTAGCGCCCGCCCCACTTCTTTCCCATCAGCTCCATGGGGAGATCGTAGTTCAGCCATTCGGGGTGCTCTCCGATGATCTCGGCCGAGCCGATGCCCGTCTCCTCCAAGAGTTCGCGGTGCGCCGCCGCAGCCGGGTCCTCGCCCTTGTCGATTCCACCTTGCGGCATCTGCCACCACGTGCCCGGGCCCTCCGGCTTGTTGCGCTTGTTGTCCGAGCGCCGCCCGAGCCAGATCAGGCCGTCGCGATTGAGGACCATGATACCGACGCACGGGCGATACTTGAGCTTGCTGACGTCGACCGTGGCCACACTGTCCTCCCTCGTGATCCTTGCGGTGCGATGGATTGAGATTGAAGCACTCTCCGCTTCCCTCGATCGCATAGCACTCTCGCGTGAACCCTTCTCCGTTAGTCGCGCGGCGCAGTCTAGAGCGCTATCGGCCTCGATGGAATCGCTCTCGCGATCGTTCGAGGCCGATCTTGGTCATGGCGAAACCGGAGAGTTCGTTCGCCACTGATTTCGACGAGCGCAAACGAGAAGGGCGTCCTTGCGGACGCCCTTTCGTATGTCTGGACTACGTTTGCGTTGGAAGCGCGCCGGATCAGTTCGCCTTCTTCTCCGGCTCGCTTGCCTCGGGTGCAGTGGATGCAGCCGGAGCGGCCGCGATCTTGCCGCGCAGCAGGTTCAGCGCGTACTGGAGCTGCGTGTCCTTTTCCGGCTCCTTCGGCACGTAGGCTGACGAGCCGGACTTGTCTTCCTGCTCCTTGTCGTTCTTCAGGTGGCCCCTGAGGCTCGACTCGCCGCGGACCTTGGTCTGCGCGGCCTTGGCCTTCATTTCCTCCGGGAGCTCCTGCTCGACGACGACGTCGGGATCGATGCCCTTGGCCTGGATCGAGCGGTTCGACGGCGTGTAGTAGCGTGCGGTCGTCAGACGGATGGCGCCGTTGGCGTTGAGCGGAATGATCGTCTGCACCGAGCCCTTGCCGAACGAGCGCGTGCCGATGATGGTGGCTCGCTTGTGGTCCTGCAGGGCGCCCGCGACGATCTCCGACGCCGAGGCCGAGCCGCCGTTGATGAGCACGACGATCTTCTTGCCGTCCGTCACGTCGCCGGCGCGCGCCTGGCTGCGCTGCGTCTCCTCGTTGTTGCGGCCCTTCGTCAGCACGATCGCGCCACGCTCGAGGAAGTCGTCGGAGACGGCGATGGCCTGGTCGAGCAGACCACCCGGGTTGTTGCGCAGGTCGATGATATAGCCCTTGAGATCGGAGCCGATCTCCTTCGACAGGCTGGCGATCGCCTTGACGGTGTTCTCGTGCGTCTTCTCGTTGAAGGTCGAGACCTTCACGTAGGCGACATCGCCCTCGCGCCGCGCCTTGACAGCGTTGATGCGGATGTTGTCACGCACGAGCTTCACTTCGAACGGCTCCTCCACGCCCTTGCGGACGATGGTGAGGATGATCGGCGTGTTGATCGGGCCGCGCATCTTCTCCACGGCCTGCTCGAGCGTGAGGCCGACGATCTGCTCGTTATCGAGGTGGGTGATGAGATCGTTGGCGAGCAGGCCCGCCTTGGAAGCCGGGGTATCGTCGATCGGGGAGACGACTTTGACGACTCCGTTCTCCATCGTCACTTCGATGCCGAGGCCACCGAACTCGCCGCGCGTCTGTACCTGCATGTCGCGGAAGTGCTTCGGGCTCAGATAGGCCGAGTGCGGGTCGAGCGCCGTCAACATGCCGTTGATGGCATTCTCGATGAGCTGCGCGTCGTCAGGCTTTTCGACATAGTCCGAGCGAACCCGTTCGAGCACGTCGCCGAACAGGTCGAGCTGGCGGTAGAGGTCGGAGTTGGGCGACGCCGCGGAGTGCGTCTGGGTGACGCTGACCAGCGTGGTGACGCCAGCCAATCCGGTCATCATCAGGAAAGTCCAGAACGCGAAGTCGGTCTTGCGCATCATCCTTGCACCTTGTCAGGACCGTTCGCCCACCAGGGGCTCGGGTCGATGGGCCGTCCATCTTTGCGAAATTCTACGTACAGAACAGGAGAGCTGGATTCGTTCTTCCCGTCACGGGCGGCGGCGCCACCCATCGTGCCGACGGGCTCGGCCGCGAGCACGAATTGGCCGGGCTCGACATCGATCCGCGACAGGCCGGCCAATAGGATATGATAGCCACCGCCAGCATTGATGATCAAGAGTTGGCCATAGCTGCGGAACTCGCCGGCAAACAACACCCAGCCATCGCATGGCGACGTGATCTGAGCATTGCCGCGGGTCTGCAGCACGATGCCTTTCGACTGGCTGCCGTATTGGGTCTTGTCGCCGAAGCTCAGGACGCGCTCACCGTGGCCGGGAAGGGGCAGCCGGCCGCGCGCTTGATGAAACGGCAGCGCCGGTTTGATCCGCCCGGGGTCCGCCCGTACGCCGGACCCGCCGCCGGGCCGCAGCTCGATGAAGTCGCTCTGCTTGGGCAGCGGGCCGAGAGCGACACGGGTTTCGGCGGGCGGCGTGCCGGCCGGGGCCGTCGCGACGGGCGGGGCGGGCGAGCGCTCGGGCGCTGCGACGATGGGGCCGGGAGCGGCGCCGGCCGCGTCCGCCGCCTCGGCCGCCTTCGCTTCCTTGTCATAGGCGCCGAGCGCCGTCTTCTCGGTAATCGTCTTGTCGAGCTTGGCGATGAGCTCGTTGAGATCGCTGACGCTGCGGGTAATCTCGGCGGCGGCCCGGCGCACGTCGGCAAGCTCGGTCTTGCGCTGGGCGAGCGACTGTTTGCGCTCCTCCATCAGCCCGGCGAGCTTGGTGCGGGCGTCGCTGAGGCGCTCCGTCTCCGTCTTGAGCCGCGTGCTCTCGCCACGGATCTCGTCCATTACGCGGACCAGTTCGTTGAGGCGTCCGGCGAGCTGCAAGGCCTGTCCGCGCAATTCCGGGAACGCCGCGGAGAGCAGCATGGCGCTGCGCACCATCCGCAAGGCGTCGGATCGCTGGGTGATCATCACCGGCGGCGGGTTGCGCCCCATGCGCTGGAGTGCCCCGAGCAGCTTGCCGATCTGACCGTGACGCTGTTCGAGCGAACCTCT
The DNA here is from genome assembly GCA_937873575.1 of uncultured Hyphomicrobiaceae bacterium. GTDB lineage: Bacteria > Pseudomonadota > Alphaproteobacteria > Rhizobiales > Hyphomicrobiaceae > JAEUMD01. The sequence goes on from CALMPK010000334.1 coordinate 5,022, forward strand.
GACGATGCGCTCCTGCGCCTCGAGCTCGCCGAGGCGGGCCTCGATCGCCGTCATCTTGGCCTCGCTCTTCTGGATCAGAGCGGCGGTTTCGAGCAGGCGGGCGTTGATGCGCTCGCGCTCCGCATCGATTTCATTGACGTCACGGGCGAGCGCGGATTCCCGATCGAGCTGGGTCTTGAGTTCGCCTTGGCGCGCCTCGAGTTGGCGGCGAATGGCGTCCGGGTCCATCTTCTGTGCCTGTGCCGCGGGGGCAGCGGCAAGCGATGCGGCGAGCAACGCAGCCGCAGACGTACAAACGATGCCGGCCGGCGACGCGGCTTTCCCGGCCTGCGGCGGTCGGCCGACGGGCGCCTGCGGCAGGTGCGAACGGGGCGGCGTGGAAGATGCCGGTCTGCGGCTCAATTGGGAGTCCTCTGGGTCGCGCAAAGCGGTGACATTCGAGATTGGGAAACCTGCCGGGCCGCCCTCGCGAATCCACATTAGGCGCGAACGCGGCGGCCGTCGCCATAACGATTCGTAACAATTAAGGCAATTGTAGCCCGGGGCTACCGCTTCGCATGCCCGGCGGCGCCGGTGGCCGCGGCCCGGGTGCCGCCGGCGGTGGCGTGCGCCGAACCGACGCAAGGGGCGCGGATCGGTGCGGAAGCATCGTATAGCAAGGGCGAGCCGGCTTGACGGGCGCAGGCGGCTCTCTCAAATCAATCGTATTGCGCCCGGGTTACGAGGACACGACGGCCCATGCAGACCGCTCTCTATCACGTGACGACCATCGCCGTGCTCGCGGTTCTCGCGGTGCTCTTGATGGGTCTCTGGAATCTCATGCGCAACCAGAGCTCCAACCTCAGTCAGCGGCTGATGCGCTGGCGCGTCGGGCTTCAGTTCCTGGCGATCCTCGTGATCATCGGCTATCTGCTCGTGCAGAAGGTCTGAGCGGGCTGAACGGGGGACCCGGCGGCATCGCGTTGGCCGTTAGCGTGTCCACCTGGACGTCCTGGCGGTATTCGGAGGGCAGGCGCGATGGTCAAGCTGAACAAGATTTACACCCGCACCGGCGATCGCGGCACGACCGGCCTCGGCACCGGAGAGCGGGTCGCCAAATACGCTCTCCGCATCGAGGCGTACGGAACCGTGGACGAGGCCAACGCGGCTGTCGGCGTCGCCCGGCTGCACCTCGGTGAGAACCTGGCCATCGTCGACCGCATGCTGCTGCGCGTGCAGAACGACATGTTCGATCTCGGTGCCGATCTGTGCGTGCCGGACCGTGGCGAGAAGCTGGAATACGAGCCGCTGCGCATCGTCGCGTCGCAGGTGCAGCGCCTCGAGGCGGAGATCGACGAGCTCAACGCCGAGCTCGAGCCGTTGCGATCGTTCGTGCTGCCCGGCGGCAGCCCGGCCTCGGCCCACCTGCACGTGGCGCGGACCGTCTCGCGCCGCGCCGAGCGCATCATGGTGGCGCTGGCCGCCGAGCCGGGAGAGCCGGTCAGCGAAGCGGCACTGCAGTATATCAACCGCCTGTCGGATTTCCTGTTCGTCGCGGGCCGCTACGTCAACGACAAGGGCACGCGTGACGTGCTCTGGGTTCCTGGCAAGAATCGTTGAGTCTCCCAGCCCCTCTGATGGTTTCGCGCGTCCTGCGCGTGCTGGAACGATGCCGGCATGGGCGCCCCCGACGAAAGCGATTTCCTTCGCCACGATCAGGCTTTAATCTTCGGATCGCAGTGGCGCAGGGCACCACCTGCTCGTCGGACTTCTCTCTGACGGTCGATGGCCCGTGGCAGGATGCCCCGAGAACGAGGGAAGCGACGCCGTGTTCGTGCCATTGAAAGACGACAACCCGCTTCGCAGCATTCGCTTTCAGTTCGTCACGATCGGTCTCATCGTCGCCAACGTCATCGTCTTCGCGCTGACGGGGGCCGGCATCACCGAATCGACGATCGCGAGCTTCGCAGTGATCCCCGGAGAGCTGTTCGGTCTTGGTCCGCTGCTTCCGCAAACTGTCGCCGTGCCCGAGCGGTTTACCTTGCTCACCTACATGTTCTTCCACGGCGATCTGCTGCACCTCGGCGGCAACATGCTGTTCCTGTGGGTGTTCGGCGACAACGTCGAAGACGCGATGGGGCACGTCCGCTTCCTGGTCTTCTATCTTCTCTGCGGTGTGCTGGCCGGCCTCACACACGCCCTCATCATGCCGGGCTCGGAGCTGCCGCTGATCGGCGCGAGCGGCGCGGTGGCAGGCGTCATCGCCGCTTATCTGATGCTGCACCCCAACGTTCGCGTCTGGGTGCTGGTGTTCAAGGTCATACCGATGCAGATCAGCGCCGCCATCGTGCTCGGCCTGTGGATCGTGACGCAGGTCATCATGGTCACGTTGCCGCAGACGGATCAGGTCGCGTGGTGGGCTCACATCGGCGGCCTCGTCGCCGGAGCGGTTCTGGTGGTCTTCATGCGCCGGCCTGGAGTCAGGCTGTTCGACCGCGGCCTTCCCGTCCCGCAGCGCTGAGTTTTCCGCCGAACAAGGCTGGCGCGCTGGGCGCTCTGCGCTCGCTCCTCCGTTTTCGGATCGCTCCAGGGCCGCTGCCTCGTTCGACGAGGCAGCGCCAGAGGGCCTGACTCGGGGCGGGTCGCTGGTGCGCGAATTTTTGCAAAAAGCACGAAACAATTGCTGCGAAATGAGGCAGAGTGTTTGTCTTGTCGTTGCATTGACTTCGCGGCGACGCGACCATAGGCTGCCGTTTCGCAAGTGCGAAGAGCTGTGCGCGCTGTATCGGTGCCGCTGAAACAGGCGGTCCGGAAGGGGGCGAGCGGCACTGCACAAGCAATTGTCTGGGGGAAGGTTCGGGCATCGCGTAGCCGCAAAGCGGAGACGCGCTGTAGGGGATTGCGTGTCGCGCATCCCGTGCGGAAGTAGCCAAGTTGGGTGGCGGTGGCTGGAAACGGAGGCGCAAAGAGCCGTAGCCGCCGCGCTGGGCGGCCCAATTCGCTTCCTACTAAGGTATATTGAACGGGATGTGACGCAGCAGCAAGGACTTTGGGGATCGGTTTGCAGATGAAGATCGTGGTGCCGGTTAAGCGGGTCGTCGACTACAACGTCAAAATTCGAGTCAAGTCGGATGGATCGGGCATCGAGCTCGCCAACGTCAAGATGTCGATGAATCCGTTCGACGAAATCGCCGTCGAGGAAGCCGTTCGCATCAAGGAGAAGGGCGGCGCCACGGAAGTCGTCGTCGTTTCGATCGGTCCGGCAAAGGCGCAGGACACCATCCGCACCGCTCAGGCCATCGGCGCCGATCGCGGCATCCTCGTCGAGACCGCTGAAGGCGCCACCGTCGAGCCGCTCGCCGTAGCGAAAATCCTCAAGGCCATCGTCGACGAGGAGAAGCCGGGCCTCGTCATTCTCGGCAAACAGGCGATCGACGACGACAGCAATCAGGTGGGCCAGATGCTCGCCGCGCTGCTCGGCTGGGCCCAGGGCACGTTCGCGTCGAAGGTGGTGCTCGGCGATGGCTCTGTCGCGGTGACGCGCGAGGTCGACGGCGGCCTCGAGACCCTTTCGCTGAAACTGCCGGCCATCGTCACCACGGATCTTCGCCTCAACGAGCCGCGCTATCCGTCGCTGCCGAACATCATGAAGGCCAAGAAGAAGCCTCTCGACGTCAAGAAGCCCGACGCCTACGGCGTCGACATCACGCCCCGCCTCGAGGTGCTGACCACGGCCGAGCCCGGCAAGCGGCAGGCCGGCGTGAAGGTCGGTTCCGTCGCCGAGCTGGTCGCCAAGCTCAAGACCGAAGCGGGGGTGCTCTAATGACCGTTCTTATTCTCGCCGAGCACGACAACGCCAAGCTGAACGCCGCGACCGCGAAGGCGCTGACGGCGGCGACCGCCATCGGTGGCGATGTCCATGTGCTGGTGGCCGGCAGCGGTTGCGGTGCGGTCGCAGAAGCGGCGGCGAAGCTTGCGGGCGTATCGAAGGTACTCGTCGCCGACGCGCCGCACTTGGCCAATGCCCTCGCCGAAGAGGTTTCCGAGCTGGTGCTCGCGCTCATGCCGTCCTACGACGTGCTGATCGCGCCGGCGACGGCAAGCGGCAAGAACATCCTGCCCCGCGTCGCGGCGCGTCTCGACGTCATGCAGGTGTCCGACATCACCGCGGTGAAGGGCGCCGACACGTTCGAGCGGCCGATCTACGCCGGCAACGCCATCCAGACGGTACGCTCGCGCGACGCCAAGAAGGTCATCACCGTACGCACGGCGGCGTTTGCCGCGGCGGGCGAGGGCGGCAACGCTGCGGTGGAAACGGTCGCCGCGCCGGCCCCGGTCGCGATCGCGTCTTTCTCGGGCGCGGAACTCACCAAATCGGATCGTCCTGAACTCGCCTCGGCCCGCATCATCATCTCGGGTGGCCGCGGCCTGCAGTCGGGCGACAACTTCAAGACTTACATCGAACCCGTCGCCGACAAGCTCGGCGCGGCTATCGGCGCCTCGCGTGCGGCCGTGGATGCCGGGTTCGTTCCCAACGACATGCAGGTGGGCCAGACCGGCAAGGTTGTGGCGCCGGAGCTCTACATCGCCGTCGGTATTTCCGGCGCGATCCAGCACCTCGCCGGCATGAAGGACTCCAAGGTCATCGTCGCCATCAACAAGGACGAGGAAGCGCCCATCTTCCAGGTGGCTGATTACGGCCTCGTGGCGGACCTGTTCCAGGCCCTGCCCGAGCTTGCGAAAGAGTTGGGATGAGCCCTTAGCGCCGAAAAGAAGACGCTGGCAGGCTCGACGGTCGGGACAGAAGGACCAAAACCATGGACGTTGCGGTAAAAGCTGCACGCAAACCGAATGCCGGTGTTTCGGCGAAGGACACCATCCACGCGCGCGTGAAGACCATCGGCATCATCGGCGCCGGCCAGATGGGTAACGGCATTGCCCACGTGATCGCACTCAGCGGTTACGACGTTGCCCTCAACGATCTCAAGAAGGAGAACGTTGACCGGGCACTTGAGGTCATGTCGAAGAACATGGGCCGTCAGATCTCCAAGGGCATGATCTCCGAGGAAGAGCGCACGGCGGCCATCGGGCGCATCAAGTACGCACCGGACTTCAAGTCGATGGGCGACTGCGATCTCGTCATCGAGGCCGCGACCGAGGACGAGTCGCTGAAGCGACGCATCTTCGGCGAGCTCTGCCCGCACTTGAAGCCGACCGCGATGGTCGCCTCGAACACCTCGTCGATCTCGATCACGCGCCTCGCCGCCTCGACCGATCGCCCCGAGCACTTCATCGGCATGCACTTCATGAACCCGGTGCCGGTGATGGAGCTCGTTGAGCTGATCCGCGGCATCGCCACCGACGACGAGACGTTCGCCGTCGCCAAGTCGTTCGTCGAGAGCCTCGAAAAGAAGACCGCCGTCAGCGAGGACTTCCCGGCCTTCATCGTCAACCGCATCCTGCTGCCGATGATCAACGAGGCGGTCTATACGCTCTATGAGGGCGTCGGCACCGTCGAGTCGATCGACAAGGCCATGCGCCTCGGCGCGCACCATCCGATGGGCCCGCTCGAGCTTGCCGACTTCATCGGCCTCGACACGTGTCTCTCTGTGATGCAGGTGCTCTACGAAGGGCTGGCGGATTCCAAGTACCGTCCCTGCCCGTTGCTGGTGAAGTACGTCGAGGCCGGCTGGCTCGGCCGCAAGACCAAGCGCGGCTTCTACGACTATCGCGGCGAGAAGCCGGTTCCGACCCGCTAACGCGGCGGAGCGTAGCTCAGTTTTCAGCAACGGGCGCCCGAAGGCGCCCGTTCGCTTTTTGGTGCTCAAGGGTTGGGCAGCCGCCGTGCGCGTGGTAGCGTGCGCTCCGCATCGTAAGGCCGCATGGCCAGAGCCTGCATAGAGCGAGGGATCGACGTGTCGAATAGGGGAAAAGTCGCTGTCGTGACCGGAGCGGGCTCGGGCATCGGTCGCGCGGTTGCCCTTGCGCTCCAGGCTGACGGCTTCAACGTCGTGCTTGCGGGCCGCCGGGTCGCAGAGTTGCAGAGAACGAGTTCGATGGCCTCGAACAACGGCGGCGAGATGCTCGTGCGCCAGACGGACATCGCCGATCCGCTCGCCATCAAGACGCTGTTCGTCGCCACCGGCCAGGCGTTCGGACGCATCGATGTCCTATTCAACAACGCCGGCATTTTCGCACCGGCGATGCCTCTCGAGGAGTTGCCACTCGAGGCCTGGCGGCAAGTCGTCGATGTCAACCTGACCGGTGTCTTCCTGTGCTGCCAGGAAGCGATCCGCATGATGAAGCGGCAAGACCCCAAGGGTGGCCGCATCATCAACAACGGCTCGATCTCGGCCTATGTGCCGAGGCCGCTCTCCGCCGCCTACACGGCGACGAAGCACGCCGTCACCGGCCTCACCAAATCGATTGCGCTCGAGGGGCGCGGGCACGGGATCGCGTGCGGGCAGATCGACATCGGCAATGCGGCGACGGACCTGACAGCGCCGATGGCAGCAGGCGCGGGCGCCCTGCAAGCCGATGGATCGCGGCTGGTCGAACCGCGCATGGATGTGGATCACGTGGCGAGCGCGGTGCTCTACATGGCGAGCCTGCCGCTCGAGGCCAACGTTCTATTCATGACCGTCAAGGCGACCGAGATGCCGTACGAGGGCCGCGGCTGAGCAGGGGGAAGGTTTCCGCGATCTGTTTGAGCGGTCGGTGAAGGCTTCGTCATGCGAGGCAAATTGGATAACGAAGCGGTGTCTGCTCCAGCGTTGCCAGTGGGCCGCCGTCTAACAGATTACCAAGCGATCGACCTGCCCTCTTGGGTTCAGAGGGCCCTGCGGCTCGGCCGAGCCACGTCGGCCAAGACCTAGTCGGATGCGCGACGGGATCGATCAGCGGTCCCCGAAGATTTCCTTCTCGGCACGCTTGAGAAACTCCTCACTGCTCCGACGCTCGCGCTCGGAATACTCGAGGGTTTCCCGGATGCGACGCTCATGCTCTTCGCTGATCTGCCGGCTTCGCGACTGAGTGCGTGTCTCTCGCAGGCCGAGAACGGGAGCTATGATGAAGAGAAATAGCCCGATGAGCAGCACATAGACGAAACTGTGCCAAATCAATCCGGCCATTCCCTTGTCCGTTTGCTTTTGGCCTGCGTCATCACGGCCGCCCTTGTCGTTCATCCCTTCGCTCCTTCACTGGGCTCTTCCGTGCCGGTCGTCCGTCGACTCTGGCCTGCAGTCCGGGCTCCTAAGGATCATATCCCCGCGCCAAAGGCTTCGCTCAGCCAGATTCTTCACTCGACCAGATATTCTTCACTCGAATTGTCAGTTGTCGAGGGCTCGCTTCACAAACGGTATAGACGTGTCCCGGGTCAAAGCGGGGTCAGACAACCGCGAGGCGTGCAAGGCCGTTCGGCGAATGCCTGATCCGCCCGCGATTTCGGCCGGAGACGCCTTTGCACCGTCAGATCGGCCGTGCCTCAGGGTTCGACCGCAGAAGGCCCTCGGCCGAAGTGGACGTGATGGTCGGCGACGAACGCACCGCGTCGTCGCTCGTCCTTCTCGTTGATTGGCCGTTCCGACTTCTTGCGGCCATCGGTCTGGTTTCCGAGTTCCATTCTGCTGAGCGACACGCCTGCAGCGCATGAAACTTGCGGCACGCACGGCGGGTCCGGCCAATCCCTCGCGGTGAATAGAACGGAAGTAGGCACGGGAGGGTCCCTCCGGTTCCGCACGCCCGCTGATCCTGACGAAAAGACCAACGCCCTGCGGCTGGACAGGTGCGCACACTCCTGCAATAAGATACTAAACAGTTAATTAAGCTCTTGGTTAAATATGATGCGAGATCCACTCAGCCGCACCTTTGCGGCCCTGGCTGACCCGACGCGGCGAGCCTTACTCGCCAGGTTGTCCGAAGGGGAAGCCAACGTGTCGGAGCTGGCGGAGCCGTTCCTGGACGAGATGACTCTGCCGGCGATCACCAAGCACCTGAAGGTTCTGGAAGACGCCGGGCTCATCACCAAGGGCCGCAGGGCGCAATGGCGGCCGTGTCAGCTCAACGGCGAGCCGTTGCGCGAAGCCGTCGACTGGATGGAACAGCATCGCATTGCATGGGAAGACCAGCTCGATCGGCTTGGCGCCTACCTGAAAGCAAAACAAAAAGGAGTGCGCCATGGCCGCAAAAAGTAGGTCCAACGTCATCACGATCACCCGCGTCTACGACGCGCCGCTGCAATCGGTATGGGCTGCTTGGACCATCCCCGAGGAAGTTGCGCAGTGGTGGGGACCCAGGGGCTTCACGCTGACGACGCACAGTCGTGATCTGCGCACCGGCGGTCATTGGCACTACACGATGCACGGACCCGACGGCACCGACTACGAGAACACGACGCAGTACCTCGAGGTCGTGCCCATGCAGCGCATGGTCTATGACCACGGCGGCCACAAGGATCGTCCGCCCCTGTTTCGCGTCACCGCACTGTTCACCGAACGCAATGGACGGACCCAGCTCGACATGAGCATGGCGTTCGCTACGCCGGACGTCGCAACCGAAATGCGCGGCTTCATCAAGAAGGCCGGCGGCGAGGCGACGTGGGACCGGCTGGCCGAGTATCTTGGCAAGCGCCTCAACGGCGTGGAGCAGTTCTTCATCACGCGCACGTTCGATGCACCCATCGAACAAATCTACGAGATGTGGATAGATCCCGGGCATCTCGCGCAGTGGATGCCGCCGAAGGGCGCCACGATGCGGTACCTTCGCGCGGAGCCGCGCGTCGGCGGCACGTCTTTCTACGCGATGACGATGGCCAACGGCTTGGTGATGCACGGCCGTGTGAGCTATCTGGTTCTCGAGAAGCCAAGCCGGATCGTCTACACGCAGCAATTCTGCGACGAGCAGGAACAGGTAATCACGGCACCGTTCTTCGCAGACTGGCCGCAAACCATTATGACGACCGTGGAACTGGTTTCGGAAGCGGCCGATCTCACCCGTGTCAACTTGCGATGGGAGCCGTTGGACGCGACGTCGGCCGCCATCGCCGAGTTCGCCAAGCAGCGCGGCGGCATGACCATGGGCTGGACAGGTTCCTTCGACAAACTGGAGGCCATGATTCGATAGCCGCATAAATTCCGGCAGTGGCCGTTGCGCACGCCCGACCGGACCGTTTCATTCCGACATCGACCAGGACTTCACCGCCAAAGCGGTGGCGGAGTGATTGCAGCGGCCGGCGCAAGAGCCGCCCAGTTCGTGCGGTCATTTCCACAGGGTAACGGCTACGCCGAAAGCTTCAGCGGTCGGCGGCGCGACGCAATGCCCAACGAGACGGGGTTCTGGTCGCTCGGCCACGCCAGCGAACTGCTGGCCGAGTGGCGGGAGAACTACAACGGCCGCCGCCCGCACATGAGCCTTGCCGGGCTCACGCCAAAACGAGTTTGCAACCCGGTTCCAACGGAACCAAAACCAGAACGGACTCCACTTATAAACGAGTAACAAACGGGAGTGAGGGTCAAACGGCAGGTTTCGCGAGACGATCGGTAACAACTTACCCGCGAAAGCCGAAGCCGACCATTATACGGTCCTAGAGAAATCCACCAGAATTGCGGGCTGGCTCAAACCAAACGGCCTCCGGAAATGTCGGGGGGATCGAGACCAATTTTTTTGTGCCCCGAATTCGGACGCCAATTTTCCGATCGTAAACCGTAAAGGCAATCTGCCGACTCTGGATATTCGGCATTTGAATCAAATTTGCCAAAGCTTCATCAGCCTCCCGTCATCTTATTCGTAGGTGAACAGGGTGATGAATTAGCCATCGGTTGGCCAAGCATTGCCCGTGGAGGGGCGTATGCGTTGGCTGGGTTGGGGGCTCAAGAGAGCTCTTTTTTGTCTCGCGTCGATGGCGCTGAGTGGGGCGCTTGTTCAAGACGCAGCTGCCCAGGCCTACCTGGAGACAGGGCAAACCGGTGCTCAGACGCAGATCGACGTCAGCCATACGACGACGATGTACATCGGCGCTGTTGGAAGCTTTTCATTTGGTGGCGCCAATTATGTAATGAAGCGGGGTTCCTCCTCGACCGCAAACGTTGTTTTCACTGTCTACCCGAACGCATTGTGCACGGGAACGCCACTCGCAACGGTCACAAATCCCAGCACCGCATTTGACAGCAGTTATGCTGCTGTTCTTTTCCAAGTGCCGGGCAATCTGACGCTGGCCCCGGGCGTCTACTGCACAAAGCTGACATCCACCGCCGTCGATCAGCAGAACGAGGCTTTCTTCATCAAAGGCTTTGAGGCGTGCGTTGTTCTGCCGCCAAACCTAGCCAATGGTGCGACCTGCTCGACGACCCTGCCGTCACTGGCTCCGAACCTGTCCGTGACAAAGGCGGCTCCATCGCCAGGACTGGCTGTCGGTGCGTCGAGCACCTACACGTTGACGGTCACCAACTCGGGCAATCTAACGGCCGCCGTTGCACAAGTGAAAGACCAGCTGCCGGCGGGCCTCACCTTCGTGTCGGCCGCAGGCACCGACTGGAGCTGCGCGAATGCCAGCGGCCTCGTCACCTGCAACTTCGCGGGCTCGATCGCGGCCGGCGGTGGCACCAGCACGATCAACGTCGTCGTCGTGCCGAACGCGGGTTCGGCCGGCCAGTCGCTCATCAACCACGCCTCGATCGATCCGACCGGCGGCCCCAATCCGCCGACGCCGGGCCCCGCTTGCACGACGCCCGGAAGCTGCTCGTCGGCCACCGCCCTCGTCTCCGCGCCGAACCTCACGCTCGTGAAGTCGGCGCCGACTCCGGGCCTCGCGGTCGGCGTGCAGAGCACCTACACGCTCACCGTCACCAACTCCGGCACGGCTGCCGCGACCACGGCGCGGGCGCTGGATCAACTGCCGGCGGGCCTCACCTTCGTGTCGGCCGCAGGCACCGACTGGAGCTGCGCGA
>CALMPK010000335.1 GCA_937873575.1 uncultured Hyphomicrobiaceae bacterium
ATGCAGCCCAACGGGGTCTCCTATGCCTCCTGTGACATCTGCCTCACCGCAGTGCACTTTGGCCTCCAATATGGAGTGGAGCAATTCGTCGCAATTTTCGAGGCGCCGATGCGCCGGATGTACCGCAAATGTGGAATGAGCCCGAAGGTGCTGTCCACGATCAGCGAGGGCGCATATCGCGGAATATCTGCCGGCATTTGGGACGTTCGACCCGAGAACGAAGAACAAATCCTGCGCGCGACCGGCCTTGAGTCGTCGCTGATCTCGGCCGCAGCGTAGCGATGAGGATCGAAGAATGGCGACATATTCAGCAACAGACCCTCCCTCTTCAATGGCGCAAAAATGCGCGCAATATTGCGCGCTGAAAGGCTTGCTGGCGCCCGACGAATTCGAGGAAGCGCAAAATATTACCTGGGCCAAGTTGGAACGGGCCGCTCAAGAAATCGTCGGCACGCGATGCGAATCATTGGCGGAATGCTTAATGAAGATCGGAGTGATGCTCGACCGTGTCGACGAGGCTGATCACGAAACCCGGCGGATGCTGCAGTCGCTACTCCGTGACCTAAGCGAATTGCCGCAACCGCTTTCCCAATGAGGCTACTGAACCGCAGGCGGGGTGGTAGGCCAGATCGGCTCGAGTTCGATCTCCGCCTCCCCGCATGCGGCGCAGGGCATAAACGACTTTATGTGTTCAAGGGACATTCGATCGGGCATGACATCAATGACCGCGATCCATGTGTGTCCGCAGTGATGACAAGCGCCTTTGACGCTGTCGACACTCAGCGCATGAAGCTCCCCAACGCTTAATTGCTCGATGACGTCTGCACTCAAAAGCATGTATCGTTCGTCCAATAAGATCAGTCGGGAAATTCTGCGCCGCTAGCAGTAAGCCGCGCGTTCGTTCCTATTGTCGCGTCTTTGCCTATATGAAATCATAAACTTCAGGGTCGAATTCGCGGGCTACGGCAATCAGGCCAACCTCGCGATAGTGGCACGCCAAGATGTCCGGCATTCGCCCGCATGGTTGGTAAGTCGCGCTGAAAGCGGTTCATGCGCTACCTGGTGGCTGCGCGGAAGCGCAACGGCGACCAAGCTACCCTATCAATTCAATATGGGAGCGAAACTGAATGGAGGGAGGTGGAGGACTTATCGTCAGGCGAGCATTGCTGCGGCTCTTGAGAGCTTTCTGACTCTTGCTCTACTCACACGCGGATTTCGTGACGCGATTCGCAGTTGCGCCGATGCTACCTCTTATTCACTCGCCATGAGTTCAACACCTCCATCGGGCGGTCGACCCCCATGCGACATCAATTAGGCTCCCTATGGGGCGAACGTGTCCGTCGTCAGGCATTTCGAGACAGAAGGCAGCGTGATTTAACGGAGGACGCGGCTCATCTGGGTTGAGATTATGCTGCGTTCCTTTGGTGCTGCAAGCGGCGATATTCGATGGTCGCGCGTTTGATCCTTTCTCGTTGCAACAGAATGGTTTGACCGCGGCCGAAGAAGACGTCGGCCGGGGGGAGGTTGTGCAGGCTCTCGTGATAGCGGCGATGATTGCAGTGATCGACGAAGGCCTGGATTTTCGCTTCAAGATCGCCGGGTAGATAGTAGTTTTCGAGCAGGATTCGGTTCTTTAGCGTCTGATGCCAGCGCTCGATCTTGCCCTGCGTCTGCGGATGCGACGGCGCGCCGCGCACGTGCGCAATGTCCTGCTCATCGAGCCATTCGGCAAGTTCGGTTGAGATGTAGGAGGGCCCATTGTCCGACAACAGACGCGGCCGCTTGTCGGGCGGCGCCTCATCGAGACCCGAAGTCTGCAGCGCCAGGCTCAGCGTTTCCTTCACGTCGTCCGCCTTCATCGTCGTGCAGAGCTTCCAGGCGATGATGAAGCGTGAGAAGTCGTCGAGGATCGTCGATAGGTAGAACCAGCCCCAGCCGATCACCTTCAGATATGTGAAGTCGGTCTGCCAAAGCTGGTTAGGCGCGGTTGTCTTATCCTTGAACTCGTCGGCGGCTCTGACGACGATCCAGGCGGGACTAGGAATGAGATCGCGCGCCTTCAGCAACCGATAGACCGACGCCTCCGAGACAAAATAACCGTGTGCGTCCGTGAATCGTGTCGCAAGCTCCCGCGGCGACAGTTCTGGCTCGTCCAACGCCAGTTGCACGATCTCCTCGCGGATGTCGTCGGGGATCCTGTTCCAGACCCGGTCGGGTCGGGGCGAGCGGTCTTCCAGCGCCTCGGGGCCGCCGACCTCGTAGAGATCAAGCCACCTGTAAAAGGTCGAGCGAGGAAGACCGAGCTTTTCCAGCGTCGATCCCACCGGACGATGAGACTGCTCGACCAGCCGGATAATCTCGAGCTTCTCGGAAGCGGGATACCTCATTCCTCGCCTCCCCCATCCGCGATCATGCTTTTTTTGAGCAGGCGCAGCTCCAGGGCCTGTTCGGCGACGACTTCCTTCAGCTGCCGGGTTTCCTGACGTAGCGCCTTGACCTCGTCGCTGGTGGCCGCCCGCGCCGTGTCGCCGGCGAGCCGCTTCTTGCCGGCTTCCAGGAACTCCTTGGACCAGGCGTAGTAGAGGCTCTCCGCGATGCTTTCGCGCCGGCACAGTTCGGCGATGCTGCTTTCTCCGCGCAAGCCGTCCAGCACGATGCGGATTTTGTCCTCCGCCGAATGGTGCTTGCGCGTCGCGCGGCGGATGTCTCTCACGAGCTGTTCAGACGACGACGCCCGAGGTCCGGATTTCTGTCTCATCTTCACTCCATGGCGGTTACGATGAGCCAGAAATCCTCCTTTCCTCAACCCCGCCCGTCTGTCCCACAAGCGCTGACGCCGGACA
>CALMPK010000336.1 GCA_937873575.1 uncultured Hyphomicrobiaceae bacterium
GCCTACGCAAAGATCCCCGCCTGACCTGTCAACGTGGGGGCGGGGCATCGCTTACAAACCAACCGCATGCCCTATCACTGATTATGAACCTCAAGGCATCAGGCTCGGCACTCAACGTTGCACGGCGCGGCATGGCCTGCATCGCTACGGAGGCGGGCTTGCGGCATTGTGCTCTTGCGACACGTCGTAATTCAGCAACTGCGCTTTTGCGCTTGTCCCAGTGTGGGCTTAGCGACAGGCGCGTCTGGGGTTTGGCCGTCAAGAGAATCAAGTGTCAGATGGCAGGCGTGATGCCAGCCGCAAGAGAGGCAAGCTATTTGCGCCGAGTCGGCAAAGACAAGCTCATCAGACCAAGTACTGTGAAGCCATGCAAAGCTGCTACTAAGCCTCTGGTCCGATGTGGGAATCTAGCAGCAAAGATCGTGCACAACCTGCACCGCATCGTTGCAATTGATCCTCCAGTTCGTATGCTTCTTCGTGGGGGAACCGACGATGCAGCCAGACACGCTCACAAATCATGACGTCTTCGAGAAGGAGCACCACGTAGTGCGTCCCAACGGTACCCTAACGCCTCAACCTCAAGCCGTGGCGCCAAGCGCTTCATTCCAGCTCTCCGAAGGACTCACGGGTCAGTCGACCGGAAGGATGGAGCGTATGAATGACGCAATCTGTTCTGATTGCCAGCCTGATCAGTCATGGCATGTGAGTGGCACGCAGGGAGAGCCCCGATGAAGGCCTTTCAGCTCGATCACGATGTCGTCGCCAGCTACGAATCCTTTTCTCGCTCGTTCAGCACTGTTCGAGCGGATGACCTCAGAACTGAGATCGACAGGCACTATCGAGACGGTCATTTTTGGCCTGATGCACTCCTGTCCATCAATCCTCACTTCGAGGCCGGACCTACGGCAGAGGCGCTCGCTCACACCGGAGTGATACATCCGCTGACGGCGAAAGTGTTTCGCATCGACGGGGCTACGCTTCGCTTTCACTCGCACCAGGCTCAAGCGATTGCCAAGGCTCAAGCGGCTCAAAGTTTTGTCGTCACCACGGGAACGGGGTCTGGTAAATCATTATGTTTCTTCGTTCCGATAGTCGACACGGCGATAAAGGCCAGACAAGCGGGGGCCGTACAGCGCACTCGTGCAATTATCGTCTATCCGATGAACGCTCTAGCCAATAGTCAAATAAAAGAGATTGAGAAATTTATCGAGCAGGCCGACTTGCCGGATGATCTCCGTCCCACTGTCCGGCGCTACACCGGCCAAGAGAGTGAAGCACAGCGGGTCGAGGTCGCCAAGAACCCGCCTGATATCCTTCTGACTAACTTCATGATGCTTGAGCTGCTTATGACCCGGCAGGATCAGGTTGATTCTCAGGTCATGAGAAATGCGGACGGGCTTCAATTCATCGTTCTAGACGAATTGCACACCTATCGCGGCCGTCAAGGCGCCGATGTAGCTATCCTCGTTCGCCGACTAAGAGATCGCTGTTGCGGAAGTGCGCAACCCGTTTGCATCGGGACTTCGGCAACGATGGTGAGCGAAGGATCAGACGCGACACGAGCGCAGGCAGTGTCAGACGTTGCTTCGCGGTTGTTCGGCGCAAACATTGGCCCAGACGCCGTCATTGACGAATCCTTACGCCGGGCGACGGACGATGACCTGTCACTGTCAATCGTCGCGCCGTCGCTTGCGGCGGCAATTACAAAGCCATTGGAAGACAGTCTGAGCGATGACGTGCTCCGGCGGCACCCGCTAGCGGCATGGGCGGAGATGCGGCTGGGTCTTGAAGATGAACAAGTCTTGCGCCGTCGGAAGCCCATTCCGGTTGGCAAGGCTGCCGCGCTTCTGGCTGATGAATCGGGAGTTGCCGAGGACATCTGTCGTCAGCGCATTGAGGCTTTGCTGACACGAATGAGCTTACCTGAGAAGGAGCGAGGTGGCGTAGGTGACCGCGCCTTCCTTGCATTCAAGCTCCATCGGTTCGTAGCGGGATCAGGTGAAGTCTTCACCACCTTGCGGATGAAACCGCGCAATATTTCGCTGGAAGGCCAGCTCAACGACCCCAAAGACCCAGATTCGCGCCTCTATCCGACACGGTTCTGTCGGTCGTGTGGTCAAGAGTATCACGTCGTCACGATAACGGAGAGAGACGGACAATCAATCGTCATACCACGGGATATCGATGACACTCCGCTGACCGACGCTGACGGTGGCGACCAGCCGGGTTACCTCACGCCAGTGGTTGAGAATGACGGTGAATTTCGCTTCAATGGCGATGTTGATACGTATCCGGAAGAGTGGGTGGAGGAACCACGTGGCGTTGAGCGCCTCAGATCAAACCGCCGCAAACAGGCTCCTGTTGAGTTGGCACTCAGTCCTGACGGGATCATTTCGCAGAACGGCAATCCATTCTGGTTTCTGCCCGGCAAATTCGGCTTCTGCCTATGTTGCGGCGAGCAACCATCACCCTCAGCGCGCGAGCGCAACAAGCTGGGGGGGCTGTCTGCCGAAGGCCGTAGTTCAGCGACGACCCTCATCGTTGCAAGCATACTGGAGTGGCTGAACCGTCCTGAGAGCGCAATTCCGGAAGAGAAACGGAAACTGCTTGGCTTTACGGATAATCGCCAGGATGCTGCACTCCAGGCAGGTCACTTCAATGACTTCCTCTTCGTCAGCTTGCTGCGTGGCGCCATTCTCAGGGCGGTGCTGAATGCAGGACCTGCAGGTCTTTACGAGGATGAGTTTGGTCTCCGTGTCGCGCGGGCGCTCGGCTTTTCAGCCACCAACCAAGAGCGACGTGTTCACTGGATGGCCGACCCTAAAGCCGGAGGCGTTCAACGAAATGACGCAGAACGCGCGCTGGCAAAGGTGCTTTCTCATCGCGTCTGGACTGATCTGAGGAGAGGTTGGCGATTTACCAACCCGAACTTAGACGGTCTAAATCTAGTCAAGGCGGAATTCGTCGGTCTCGAAGAATTGGCTGCGGATTCTCAACGGTTTACTCAAGCACATCCAGCACTCTCGCGCCTGTCGTCTGAGCAACGCCTCCACCTCCTGACAATCGTTCTTGACACGATGCTTGAGGGGCTGGCCGTCGGAACGGAGGCGCTTGATTTAGCCGTTCTCGACGGCGTGTCGCAGACATCACGCTCCCTCCTTCGGGATCCGTGGGCAATTGACCGTAACGAGGTCCTGCGAGGTGCGACTGCCTTCATGCTGCAGGCCCCAAGCCGAAAAGAGGTAAAGCTCCGCGACGAACTCACCATTCTGCGAGGCGGCTCTCGAAGCCGGCTTGCACGGCTCGTCAACAAAGTCTCCGTACTCGGGCAAAAACTCAAATCAGACGACTATCACCAGTTGATGATCAGCCTCCTTTCCATCATGGAAAATGAGGGCATCATACGTCGAATTGCCACCACACAGGATCTGCCGGGCTGGCAAATTATGCCGTCGGCTGTGCGACTTGTACCTGGCCCTGCAGTCGACAGCCCCGAAGAGGCAGCAAACAACTATTTTAGAGATCTCTACGTCACTGTCGCCGATGCATTGGCTTCCGGAAGGCCAAGTCTGTTTGGCCTTGAAGGGCGAGAGCACACTGCTCAGGTCACCCAACGGCAACGCGAGTGGCGCGAATGGCGATTTCGGTTCGAGAAAGAAGACCGACTGCGGATTGTCGAGCAAACCGCTGAGATGCGTGCCGCCTTCGAGCCCACCCAGTTTTTGCCGGCGCTCTTCTGTTCGCCGACAATGGAGCTTGGAGTGGACATTTCCGCTCTGAATGCGGTGTATCTCCGGAATGTGCCGCCGACGCCGGCCAACTATGCACAGCGCGCTGGACGTGCGGGCCGATCGGGGCAGGCAGCTGTTATCGTCACCTATTGCGCAGCAAAGAGTCCGCACGATCAATATTACTTCGCCCGCCGAGAGGAGATGGTTGCTGGTGTCGTTCGTCCGCCGGCTCTGGACCTCGCAAATCGCGATCTCATTACTTCTCATCTTCATGCCGTGTGGCTCGCGGTTTCTGGTCAGCAACTAGCGCCCGACATCCCCGATATCCTTGACCTTAAGTCCGAGAATTTCCCCCTCAAGGCTGACATCATCCAGGTCTTGAACGACGCAAAGCTTCGCGAGCGTTCCCATGCGCCGATGAGGAGGGTCTTAGACCAAGTTCTCGTGTCACTGACAGATATTCGCCCGCTGTGGCTGGCTGATCCCGACGCGTTTGTCACAGAGGTGGCAGAACAGGCGCCGCTTGAGTTTGACCGGGCCTTTAATCGATGGCGCGAACTTTACAACTCCGCGCGAGGGCAGCTCTTGGAGGCCAACGCGAGGTCCCAAATGACGGGCCTTTCTGGGGTCGAGCGGCAGCGGATTAAGGCCGCCCAAGCTCAAGCGAACGAGCAGTTGGGGATTCTTGAACAAGGTCGCGCCACTAACGGTTCTGACTTCTATTCGTATCGGTATCTTGCAACCGAGGGATTTCTTCCCGGCTACAATTTTCCTCGGCTTCCGCTCTATGCCTTCGTGCCATCAGCGGGCAGTTTGTCGGGGCAGGGTGCATTCCTCCAACGTGCCAGATTTCTGGCTATTTCCGAGTTTGGTCCCCGCAGTCTCATCTATCATGAGGGCCGCGCGTTCAGAGTCTACAAGGCGAAACTCCCCCCCGAAGTGAGAGAATCTGGTGGCAAGGGTCTTGCCACAAAGGAAGTGTTTATCTGCCAGAACTGTGGCGCGTCACATGAAGGAGAAGTCGAGCGTTGTCACGCTTGTCGCGCTCCAATGCAAGGGGCACTGCCTATTCGCAAGACCCTCCGGATTGATAACGTCGAGACAACTCCGGCTGAGCGGATTACGGCGAACGACGAAGAGCGGGTCCGACAAGGCTTCGACATACAGACGGTCTTCGCATGGCCGCGACGGAGCGGGCAACTGGATATCACTGAGGCTGAACTTGCTGAGGGCTCGCGCCCCTTGCTGAGCCTGCAGTACGCCAACGGAGCAGAAATTAGTCGGTTGAATAAGGGACTGAAACGGCGCGCCGATAAAACCATTCTTGGCTTTGGCATTGATCCCAGCAGTGGCCGATGGGTTGCGCTCGAGGAAGAGGCCGATCAGGAAGCTCCGCCCGATGAAGTAAAGGCGGAGCGTATTGTCCCTATTGTGCGAGATACGAAGAACGCCTTGCTCTTACGCTTTTCTGATGCTGACAATCTGTCCGAGACAGCACTCACAACCGTGCAGCACGCGCTAATGAGGGGAATGGAGGTCGCTTACCAACTCGAAGAAGGGGAAATTCTGGGCGAGCCACTACCTACTCGCGACAATCGGCGTGCACTACTTGTCTATGAGGCGACGGAGGGTGGAGCAGGTGTGCTCAACCGGCTCATAACTGACCCCAAAGCATTGGGGCGTGTGGCACGCGAAGCGCTCAGGATCATGCACTTCGACAAAGTCGAAGATGGCATCCATGCAGCCGATCATGAGCTCTTGACCGATCTACCTGATACGGCCTGCGTGAAGGGGTGCTATCGCTGTCTGCTGTCATACTTCAATCAACCAGATCACGAGTTGATCAATCGCACCGACATCGACGCGAAGCGCCTCCTGATCTCGCTCGCGCGCGGGGAACTCAAGCAGACGATTGCCGCCGAGGATACTGGTGGCTGGCATGCCACGTTCTCTGCCGCCGGCCTGCCGAGACCAGATACTGTTGGGGTTCAGCTCGGCTACGAACGACTGCCATTCGCGTGGTCGACACATTTGGTGGCGGCCTGCTCAACACCCCTCTCGCCCGACACTCAAGCGGCAGCCGAGAAATCGGGATGGATACTGATTCAGTTGCCAGGTGATCCAACGCTTCCCCTTCCCGATAAGCTCGTCGAGCTGCTGAGGAATTAGTCCATGCCAATGAACTTTTCCCCTGGAGATCTGGTGCAGGCGCGTGGTCGCGAATGGGTTAACCTTCCGAGCCCTCGCGAAGGTTGGCTTAACCTGCGTCCTTTGTCCGGAGGAGAAAGTGACTCAGTCCTTCTCCATCCCGATCTTGAACTCAGTCCCGTTGCACCGGCGCGGTTTGATTTACCAGCCGACGCAACTCCTACTGTTCAAGGCACGGCTGCGCTACTGGCAGATGCACTTCAGCTGTCGCTTCGTCGCGGGGCTGGACCGTTCCGCTCCGCCGCACAGTTGAGCTTTGAGCCGCGAGTCTATCAGTTAGTTCCGCTGCTAATGGCGTTGCGCTTGCCCGTGCCACGCCTCCTCATTGCCGATGATGTCGGGATTGGCAAGACGATCGAAGCAGGCCTCATTCTGCGGGAGCTGCTGGATCGGGGCGAGGTTGATGCGTTCTCCGTTCTCTGTCCGCCGCACCTTGTCGAGCAATGGACGGGCGAACTGAAATCCCGGTTCGGTATAGATGCTGTTGCAGTCACTGCGGGTTCCGCCTCGCGACTGGAGCGCGCTCTCCCGATTGCACAAACGCTCTTCGATGCTCATCCTCATACCGTTGTCAGTCTCGACTACATCAAGGCCGAAAAGCGCAGGGATGCGTTCGCACGGGCTTGTCCAAGGTTTGTGATCATCGACGAAGCCCACTCGTGTGTCGGAACACACAAGGGGCGCCAGCAGCGTTTCGAACTGCTCGCCGGCCTTGCGCGGGATAGTGAACGCGCCATGATCATGCTTACGGCGACGCCACATAGTGGAGACGAAGACGCCTTTGCTCGCCTTCTGTCGCTCATTGACCCGTCATTTGGCACACTCAATTTTGAGGACGAACGCTATCGCCAAAGGCTTGCCAGGCATTACGTTCAGAGACGGCGCATCGACCTCACGTCAGGCGAATGGGCAGAGGACAGGGCCTTCCCTAAGCACAAGACGATGGAAGCGCCTTACCCGCTCAATAGCGATTATATCGCATTCCACGAAGCCGTTTTGGATTACTGTCTTGGGGTCGTCACACGGGCCGGCGAAGGCCTCAGGGACCGTCGCTTAGCTTTCTGGGGAACACTCGCCCTCATGCGCTGCGTTGGGTCATCGCCTGCGGCCGCTTTGAGCGCCCTCAGAAACCGGATGGCCAGTGAAGCCGATCGCCTCGAACCCCAGATCTACGATGAGGATGGCGAAGACGAAGATGCTGTCGACATCGAGCCGGCCACCACGATTGCTGCCAATGCCGATCTCGCTACGCTGATTGAAACGGCACAGCGCCTTCTCACCCAGCCGGATCCCAAGCTTGAAGCGCTACAGGCACTCCTGAAACCGCTGATTAAGGCCGGTGCCAATCCAGTCGTTTTCTGCCGGTTCATTGCAACCGCTGAGCATGTCAAGGACGCTCTGAGAAGGGCGTTTCCGAAACTCCGAATTGAAGCAGTGACCGGCGCTCTCACATCGGACGAACGTCGCGACCGCGTCGCTGATATGGCCGATGCAGAGCAGCGCGTCCTTGTCGCCACCGACTGCCTTTCAGAAGGCATCAATTTGCAGCAACTGTTCGATACGGTCGTGCACTACGACCTGTCCTGGAATCCTACGCGCCACCAGCAAAGAGAAGGGCGCGTTGATCGTTTTGGCCAACCAGCACCACAGGTCCATTCGGTCTTGATGTTCTCTCCCGAAAGCGCGATCGACGGTGCGGTCTTAGAGGTAATCCTTCGCAAAGCGGAAGCCATACGCTTGGCCACTGGTGTGACTGTTCCGCTCCCTGAGGAGCGAGGACCAGTCACTGACGCGCTCATGGCAGCAATGATGCTGAGGCGAGGCAAGCATAGACAGCTAACTCTGGATCTAAGGCTCGCCGATAGCACACGTGATATGGAAGCGCGCTGGCGTGATGCCGAAGAAAACGAGAAGCGGTCGCGCGCTCGATTTGCCCAAAACGCCTTGAAACCGGCAGAGGTCGTGCCCGAATGGCAAAGGGCCAAATTGCTTCTAGGTGGACCAGAGGAGGCTCGGAATTTTGTTGCGTCAGCCATGAAGCGTTTCGATGCACCGCTCGAAACACGCAAGACATTCACAGCAGCTCACATTCATGCTCTACCAGCGCCGCTTCGCGATCGCCTGCAGCAGCGCGGCATCAAAGGGACTGAGAAGCTGGTCGAGGCCGAGCCGGCACCAAGCGGCGCTTCCGTTCTTACCCGCACGCATCCACTCACCGCCACTCTCGCAGAAGCCCTGCTCGAAGGCGCACTCGATTCCTCCGCATTGCCGGGGCTTGGCATGGGGCGCGTAGGCGCTTGGCCAACAAGCGCTGTGAAGCAGCGAACGCTTGTCGTGCTTCTGCGGCTCAGATTCAAACTTGTCATCCACGGGCGTCAGGAGCGGCTCCTGCTTGCTGAAGAGGCAGGGCTCGTTGCGATTGCCGACTCAGAGGTGGTTTCAGAAGCAGGCGCGGCCCGATCATTACTAGGCACATATGCAAGCCAGGACTTGGCGCCGGCCGCACGCGACCGTCTGATCGCGCAAGCTCATGCCGAACTATCGAGTAGCCTTTTGACCGGACCGATTGCCGACCACGCGAGATCGCGCGCAACAGCCTTGTTGCAAGACCACGCACGGCTGCGTGGCGCTGCAGGCAGCACGACCCGGGTTACTGTGGAGCCCGCACTGCCACCCGATGTGATCGGTCTGTTTGTTCTTTTGCCGGCGGTTGCGTGAACCATGGCACGCAAACCAGTTACGGACATATCTGCCTTCGCCTCCCTCACCCTCGAAGGCAACCTCATATCTCCTGCGATGGTCGCCGCCATCGACCGGCGCGAAGCTACCGAGCAAAGCGAAGCAGACTACGGGATTCGGAAGGGCCTAAACCTACGCGACGAGATCTCATTGGCGTTTCGCGTAGGACAGGCGCACTACGACGCGTTTGCAAAGCAGGCGACTCCCTCGGCCTCTGGTACCGCGCGCTTTGTTCGCGAATTCCTATCAGAGACGTTCGGCTTCAATGACCTGAAAGACGCTCAACTCCCATTGGCGTACATGGCAGGCGAGGGCAGGGTGCCCATCGTCGTTGTGCCCCACGCCGATGCCCTTGATCGCGCCAGCACAACGCTTTCTACTGATCGCAGACGCTCCGCAGCATTCGCACTCCAAGATTGGCTGAATGAGCGCGAGGATGCGCTTTGGGGTCTTGCCACGAACGGCACAACTCTTCGACTCCTGCGGGATAACGCGTCGCTTACGCGACCTGCCTACATCGAGGCGGATCTCTCTCAGATTTTTGAGACTGAGGATGTCGCATCTTTTGCCGTACTTTGGCTGATCATCCACCGCAGCAGGTTCGGCAAAGCTGGCTCTCCAACGGCCGACTGTGCCCTCGAACACTGGCGCGATGCAGGAGCCAAAGAAGGTGAGGTTGCGCGCGAAAAGCTGTCAGCGCAGGTTGAGGAAGCCCTCAAGCTACTCGGTTCAGGTTTCTTGGAGGCCAATCCAGATCTCCGTCAACGCATAGCCTCTGGTCACCTCCCGTTAACGGAGTGGTTCAACGAGCTGCTCCGCCTTGTCTACCGGCTCATATTCTTGATGGTGGCCGAAGACCGCAATTTGCTCCACACACCTGATGCGGCGGCGGAGGCGAGACGGCTGTATCTCGAAGGCTACAGTCTAGCCCACCTTCGGGCGAACGCTGTTCGTCGTAGTTCTTGGGACCGACACCACGATCGTTTCGAGGGGCTGAAGATTGTTTTCAAGGCACTGACCCAAGGTCAGTCGTTACTTGGGTTGCCTCCGCTTGGCGGCTTGTTCTCGGCCCATCAACTGCCGGAGCTCGAAACGGTTCAGATCTCGAACCGTGCCTTCATGGCAGCACTATACCGGCTCTCATGGCTAACCCATGACGGCGCAGTCGTGCCGGTCAATTGGAGGGCCATGGAGACCGAAGAACTTGGATCCGTTTATGAAAGCCTCCTGGAGCTTCAGCCACAGATCTCTCCAGATGGCAGACAATTGCTCTTTGCGCATGAAGCGGCTGAAAAGAAGGGCAACCAACGTAAAACGACAGGAAGCTATTACACGCCCGACAGCCTTGTGCAGGCGCTCCTCGATACAGCCCTCGATCCGGTGCTGGACAAGACGGAGGCGGAAGCGAAGGATCCCGTAAAGGCGTTGCTCAGTTTGGCCATCATCGATCCTGCCTGTGGTTCCGGCCATTTCCTGCTAGCCGCCGCGAGGCGCATTGCTACGCGAGTAGCTCGTCACCGATCAACGGGCACGCCCTCTGTTACGGACTATCGCCACGCACTTCGCGATGTTGCGCGCTCCTGCCTGCACGGGGTGGACCGCAACCCGATGGCGGTCGAGCTGACCAAGGTAGCGCTCTGGATCGAAACGGTTGATCCAGGACTGCCGCTCGGCTTCTTCGACGCGCAGATTCGTTGCGGTGATGCTCTCCTAGGCGTATTCGACCTCAATGTGCTTCAAGACGGCATCCCCGATGCCGCCTACAAACCGCTGACCGGTGACGATAAAGATACTGCCAAATATTACCTGCAGGCCAACCGTGAAGCCAGAACGGGGCAAGGCGGGTTCGACTTTGGCACCGGGAAGTCGGCCATGCCTGAGATGAAGCCGCTAGCGTTGGATTTCTCGGGCTTCCGTGACCTCCCTGAAGATACGGTAGAGCAGATCGGGGCTAAGGCCGTCCGGTACAATGAGCTGAGCGAGAGTGAGGCTTTTGTCCGCGCGACCGCGGCGGCGGATCTGTATGTTGCAGCATTTCTGCAGCCCAAAGTAGGTGGTGCCGCCGCAGGAGCATCAAGCCGCATCGTGCCTACGACCGAAGATGTTTGGGCGGCCCTTCATCGGCGCAAAGTTCGCTCCACGATGTCGGAAGCGCCCAAGGCCGCGCGACGCGCTCGTGCATTGCACTGGCCGTTAGAATTCCCAGATATCATGCATCGGGGTGGGTTCGACGTGGTCTTGGGTAATCCGCCGTGGGAGCGGATAAAGGTGCAGGAACATGAATACTTTGCGTCTCGTGATCCAGAAATAGGAAGCGAAAAGAGCGCCAAAGTTCGGTCGCTGCTAATTTCTGCGCTTAGAAATGCGCCACTCGAAAGCAGCGAGCGGAATCTTTACTCACAGTTTGAAAGCGCCCGCCGAGAGGCGGAAGCCATTTCAACGTTCATGCTCTTGCCTGGAGAAGATGGTGGACGCTTTCCATTTTGCGGACGTGGAGATGTAAATACTTACGCACTCTTCTCGGAGCTGTTCAACAATTTAAAACGGCATGACGGAAGAGCAGGGATTATCGTGCCTACCGGCATTGCTACCGATGCACTCACGGCACCTTTCTTCGGCTATTTGGTGGACGAGCGACGATTGGCATGTCTTGTCGATTTTGAGAACTCTGGCCCCATTTTTCCAACCGTTCACAGAAGTTTTAAATTTTGCCTTCTAACTTTAGGCCGCAACGAGCCGATGGCCAGTTTCGCATACTTTATCAAGGAAACGCCGCAGCTAACGGAACCTGAGCGGTGTTTTACTCTGACGCCAGAGCAAATAGCCACTATTAATCCGAACACCAAAACCGCACCCGTATTTCGTTCTCGCGCAGACGCCGAGCTAACGCTTAAAATTTACCAAAACAATCCAATTCTTATCGAGAAGGGCGCGGGGGTCTCGCATAATCCGTGGGTAGTTTCGCATGCGAGCACGCTGTTCGATATGACAAGAGATTCTGGTTTTTTTAACTCACAAAGAGATTTGCAAACTCGCAGCCTCAGTCTTGAGGGTAATGCATGGTTCTCGTCTGAATCGGGCAGTGTAGCGTTCCTGCCTTTATTCGAAGCAAAGATGCTTCATATTTTCGATCACCGCTGGGCGCCGTCACCTGATGAGGATCAAGGCAACGAAGGTGGATTTGCCCGATCCAAAGCCGATCCTGATTATGAGCCCCTACCACGTTTCTGGGTCCCCATCGAGGAGATTACCAAACGCATCGAAAAGCAAGGCTGGAAGTTCAAATGGCTTATTGGCATTAGAAAAATCGCGAGAGTGACGGATGAGAGAACGATTATACCAACCATTTTTCCGCTAGGTGCGGTGGGAAATAGTGAACATGTTATTTTCCCGGGCGCTCATCTTCCGGTGGGGCAGGTGGTATATTTTGTTGGAGCAGCATCTTCGTTGGTTCTGGACTATGTTGCCCGTCAGAAAATTGGGGGTACCAACATAAACTTCTTCTATCTTGAGCAACTTCCATTTCCGCCGCCCGGTCAAGCTTCTGATGTGATGATGGAGTTCATTTGTCCCCGAGTATTAGAGCTCACCTTCACTTCTCTCAGCTTAACTCCCTTTGCCCGCGATCTAGGCTATGATGGACCTCCTTTTGCATGGGACGAGTTCCGCAGAGCATGCCTGCGCGCGGATCTCGATGCCTTCTACGCTCGCGCCTACGGCCTGACCCGCGACGAGCTGCGCTACATCCTCGATCCTACCGACGTGAAAGGCCCTGACTATCCTTCGGAGACCTTTCGCGTGTTGAAGGAAAAGGAAATCCGTCAACACGGCGAATACCGCACGCGCCGCCTCGTCCTCGCAGCCTGGGACCGGATGGACGCCATCGGCGAATTCACTGCGATGGGGATGTGATGATCGAATCGCCGCAGGGCTACATCGTCGCCACAGAATGCCAGAAGGCGACCTGGCAGAACGGCTATCGGCGGAAATTCGAGGAGAGCGCGGGCTGGTCTCGTTGGGGCTCCACAACCGCCAAGGGGTCAGTATTTCTCGCTGCCACCGGACCCCAGGGGCCTTGGCATATTGCCATCGATCACGCGGGCGTGGCGGCGGAACTGGGCCTGACGCAATCTGCGCTCCCTGGTCCAGGTCTAGCCAGATACAGCTTTCCTACCCTGACAAAGCTCTATGACGCGCTCAGCCGAGTTTACGCTTTGGCCGTCACGCTACCCGACGGCCCGTTGGAGGCATTCGTTGCGGAGATCGCAAGTCTACCGCGCAATACCGAGGCCGAGCGCCTCGTTGTGCAGCGCGTCGGGCAAAATATCTTTCGTGACCGGCTGCTGACCTACTGGGGGGGACGATGTCCGCTGACAGGTATCACGGAACCAGCACTCCTGCGTGCCTCTCACATCAAACCCTGGGCCGACTGTGAGACGGATGCGGATCGGCTGAACGTCCACAACGGACTGCTTCTGTCGGCGCTATGGGACGCCGCCTTCGACAAAGGCCTCGCAACATTCAACGATGACGGCAACCCTGTTCTCTCGAAACGACTTGAGCCTGCGACCTGTGCCTTTCTCAATCACGGAGTGGTCGCCAGACTCCCCCTAAACGATCAACATCGACTGTGGCTCTCTTGGCACCGTGACCACGTCTTCGACAAACCGTGAGAACGCAACGCCGCGAGCATGTTTGCTATGTGTTTGCTAGGCGAATTGCCATGCGACGGCGAAGTCGACTAAGTCGTTGATTTTGTTGGTGGAGCCGAGGGGAATCGAACCCCTGACCTCTGCAGTGCGATTTGCCTCAGGCATGTTTTTCGATATTTTGGTATGTTCCGCCATGTGTCAATCAAGCGTAGGAAATACATGCATAAATTGACATTTCATCGGCGTCTTGCGACAACCCCCGAACACGTCAAGCGATGCATTTCTGCGTGAACCCTGCGTGAACGGGTGAAAGTCAGAACTGCATGAAAAAGAGGTCAGGGGTGCCTCGTCATGCCCACTCTGAAGGCCAATCACCGGCAGATCCTTGCCGCCAAGCCGGTCGACGGGAAAAAGACGCGCTACCGGATCGAAGGCGTGCCGGGGCTCTGGCTCTACGTCAGCCCGAGCGGAGTTCGCACCTGGTACGCCCGCTACCAGATCGGGTCCGGCAAGACCCGGCGAGAGCGGTGGTACCGGATCGGCGACGCGACCTCGACGCCGCTCGCGACCGCCACAGAGAGGGCCAAATCCGTTGACGTCGAAGTGGACGTGAAAGAGCGAGACCCGCACGGTGAGCGCGAGTTCCGGCGCGCCGACGAGATGACCGTCGGCGATCTCTTCCACGAGTGGCACACGCGCTATGCCACCTTGAAGTTGGCGCGGGCACCAACGGACGAGATCACCTTCCGCTGCCACATCAAGCCGGAATTCGCCAAACGCAAAGTGCGAGAGTTGACGCGCCTCGATCTCGGCCGCTTCCGGGACGTGGTGGCCAAGAAGGCGACCCCGCTCACCTCCAACCGGGTCATGGTTCTCTTGAGCCGCATCTTCAACTGGGGGCTCGATGAAGGCATGCTCGAGTTCAACCCTGTCGCCCGGATGCGCAAGGCTGCCGCCCGCAAGCCGCGCGAGCGCGTTCTCACGCGCGTCAATATCAACGTTTTCTGGAATGCCCTGGACCACATGGAGACGATGACCGGCGAGCACATGGCGCGCGCAGAGAAGGGCCGCATTCTCTCGCCCTCGACTCGCTCCATCCTGCGTCTGCTGCTCCTGACCGGGCAGCGAAGGACCGAGGTCGTGGGCGCTCTCAAATCCGAGCTCGAGCTGCACGGGCCGGAGCCCGTCTGGACCATCCCCGGCGAGCGGACCAAGAATGGCCTTCTGCATCGCGTGCCGTTGTGTCCCAATGCCTGCGAGGAATTCGTCCGGGCAATCGTCGCCGCGCCGGCGAAAAGCCCTTACGTGTTCGCCTCTGCAGACAATCCGCGCGCACACCTCACGCCGCTGTCGATCACGAGAGCCATGGCGAGGCTGGTCAACGAGCTGAAGATCCCGACCGTGTCTCCACACGATCTCAGGCGCACTGTAGGTACAGAGATGGCTCGGCTCGGCATCGCGGTCCACGTCCGCTCGCTCGTGCTCAACCACAGCCCGCAGAGCCGCGGCATCACCGAAGCCGTCTACAACCGCTATGCCTATGACAAGGAGAAGCGCGAAGCCCTGGCCCTGTGGGAGGCCGAGTTGATGCGCCTGATCGGCAGCGCGGCGAGCGCACGCGCTGCCGCCCTTTCGTAGTCAATGTAAGCGATCGATTACATCTGTAGAATGTAAGCGAAAACTTTCATTGTTTGTTTGTAAGCGTTCGCATACAATGCCAGAAGGAAAGCGATCGCTTACAAGGAGTCGATGTGTTCATTCGCCGCCCGAGCGACATCGGTCTGCTGGTCAAGGCAGCCCGCAAAGCGAGGTCCATGAGCCAGGACGACCTTGCCCGGCGGCTCGGCGTCTCACGGCTCTGGATCAACGAGTTCGAGGGCGGCAAACCGACGGCCCGGCTCGATCTCGTGCTGCGTGCGCTTGCCGAACTCGATATCACCTTGACGGCACAGACGGATGGTCCGATCGACGGCGGCGATCTCGTCGAGACGCCGACCGACACCATCGATATCGACGATATCGCAGATACCGGCCTCTCTACTCCGAAGGCCCTCAGGGAGCCTCGCACGCCTGCGGTGACGAAACGGGGGCGCCGATGACGAAGACCCTCATGGTCCTCATCGACGGTGCGGAGATCGGCGAGGTCACCCAGGACAGCCGCGGTAAGTTCCACTTCACCTACGGCGATGCATACCGTAAGGCGCCTAGCGCCATCCCCTTGTCGGTCTCGATGCCGTTGTCCGTCGCCGAGCACGTGGACAAGGCCATCCGCCCCTTCATGTGGGGCTTGCTTCCGGACAACGACGACACCCTGACGAACTGGGGGAAGCGTTTCGGGGTCAGTCCGCGCAATCCCTTCGCCCTGCTCTCGGAAGTCGGTGAGGACTTGCAGGGCGCCATCCAGATGGTCTCGCCCGCGCACGCGGACGCACTCAGGAGGCGTGAAGGCATCACGCCTCTTTCCCGCGAGGTTCTCGCGGAGAGCTTTGCAGCTCTCGTTCGCGATCCCGGTGCGACTCAGTTCACCAAGGGCGGCGGACAGTTTTCTCTGGCTGGAGCGCAGCGGAAGAAAGCGCTATATCGGGTCAACGACAAATGGTACGAGCCGCGCGGACGGACGCCGTCGACCCATATTCTCAAGCCGCCGATCACGGGCCTCGAAGGACAGGTCGAGAACGAGATGTTCTGCCAGCGCCTCGCCCCGCGCTTGTCGCTGCCGGCACCACGAACGTGGGTCGAGGTTTTCGGCGACATCCCGGTCGTCGTCGTCGAGCGCTACGACCGCCGCCGTCTTGCCGGCAAGCGCGTCCTGCCAATCGATAGCCCTGGCGGAGAGGTCCATCGCGTCCACCAGGAGGATTGCTGTCAGGCTCTTATGGTCGATCCGCGCAACAAGTATCAGCGTGATGGCGGCCCCGGGATGCGTCAGGTCATGGAGCTGCTCTCGGGCTCTGGTCGGCCGAGCGAGGACCGGGACCGCTTCATGCGCGCGTGCGCGTACAATTTCGTGATCGCCGGCACCGACGCTCATGGCAAAAATTACGGTCTGCTGCTGGCGGCCGGCGGACGCTATCGCCTCGCCCCCTTGTACGATATCGCGAGCTGGCTTCCCTACTCGAAGAACAAGCGGGAGGACCGCCTCGCCATGAGCGTTGATCGCATGTATTTCTTTCAGGAGATCTTCCCCCGCCATTGGCAGGACGAAGCTCGCAAGTGCGGTTACAGCGCCGACCAGATGATGGCACACATCCGGGATATTCTCGCCCGGCTGCCCGACGAAGCCGCTTCACTCCTCGCGGCCTGCAAGTCCGAAGGTATGAGCGACAAGACGCTCGACGCTCTGACCGACCTGATGGCCCGCCGCGTGCGCGACCTGGCAGGAAAGTACGGCTCCGAGCCGATGACGCGAGAGCAGGACCGCCTGCCGGGTCTTTGAACACAGGTCGTTCCATGGACCTTGATACTCTGCCTACCCCGCAGCAGTGCAAAGTCGAGAACTTCGGCCCGCGGCTCCACCAAGACTTTGAGTAAGCATTTTTTCTATAAAATATGCCCTCGCCGAAGTGGCACCCCTCAATCTTCCCCACATTTCTCTTGCGATAGAGTGAGACGTCACGATGTCGCATGAGCCTGCAGATGGCGTGCGATCTCAGCCGGCCAAAACACAGCGCGCGACGCTCATGGCCGAATTTAGATCGAAGAGTTGGACCACCGACGCGCTCGCCCTGATCGCAATTCGCCGGCGATCCGCGCGGATCGGGCTCGAAACACGTCGCGCGTGGCATTCCGGCGGCATGCGCCGCTGCAAGCGCATGCTATACGAAACGGCTACCGCCTGATCCGATTGAGCGATGTGAATCCGGGGGAATGATGGGTTTGCATGCATTTCTCGGACAGGTGCGGTGTCTCGGCGGCGTACTGCTGGCCGCGACGCTCCTCACCGGTTGTGCCGTCGGCGTGGCGCGCAATGCGGTGCCGCTGGCACTCGTCGACAAGGCCGACGTTGCGGGCCTGGACGGCATACGCGGGTGGGGCGACGTCGCGCCGCGTGATGCCGCCGCGATCCCGCACGCGCGGCTGCCCGGAATGGGGCGTTTTGCAGTGGCGCCTACGCGCGAAAGTGGCCGCCCCATCGTCAACATGCTGGCGCTCTCAGGCGGCGGCGCTGATGGTGCGTTTGGTGCCGGCCTACTCGTTGGATGGTCCGACGCCGGCACGCGCCCGCGTTTCGAGGTTGTTACTGGCGTCAGCGCGGGCGCGCTCATCGCTCCTTTCGCCTTTCTGGGCCGGGAACATGACCGGCAGCTGCGTGAGATGTTCACGCTCTACGCGACGGAAGACCTGCTCCGAAAGCAGGTCGTGACCGGGCTGTTTGGTGGAACGGCGCTCGCCGACAGTGCACCGCTCGCCGAACTCATCGCCAAGTACGTCGACCAGCGCATGTTCAGGGCGATCGCGCGCGAGTACAGGCAGGGCCGGATGCTGTTGATCGGCACTACCAATCTCGATGCGCAGCGCCCGGTGATCTGGAATATGGGCGAGATCGCCGCGCGCGGCACGCCTGAGGCACTGGCATTGTTCCACAAGGTCGTCCTCGCATCAGCCTCGATCCCTGGCGTGTTCCCGCCGGTTCACATCGAGGTTGTAGCCGGCGGCCATCGTTTCGAAGAAATGCATGTCGATGGTGGTCCGACGCGCCAAGTCTTTCTGGTGCCGACCCAACTGCCACTGACCGACTTCGACCGCTTTTATGAAGCACCGCCGCTGCGGCGCATCTACGTCATCCGGAATGCCAAGCTCGGGCCGGCGTATGAACCCGCGAAGGCCACCACGATTGCAATTGGTGGACGTACGCTGAGCACGCTCATCTTGAACCAGAGCCAGGGCGATCTCGCCCGCATCTATCAGACCGCGTCGCGCGCGAACGCCGAATTCAACCTCGCCGGAATTCCGCCGGATTTCAACGAGCCCTCGAAAGAAGCATTCGACCGCGACTACATGCAGGCGCTTTTCCAGCGGGCCAGGGCGCTTGCGCGGAGCGGGTACCCTTGGCAAAAGGGCGCGCCGAAATTTTGATTGAGCGGACGCCACGCGCAATCGTCCATCACGCGGCACTATCGCACGATGGGCTGCTCCGCAGCAGGGACACTCGTGGACGAGACTGGTGGATAAAACACAATGTCAGGTTCGCAGATTTGGGTCGCCATCTGAAGCGTTTTCCATGGCGGCGAGTTTACTCCGTAGCACCTCCAGCTGTCGGTGATACTCCTCGGCGTTGCCATAGGCGACGAAGTCGGCATAGTGGGCGTGCGGAGCGATCAATCGCCGCGCGTGCTTGATGGGACACCAATACTGCTCGGTGCGTGCCGCGATCTCCCGCACGTAGGCGAACAGGCCGTTGGCATAGGAGCAATAGGCGCAATTCAGCTTCTCGAGCGCGTTGAGATAGGCGAGGTTCTGCCGATCGAAGACGATGTAGTCACGGCGCCGGACCTTGGAGATGCCGTAAACGGGAAAGCAAGTGGCCTGGTAGAGCGTCACGAACAGATCCAGGATGACGATTGGGACGATGACGGCATAGATGAATGGTGCCGTCACAACCACCATAAGCCGCGCGCCGCGGACGTAGTCGAGCAGCCTGATCTTAAGCTCGCGATGACGCTTGAGGATGTGCTCCTCAAAGACGACCCGATCCCGCTCGATACGCAGCCGCAGCTCGGCGCGTGCCCGCTCGAATGCCGCATCGAGCTCGGTTTCAAGGCTGCGCATGCGGGCGAGGATGGCCCTCACCTCGGAGTTTCCCGACGGCTCGGCAGAACCTTCTGGAGGGGTTGGTGCGCTCATGATCGATGGTCCTTGCTCATCCACATCCGCAGGAGGTCGACGAGCATGACGGCCGGCAGTGCGAGCAGCGCTGCGCTCATTGCGCGCTCGCTGGTCGAGGCGCTTCGGGGCTACGAGCAGGGTTTTGTGGCAGAAACTCGATCGCTGGTGCATGGCGGATTGGCTGAGGATAGAGGCGAATCAGATTTAGGATCGATGCCGGAATGCCGATCTTGACATTGAGGCCCATGAGCTTCGCTTCTTCGGCCGTCAGCGCATAGTCGTGTGTCCATTGACCGCCTGCGAGCTTGTCGACAAGGCTTGCTGCCTGCTCTGCTGGCATCCTATCGCCGATGAGCTCAACGGCGCCCGCCTTGACCTGGCGCAGAGCCTTTTCACCCATGTTGGCTAGCACCAGCGTCAAGTCACTGATCTCCGCAATTGGCTTCTCTTTCTTCACCTCCACAAGGCTCGCGGCTGGCAGACCGGAAATCTGCGGATCGATCGGGCCGAGCACCGAGAAATTATCCATGATGATCTCGTCGGCCGCCAGCGCAATCAGCGTGCCCCCCGACATCGCATAGACCGGCACATGCACGGTGACTCTTGACGGATGAGCCTTGACGGCGCGCGCGATCTGCATCGCGGCCAGCACCATCCCGCCTGGCGTATGCAGAATGAGGTCGATGGGCGTGCCGGCCGGAGTTTCCTGGATCGCTGGAATGATCTGCTGGGCATCCTCGAGATCGATCATGCGGCTCGTCCGAAAGCCCAACAGGTTCTGCGTCTCCTGACGATGGATCATCGTTATGACGCGCGACCCCCGCTCCTTTTCGATCGCTGCTATCTGATTGGCTCTCCTCGCCGCCAGCAGCCGTCCTTGAATAACCGGCTGAAGCGCAGAAGCGACGAATATGAGCGCAATGATAATGCTGAGCAATTCCATGGTTACACCGCCTACGGACTACATGCATATGTATTGTGATGACTGTGGCCGACCGTCAACTATACGGCGCGTCCAACCAGCGCGCCGATGATCGCGGTCGCTGCCATGGCGACCGCGCCCCAGAACGTAACGCGAAGCGTTGGCTTCAAGATGCTCGATCCACCGAGGCGCGCCCCAATGGCACCAAGTGCCGCAAGCCCGATCAAACAAGCGATTGATACGATCCACGTTAGCCCGCGCGTCGGCGCCAGCAATGCGACCACCAATGGGAATGCCGCACCTGCGGCAAACGTCGAGGCCGACGTAAACGCAGCCTGCACGGGACGTGCGGTCACATGCGGCGCCAGACCAAGCTCGTCACGAGCATGCGTTGAGAACGCATCTTTCGCCATCATCTGCTGTGCCACTTTTCGAGCCAGGTCAGCCTCGACGCCGCGATCGACGTAGATCTGCGCGAGCTCAGCCAACTCTGCCTCGGGTTGCTCCGCAAGCTCTCGCCTCTCGCGCGCAAGATCGGCATTTTCGGTATCGGCCTGAGAACTCACTGACACGTACTCGCCCGCAGCCATGGACATGGCGCCCGCCACCACTGCTGCTACTCCGGCTACCAAGACCTCGTTGCGTGACGGCGAGGCAGCCGCGACGCCAACGATCAGGCTGGCCGTAGAGATGAGGCCATCGTTGGCACCCAGGACAGCAGCACGGAGCCAGCCGACACGATCAATCAGATGGGTTTCGCGGTGAGGAGGCCGCATTTCGTATCCTTTGTCGCAGCGTTGCTGTCTAATGGTGCAGTTTCTGAAGGTCTGAGCGGGGCTCTCTCTTGAGTGAGATACGGCTCTCTTGAGGTCATCGTGCGCGACCGCCCAGCCACATCTGGATAACGCCGACAACGAGCAGGGCCGGCAGTGCGAGCAGCGCCACGATGGCCAGGGTCAGGGCCGCGCCGATCCAAAAGAAGACGAGGACGGCGAATACCAACCACGCCGCAAGAAAGACTACAGTGCCAACCAGCCAGGCGCGCCAGCCGGTGATGACTGTGGTCTTGCCATTGCGTGTGATGACGATCATGGGGTCACTCCTTCCGCGAGAGCCAGCCGACGCGTGGCACGCGCGATCACCAACTCCTCGTCAGTTGGGATGACCAGCACGTCGACCCGTGAGGTGGCGGCGCTGATGCGGGCTGCGCCCCGGCTGTTGGCCGCGGCATCGATGTCGACGCCCATCCAGCCGAAGTGCTCGCAGATGCGGCGCCGCATGAACGCCGAGTGCTCGCCGATGCCGGCCGTGAACACGAGCACGTCGAGTCCGCCGAGGATGGCAACGAGCCCACCGAGCTCGCGGGCGGCGCGGTAGACGAAAAGATCGAGCGCTTCGGCAGCAGGTGGATCATTGCTGTCCTCGAGGTCGCGGACGTCCGCGCTGATCCCGGACACGCCGAGCAACCCCGACTTGTTATAGAGCAGGTTGGCAACCTCGTTTGGTGTCATGCCCTTCTGCTGCAACAGGTGTAGGACCACCCCGGGATCAAGCGCGCCGGAGCGCGTGCCCATCATGAGACCGTCCAGCGCCGTGAACCCCATCGTGCTGGCCACGCTCCGCCGATTCCTCATCGCACACATGCTGGCGCCGTTGCCGAGATGGGCGACGATCACGCGGCCATCGGCGCGCGGGCCGGCATGCTCCGGCAGGACGCTGGCGATGTATTCGTAGGACAGACCGTGGAAGCCGTACCGGAGCACACCCTCGTCGGTCAGCTCGCGCGGCAGCGCGAACATCTGGGCGAGGCGCGGCTGCGTGCGGTGGAACTGGGTATCGAAGCATGCCACCTGCGGCAGCTGGCCCCAGGCCTTTGTAACGGCACGGATGGTCGCGAGGTTGTGTGGCTCGTGCAGCGGCGCGAGGCTCACCAATTGATCGAGCTCGGCCATGACGGCGTCATCGACGCGGACGGGATCATTGAACCTGGCGCCACCGTGGACAACGCGATGGCCGGCGGCCGTGATCGTCACGTCCGGCAGACGCGTTCGCAGCATGTCCAGCAACCAAGCCGTCAAATTGTCGTGTGTAGCGGGTTGCGGAAGCGCGGGGGCTTCGGTCAGCCGCACGGCTGTTGTCCCCTTCGGGGTGAAGCGCGGCGTCGATCCGATGCCATCGATCGCGCCGCGACAAAGAACCTCCAGGCGCTCGGTCTCGTAGAGCGCGAACTTGATGCTCGACGAGCCCGCATTGAGTATCAAGACGGCGCTGGTCATTGCGCACCTCGCGTCCTGTGATGGACAACGAGCTGCGCCAGCGCGCATGAAGCCTGCCGCGCCAGTGCGCCGTCTGCACGACTGGTCAGCATGATCGGCACGCGGCCGCCCATGACGATGCCAGCGGCGTCGGCGCCTGCGAGGTAGATCAGCTGCTTGGCGATCATATTGCCGGCTTCGAGATCTGGTGCGACCAGAATGTCGGCATCTCCTGCAACCGCGGAGACGATCCCTTTGGTCCTGGCCGCCTCCTTCGACACGGCGTTGTCGAACGCGAGCGGGCCATCGATCAGGCCACCGGTGATCTGTCCGCGTTCGGCCATCTTGCACAGAGCGGCAGCCTCCACAGTCGAGTTGATCTTGGGGTAGACGGTCTCGAGGGCCGAGAGGATCGCGACCTTCGGCTCGGCCATGCCGAGGGCGTGGGCGAGATCGATGGCGTTTTGCACGATGTCGCGCTTGGTCTCGAGATCAGGGTAGATGTTGATCGCAGCGTCCGTGATCAGGAGCGGCTTGGGGTAGTGCGGCACGTCAAGCGCAAAGACGTGGCTCATGCGTCGCTCGGTCCTGAGGCCCGTATCGGTCTTGACGACGGCGCCCATCAGCTCATCGGTGTGCAGCGCACCCTTCATCAGCGCCTCGACGCGGCCCTCGCGAGCCAATTCGACGGCACGCGCTGCAGCTGCATGGCTGTGCGGTGTATCGATGACCTCGATATCTTGCAGGCTGCGTTTAACAGCGTCAGCCGCCTTGCGAATCTTGGCTTGCGGGCCGACTAGAACGGGCACGATCAGCCGGTCGGCCGCCGCATCGAGTGCGCCGACGAGCGAGACCTCGTCGCACGGGTGCACGACCGCGGTTCGGATCGGCTGGCACTTATGCGCGGCCTCGATCAACTGGCGATAGCGGGCCCCGCGTTCATGCAGATGGACCTCGGGAAGAACAGCGCGTGGCCGGCGCACCTTCTGTGTCGGGGCGATCACCAGCGCCTCGCCCTTGATCACCGTCTCTCCGGCCTGGTTGGTGCACACGCAATCGAGCACGACCTGCTTCTTGTCGGGAATTTTCTCGCGCACCGTGACGCGGACGGTGACGGTGTCGCCGAGACCGACCGGGCGGCGAAAGCTGAGTGACTGGTCGAGATAGATGGTGCCTGGACCGGGCAGCTCGGTGCCGAGCACGGCCGAGATCAGAGCGCCGCCCCACATGCCGTGTGCGATGACCTTGTGGAAGAGATCGGACTTGGCGAACTCCTCGTCGACGTGGGCCGGATTGACGTCGCCAGACATTACCGCAAACAGCTCGATGTCCTGCTGCCGGAGCGTACGCGTGATCGCTGCTGTGTCGCCGACCTTCAGCTCGTCGAACGTCTTGTTCTCGATGTACTGCATCACGTCTGCCCTGCCTTGCGGCCGGTGTCCGCTCTGGCGGCGGCAGCCGCCTTCTCACCCTCGATCTCCTCGGCGATGACCTCGAGATCGCGGAAGGCGTCTCCCCCACTCAATTCGTCGGCCACATGGGCGATAGGCTTGTCGTTGATCGTGAGATCGCCTTCGCCCCATGGCATGGTGTCGATCTCGAGCTGGTCGTCTCCATCCGTTGCCGTGAAACGCTGTACGGTTGCGCCCTTGCCTGCTGGCAGCGAGAGGTCGGGTGTCCAATCCAGTTTCTTAGTGGTCATTGCAGGGTTCCTGTGCAAGCGACGTTGGAATCGATGAAGTCGAATCTCACGACATCACGTGATGGCCGGCATCGACGTAGGCGATGTTGCCAGTGACGTTGCGGGCCAAGGCACTGACGAGGCCGGCGGCGATAGCGCCGACGTCGTCGATCGACACGAGTTGCCGTGCCGGGGAGCGGACGCGGGCTTCGTCGATCAAATTATCGAAATGATCGATGCCGGAGGCTGCGCGTGTCTTAAGCGGACCTGGCGAGAGGGCGTTGACGCGGATGCCCTTGGGTCCAAGCTCGGCAGCGAGGTAGCGAACCGTTCCCTCCAGCGCGGCCTTGACCGGTCCCATGATGTTGTAGTGATCGACCACCTTCTCTGCGCCGTAGTAGCTGACCGTCAGAATGCAGCCGCCTTCGCGCATCAGCGGCTCGGCGAGGCGTGCCATGCGGATGAACGAATGAACCGAGACGTCCATGGCGCGCGAAAAACCGGAACGCGAGCAGTCGGTCACCCGGCCATGAAGGTCCTCCTTGGGGCAGTAGGCGATCGAATGCAGGAGGAAATCGAGGCGCCCCCACGTCTGCTGGATCTTTTCAAATGCGGCCTCGAGCTGCCCATCCTTTTCCACGTCGACAGGCAGCAGCAACCGGGCGTTCACGTTCTTCGCCACGGGTTCGACGAACGGTTTCGCCTTTTCGTTGAGATAGGTCAGCGCCAGGTCGGCGCCGGCGGCATGGAACGCGGTCGCGCAACCCGAGGCGATCGAGTGCGGATTGGCGACACCGGCGACCAAGCCGACCTTGCCGGACAGAAGCCTGCTCGGGATTGACATCAGAAATTCTCCTTTGAGCCTGCGCCCCGCCGCCGACTCAGCGTTGGAAGACATGGGTGCCGGGCGCATCGCCTAGGCAAGCGTAACCTTTCCCGGGCGCGCCCATTGATGGTGGCCGCGCACGTTTGGCCGACGAGCGTGCATCCAGCCAACCGCTCCATTCGATCCACCAAGATCCCATCTTCTGCGTGGCTGCCGCGCTCCACTCATCCGGATCAAGGCAGACGTCGTCAGCCTTTTTCAATGTCACGCGGAAGCGGCGATTGGGCCGGTCCGGCTCGCTGACGATACCGGCGTTGTGACCGCCGCTCGTCAGCACGAAGGTGACGTCGGTATCGCTCAGATAGTGGATCTTGTAGACGGACCGCCAGGGCGCGACGTGGTCGCGCTCGGTGCCGACGACGAACATTGGCGCACGGATGTTCTGAATGGCCGCCGAGCGACCGTCGACCATGAAACGGCCCGCAGCCAGCTCGTTGTCGAGATAGAGTCGCTGCAGATACTCGGAATGCATCTTGTAAGGCATGCGCGTCGAGTCCGCGTTCCACGCAATGAGATCGAACATCGGTGAGCGCTCGCCCATCAGATAGTCGTGGACGAGACGCGACCAGATCAGGTCGTTCGTGCGCAGGAGCTGAAAGCTGCCGCCCATCTGGTCACCCGTCAGATAGCCGCGGTTCCACATCATGCTTTCGAGGACGTGCAGCTGACTGTGATCGATGAACAGCGCGAGCTCGCCTGGCTCGGTGAAATCGGTCTGAGCGGCGAGAAGAGTCAGGGAGGCGAGACGCTGATCGTCTGCCCGGGCCATCGCGGCAGCGACAATCGACATCAGTGTGCCGCCGAGGCAGTAACCGGTGGCATGCACCTTCTGATCGGGCACGATGGCGTTGACGCAGTCGAGCGCCGCCATGACCCCTGAGCGCCGGTAGTCGTCCATCGTGAGATCGCGGTCATCGGCGGTCGGATTGCGCCACGAGATGCAAAACACGGTGTAGCCCTGGTTGACCAGGTAGCGCACCAGCGAGTTCCCCGGCGACAAGTCGAGGATGTAGTATTTCATGATCCACGCCGGCACGATGAGGATCGGCTCGGCATGCACGGTCTCGGTCGTCGGCTCGTACTGGATCAGCTCGATCAGGTGATTGCGGTAGACGACTTTGCCCGGCGTGACCGCGACGTCGCGGCCGACGACGAAGCGCTCGGTGCCGACCGGCGCCTGACCGGT
This sequence comes from uncultured Hyphomicrobiaceae bacterium, assembly GCA_937873575.1. Classification (GTDB taxonomy): domain Bacteria; phylum Pseudomonadota; class Alphaproteobacteria; order Rhizobiales; family Hyphomicrobiaceae; genus JAEUMD01. The sequence goes on from CALMPK010000336.1 coordinate 26,087, forward strand.
CGCCAGCCTGCCGACGTCCTCCAACCAATTCTGATAACCCTGGATGAAGTTCGCTCCGCCCGTCTTCAAGGTCCGTTCGATCACCTCTGGATTGGCGAACGGATTGTTCGACGGCGAGAACATGTCGAGCAGCTGGCGCGCGGTGAAGGAGACCACATCCTCGTGATGGGGCGCGACGCCCGGAACCTCACGTGTTGCGTTATGCCACCATTGCTGACCAAGCAGGAAGGCCTGCGCCCAGAAGCAGAAGGGTGGCTTTTGCCAGGCCTTGGCCGTGAACCGGCTGTCGCCGGGCAGCGGCTCGATGCAGGGCGGCGCATGCGTGCCCGTGCTCGCAGACAGAAGGTGGGCGCCGAACCGGCCCGCCTTTTCACTGCCCTTCCAGACAAGCTCCATACGCTTACCTGGCGCCACCGCGAGATGGATCGACCAGTCCATGAAGGCGAGCGCCAGCGCAGCCGGGGACAGGCCGCCCGTCGCCTGCGCAGTGAGCGCCTCGCGCATACGGTCGATGGAGCGGAACGCCTCGAGGCCCAGGCTTTCTTCCGGCTGCGGCGGAGGCTTGGGGGCCCGGGCGGTTGCCGGCTCGAGGCCCATTGGCCGCGATATCGCCGGCACGGCGGGCGCAGCTGGCCTTTTTCCAGGCTTTGTCACGACTGCTGTCTTGGCGGTGTCCATCTGCTTATCCTTTATTCATGCGGGGCTGCACGGTATCGCGCTCACCCTCGGCCAAAAGCGCAATTGCCTCTTCGAGGATGGCCTCGAGTGGACCACCCTCGCGTTCGGTCATCGGTTCGATCCGAAGCACGTTGCGGAGAATGTCGACGCCGACCAGCAAAGCTACGATCACGGACGTTCTCCGGTTGTCGGAATGCCCGAGCTTGGTGGCAAGCGGATCGATCACCTCCTTGCGGATGAAGTCGCGCAGAACCGGCGCGGCCGCCGGACTCATGAGCGATCGCACAATAACCTCGAACGGAGCGACCTCGTCGGATGTCCGTGGTCCTCGGTTGAACGCGCGCCTGGTCATTGCAGACGCGAGGTCGACCCGGTTGTCCTGCAGGAATCGGCGTGTCTGGAACAAGGACGTGATCGTCTCTGCGAACAGCCGCTCCTTCGAGCCGTAGCAGCGATGCACGTATGCGACATCGACGCCAACATCGGCGGCAATATCGCGCAGCCCCACCTCCTCGTATGAGGCCTTTGAGAACCGGAGGATGGCAGCTTGCAGGATCAGCTCCCGCGTCGATGCTTTTGGCTTGCTCGTCTTCTTGCGCATGGCTCCGTCACAAAGTTCGATGTTCCCATTCGCAACTTCTATGCTACGGCTGGTCAACAGTCGTTGACTTGGATCAAGGCTGTGATAGACGGTAGGGACTCCAAAGTCAACGGCCGTTGACTTAAATCAAGGCGCGGCGGGAAGGGGCCCCGTAGGAGCGCGCTAGAAGCCCAATTGCCGGAAAAGGACCTGTCATGGCCAAACCCTTCCAGTCCTCTCTCGAAAGCGCGCGGGCGTTTGCCAAGGGCAAGGAGCGCTGGCTGCTCGTCGCGCTGGCCGTGGCCCTGGCGGGCGGCGTGCTCGCCTGGCAGCGGCTCGCCAGCAGCGCGCTGCCCGCCGGTATCGCGAGCGGCAACGGCCGCATCGAAGCCGTCGATATCGACATCGCCACCAAGACGGCGGGACGCCTGAAGGAGATCCTCGTCGGCGAGGGCGAATTCGTTCGTGCCGGCCAGGTGCTGGCCAGTATGGATATTCTGGTGCTCGAGGCGCAGAAGAGGGAGGCCGAGGCGCAGCTGAAGCGGGCCGTGATCGGGGTTGAGAGCGCCAAGGCCCAGGTCGTGCAACGCAAGGCCGAGCATCAGGCCGCTGTCGCCGTCGTGGCGCAGCGCAAGGCGGAGCAAGCCGCCAATGTCAGCCGGTTCGCGCGATCGGATGAGCTTGCCTCGAAGCAGATCACGTCCCAGCAGGTGCTCGATGACAACCGCGCCAAGATGGAGAGCGGCAAGGCTGCGATCCTGGCCGCCGAGGCGCAGGTGGCGGCTGCACAAGCCGCCATCAGCGCCGCCGAGTCGGCAGTCATCAACGCCGAGGCCGCGATCGAGGCTGCGAAGGCCACCATCGAACGGTTGCAGGCCGACATCGACGACAGCACGCTGAAATCCCCACGCGACGGCCGCGTGCAGTATCGGGTCGCGCAGCCTGGCGAGGTGCTGGCCGCGGGGGGACGGGTGCTCAATCTCGTCGACCTCGGCGAGGTCCATATGACGTTCTTCCTGCCGACAGCTCAGGCCGGCAGGCTGGCGATCGGCAGCGAGGTCCGGTTGGTGCTCGACGCTGCTCCTCAACTCATCATTCCCGCCCGCGTCTCCTTTGTCGCGGATGTCGCCCAGTTCACTCCCAAGAGCGTCGAGACGACGGAAGAGCGCCTCAAGCTGATGTTCCGGGTCAAGGCCCAGATCCCCCCAGAGCTGCTGCGCAAGCACATCCAGCAGGTGAAGACCGGGTTGCCTGGCATGGCCTACGTCCAGCTGCAACCTGACGCCACGTGGCCCACTAGCCTCAAGGGGACGCTGGTCCAATGACGAACCTGCTCGACGACGAGGGCGCGCACGCGCCTATGCGGCCGGTCGCCCGGCTCGAAGGCGTATCGCTGTCTTATGGCCGCACGCGCGCGCTTGACGCCATCACGCTCGACATTCCGGCGGGCGCAATGGCCGGCTTGATCGGGCCCGATGGGGTCGGCAAGTCGAGCCTGCTCTCGCTCATCGCGGGCGCCCGCACCATTCAGGCCGGCCGCGTCGAGGCGCTCGGCGGCGACATGGCAGACGCCACCCACCGGCGGCTCACCTGCCCGCGCATCGCCTACATGCCGCAAGGTCTCGGCAAGAACCTCTACCCGGTTCTGTCCGTGTTCGAGAACGTCGACTTCTTCGGTCGACTGTTCGGCCACAACCGGCGCGAACGAGAGCGGCGCATCGGCGCTTTGCTCGAGAGCACGGGGCTTGCGCCGTTCGCTAGCCGTCCGGCCGCCAAGCTCTCGGGCGGCATGAAGCAGAAGCTAGGCCTGTGCTGTTCGCTAATCCACGATCCCGATTTGCTGATCCTCGACGAGCCGACCACCGGCGTCGACCCCTTGTCGCGCCGACAGTTCTGGGAGCTCATCGACGAGATCCGCAAGAGTCGGCCGGGCATGAGCGTCATCGTCTCGACGGCCTACATGGAGGAGGCCGCCCGCTTCGATTGGCTCGCTGCCATGGATGCCGGCCGCGTGCTCGCGACCGGCTCGCCCGAGGCGCTGTTGAGGCAGACCGGGAAAGGGAACCTCGACGACGCCTTCATTGCGCTGTTGCCCGAAGAAAGACGCAGAGGCCACACCGAGGTCGTCATTCCGCCGCGGGAAGCCGACGGGGATGGCGACGCAGCCATCGAGGCCGAGAACCTCACGATGCGGTTCGGCGACTTCACGGCAGTCGACAACGTCAGCTTCCGCATCGCCCGTGGCGAGATCTTCGGCTTCCTCGGCTCGAACGGCTGCGGCAAGACGACGACCATGAAGATGCTGACGGGCCTCCTGCCGGCGAGCGGCGGAACGGCACGCCTGTTCGGCCAAGAGGTCGACCCAAGCGACATGGAGGTGCGCCGCCGCGTCGGCTACATGTCGCAGGCCTTCTCGCTCTATACCGAGCTGACGGTCCGGCAAAACCTCGAGCTGCATGCCCGCCTGTTCGGGCTCGCTCCCGGTACTATCCCCGGCCGCATCGTGGAGATGACCCAGCGCTTCGATCTTGGCGGCGTGATCGAAACCTTGCCGGATGCCCTTCCGCTCGGCATCCGCCAGCGTCTGTCGCTCGCCGTGGCTATGATCCACGCGCCCGAGATCCTGATCCTCGACGAGCCGACGTCCGGCGTCGATCCGGTCGCCCGCGACGGTTTCTGGCAGATCCTGTCGGACCTCTCGCGCAAGGACAAAGTGACAATCTTCGTCTCCACCCACTTCATGAACGAGGCGGAGCGCTGCGACCGCATCTCGCTAATGCATGCAGGCAAAGTCCTCGTGAGCGACCATCCGGCGGCGATCATCGAAAATCGACAGGCCCGCTCTCTTGACGAAGCGTTCATCGCCTACCTCGAGGAGGCTGTCGGGGAGGCGCAGCGGTCGGTGCCGGTCAGCCCGCCAGCAGCCATGCCGCGTGCTGGCGAGTCCCGAACCTCGGCTGAGGCGCCGGCGCCTGCGCCCGTCGAGCGCCGCTTCGACCTGCGGCGGATGCTGGCCTACACCCAACGCGAGGCCCTCGAGCTGCGTCGCGATCCAATCCGGCTCGCGATCGCCACGATCGGCACCGTCATCCTCATGTTCGTCGTCGGATACGGCATCAACATGGATGTCCAGAACCTGTCGTTCGCCGTGCTCGACCGTGACGACACGACGATCAGCCGCGACTATACCCTGCAGATCGCCGGCTCGCGCTACTTCACACAGAAGGCGCCGATCACCGACCACGCCGACTTCGACAGACGCATGCGCAACGGGGAGTTGAGCTTGGCGATCGAGATTCCTCCGGGGTTCGGGCGCGACCTGGCTCGGGGAAAAAGCGTCGCGATCGGGGCCTGGATCGATGGCGCGATGCCGACACGCGCCGAGATTGCCCGCGGCTACGTGCAAGGCATGCATGCGGCCTGGCTCACGCGGAAGACGCGTGAGCTTCTCGGCAGCGCGGCCACCGCCGGGTCCTTCCAGCTCGAGCTGCGCTACCGTTACAATCCCGATAACAAGAGCATTGTCGCCATGGTGCCCGCGGTGATCCCGCTGCTGCTCATAATGATACCTGCCATGCTCGCTGTGCTCAGCATCGTGCGCGAGAAGGAGCTGGGCTCGATCATCAACTTTTACGTCACGCCCGTTACCCGGCTCGAGTTCCTGATCGGCAAGCAGATCCCCTACGTCGCGCTCGCCTTCATGAACTTCCTCATGCTGGCGGCATTCGCAGTCTTCATCTTCAACGTTCCGCTGACCGGCAGCTTTCTGGCGCTGTCCGCCGCGGCTTTGCTCTACGTCATCGCGACGACAGGCATGGGACTGGCCATGTCGACGTTCATGAACAGCCAGATCGCAGCGATCTTCGGTACAGCGCTAATCACACTCATCCCTGCCGTGCAGTTTTCGGGCATGACCGATCCGGTGTCCTCCCTGCGCGGCGCGGGTGCCGTCATCGGCAGCGTCTATCCGACGACTTACTTCGTGACCATCTCGCGCGGCGTCTTCTCCAAGGCGCTCGGGCTCGGAGACCTGTGGGGCGCGTTCTGGCCGCTCCTGCTCGCCGGGCCAGTCCTGATCGCACTCAGCGCAGCCCTCCTCAGGAAACAGGCGAACTGACCTATGCGTCTCTCCCACATCCTCCAGCTTGGCATCAAGGAGCTGCGCGGCCTCGCGCGCGATCCGATGCTGCTCGCGCTGATCGTCTATTCCTTCACGCTCTCGATCTATACCACCTCGCGCGCCATCCCCGAGACGCTCAACCGCGCGGCCATCGCCGTAGTCGACGAGGACCAGTCGCCCGTCTCCTCGCGCATGGTCTCGGCATTATATCCGCCTTATTTCATGGTACCCACGCTGATCTCACAGCAGGAGATGGACCGGCGCATGGATGCGGGGCTCGACACGTTCGCGCTCGACATCCCGCCGAACTTCCAGCGTGATCTCCTGGCTGGCAAGGTGCCGACCATCCAGCTCAACATCGACGCCACCCGCATGACGCAGGCCTTCACCGGCGGCGGTTATATCCAGTCGATCGTCTCGAGCGAGGTCACCGAATTTCAGAGCCGCTATCGCAAGACAGCGAGCCTCCCTGTCGATCTGGAGCTGAGATCGCGATTCAACCAGGCGCTCGACAAGTCCTGGTTCGGCGCTGTCACGCAGGTGATCAACGCGATCACCATGCTGTCGATCATCCTGACCGGCGCCGCTCTCATCCGCGAGCGCGAGCACGGCACGATCGAGCACCTCCTGGTCATGCCCGTGACGCCGCTCGAGATCATGGTGAGCAAGGTCTGGTCGATGGGGCTCGTCGTGCTGCTCGCCTCCAGCGTGGCGCTGACCTTCGTCGTCCAGGGCCTGCTCGGGGTGCCGATCCAAGGCTCACTTGCGTTGTTCATGCTGGGTGCGGCGCTGCATCTCTTTGCCACGGCCTCGATGGGCATCTTTCTCGCAACCGTCGCCGGCTCGATGCCGCAGTTTGGCCTGCTCTTGATGATGGTCCTGATCCCGCTGCAGATCCTGTCTGGGGCCGTGACGCCGCGCGAAAGCATGCCGGGCATCATCCAGGAGATCATGCAGGTCGCACCCAACACGCACTTCGTCGCGCTGGCGCAGTCGGTGCTGTTCCGCGGCGCAGGCCTCGACGTCGTCTGGCCGCAGCTCGCGGCCCTGCTCGGCATCGGCGCGGTGCTGTTCATGCTCGCTCTGAGGCGCTTCAGGCAGTTCCTGCAGTAGGCCGGCGGCGAGCGATCGGGACATGGGATTGGGATGGGCGTCACCGAGGTGTGTCGCCGGACGACGCTGTGCATCGGCGATCAGATGATCCGCTTTCGCCTCGGTCGTCTCATCCCGGCATTGCAACAGGGAGCACGTCGAGATGCCGCCATTGTTGAAACCGGCCCAAAGCATTTTGCTCTTTCTCGATCCAAGACCCGAGCATCTGGAGCGCCTGGATCCCGCAAGCCGAGCGCCGACAACCCACAAACTGGCGACGGCGCACCGCGCCGCTCAGCTGGCCAGCGTGCCGATCCATCTAGCCAGTAACGGCACATTCGGGCCGGCGAAGACCTGGATCGTACTTGCAGCGCCGTTTGTCGCCGCCAACACGCACGACCTGCCGCCGACATCCGTTCAATGGCGTGAGAGCCCGCTCGGGATGGCTCTCGCCACGTCCGATCGCAACAGCCTTGTCCTGTGCGGCTTCTGGCTCGAGTGCACCGCCACCTTCACGGCGCTTGCCGCAAACGCCGAGGGCATCGACGTCGCCGTGCTGATGGACGCAACACCACACTGGCACGCCGAGACGAAGCAGCCGGCGATCGATCGCCTGATGCAAGCCGGCGTTGTCCCGATGACAACGGCGCAGATGATCATGGAATGGGCCGAGGATGGGGCGGTCACGACCAAGCGGCAGCTCATGTCACTTCTGTCGGAATTCTGATCGTGAGAATAACCGGCGAGCGTCATGAAGCGACGACGCAAAATTTCGACCGCCGATTCACGAATCCATTAATAGGAAAATTGTGCGATGCATCAATAACATAGCCTTCACTCTTATTTTGGTTTTCGCCTGAAAAGTAAGTCGATTTGATATAATCTTAGAGCATGGAAATCAGCGCCATCAGCCGTTCGCGGCGGCGCCGTTCCAGGCTCCGAACGACGCCCGAGCTCTCGTGGCCGAGAGATCCGGTCAACGGCGCAGCGTTGCCTGGTCCGCAGACCGCGAGCCTGTCGAGCTCTTCTGCGTGAGCCTGTCATGTCGTGCCGGAGATTCTACGTCGGACCCATGTGGCCACCCCCGCTCAGCGCCTACGACTACGTCTTGTTGCTCGACGAGCCAGATTGCGCCTGGGAGTTCCTCCGCCGCTGTCCCGCCTACCAGTGCGCCGCCAGGCTTGACTGGCCTCGACGCGCGCGACCAATCCGACATGCGTCCGGCGTGGTGATGTTCCGGATGCGCGGCCGTTGCCGCCGCGCGGAAGCCTGGCAGGTGTCGAGCTTTCGTCGCACCTTCAATCCGCGCGCCCCATGCACCCGTGGTCTGGCTCGCCCCTGACCGGCTCGTCGAGTTGCCGGCGGTAGCGGACCGCGCCGGCTCCCCGGCCGACGCCGACTTCCGCGTCGATCGATTGCCGGCCAACACGCATCTCTGCATCGACGCCGTCGGCGGTCAGCACTTCATCTTCAAGACGGACGCCGAGCGCATCGGCCTGCATTTCGACGGCGCGCTGGCCACGCTCGGACCAGTCCGCCTCACCTTCTCGACGGTCAGCCTGAGTGGGGTCTCGAAAGCCATCGATGAGTACGCGCTGTTGACCGAGATCCTGTTCCCCGATCCCGGCAAGGCCGCACCAAAGCTCAAGTCGAAACCCGTCACCCGCATCGAGCTCCGCGATGCGCTGATCGCGCTGGACGGCAAGTGTTCCGGCGCCACCCGTCGCGAGATCGCTCGCGTCATCTATGGCGACGCGGCCGTTGCGGCCCAATGGTCGGACCCGACGGCCGGGATGAAGGACCGCATCAAGCGTTCGATCAAGCGGGGCGAGCGCCTGATGAACGGCGGCTATCGGAGACTTCTGCGCTGAAGAATGAAAAGGGGGGCGTTTACAGCGGACGTGTAAACGCCCCTTCTCAGCCAGCGACATCGTCTGCAATTTCGCGGCGTCTTCTGTTCTCGAGAGGAGCCGTCATGCCCAAGCTCAAGCCCATTCCAACCACCACCTCATCGGCCTCGCCCTACTACAGGCTCGAGGAGGCCGCGCGTTTCCTCCGACTTCGTCCGCGCACGCTCGATAACATGCGCGGTCGCGGTGTCGGCCCGGTCTATTGCAAGCACGGAGGGCGGATCATCTATCACCACGACGATCTCGTGACCTGGTCGAAAAGCTCGCGCCGCCATTCGTCGAGCCAGAGGGCGCACGACGAGCCTGCTCGCGACAATGATTCTGGCCGTAATGATGGCCGCCTCCCAAATCGCCCCGGCACACCGCCATCTCGTCGTCAATCTGACCGCAAGCATGCCGCGCGGGCTCTACCTGCTGTCGCGGGATCGATCCCCGCGCGAACTTGACATCGTCGTCGTCCGGCTGACGCCCGCCGCCAACGCCATTGCGGTCTCGCGGGGGTACCTCGCTGCCTATCATCCTGTGCTGAAACGCGTCGCAGGTGTCGCCGGCGACCGCATCTGCCGCTTTGGCGGTACCGTTTCGATCAACGGCCGGCCGGCCGCGATCGCGCCCGCGCGTGATCGTGCGGGCCGCGCGCTGCCGCGCTGGCACGGCTGTCTGCACCTGCGCCCGCGCCAGCTGTTCGTGCTCAGCACCGCAGCCGGCAGCTTCGACAGCCGCTATTTCGGCGTCGTCGAGCAATCTGCCATCGTCGGCATCGCCTATCCTGTGTGGATCATCCGTCCTTGAACGGTGCTGCACGGCAGCGCCGCTGCGCGCCGCCGTGTCTTGATCGAATTGATCAAGATAAACAGTGCGCGCAGCGTCAATGCGACCATCGATGCGGACCAGCATGCCTCCGATCCTCGGAATTGCGATCTCTGGACGACTAAGATTATGGGCGGGCCCGGCCTCGGCATGAGGGCCGAGGCCGGTCGTGCTCTATGGCGCGGCAAAGCCGGCCGCGCCACCGAGCCGCCGTGCGAAGTGCCGGCGTCTCGGCCCATCCGGGTTACGATCACTCCCGCGCGCCTCGCCGTGAGCGCATCGCTTCGATGGCGAAGGCGTCGCAGTTGCGACCACGAATGTCAGCTGCATCGTGCATTCGATAAGCCACCACGGCTGACGGTTCGATACTCTGCGTCGGCATCGCACTCGAGCCACCACGTCGGCGTTGCGCGCGTAGCTCTCTTCTCGCAACGGCACCACCCGGAACTGCCCGCGATCGGTGCCGACGTGCTGCGTCACCTCGGACGGGCACTAACGCACACCAGCTCGCATCCGTTCGCGTACTGGCTGATCCTACCTCGCGCCGGCTGCTCCCATCGGTGCGTGCGGACGCCACACCCCGCCGATTGATACGCGACGGTGTGGCAGGCGTCGCCTTCGAGACAAGCCGGCGAAGAGCCGGCTCCTCCACTGCGTTCCGGCCCTGCGGGTGTCTCAGGCTCCAGCCCGCCACGATGGTCGCGTACCGGCGGGGGATGGACCTCCGCCGGATCAACCGAAAGGACCACGTCATGGCTACCATCGGATCTGTCACCAAGCGCGACGACGGCCGCTACGAGGGCGAGCTGCGTACCCTCTCCGTCCGGGCCGAGATCATCATCCTGCCCGTCACCGACAAGTCGGCGGCCACCCAGCCCGATTACCGGGTGCTGAGCCAAGGCATTGAGATCGGGGCGGGCTGGATACGCACCGGCCAGATCTCCGGCAAGGAGTACGTGGCGCTGTCGATCGCCGCACCCGAGCTCGGGTCGCGGACGCTCTACGCCAACCTCGGCCGGGCTGCCGGGCAGACCGAGCCCAACGTCTACGCCCTGATCTGGAACCCGCAGGACTGAGGTCCGCGACGCCCCGCGCCGGCGACGGCGCGGGGCACTTCGCATGTTACTTTCCTGCGTGCTTTGCGGCAGCCGAAAGAGCCCACCCACCCGCCCTGCAGCGGTGGAGTCGATGGCTATCGTCCAGCCTCCGGCACAGTCCTTTTGTGCTGCGACATCGGCATTGGCCCCTCGCCTCGTCCCGCTTGAAATTTGTCGTCGTCGTGCTCGTCTCCGGCATCGCGAGGCACGCGGTTTGCCTGTAGCGTCGCTGCCGCACATTGTGTTGCGGTTCTGCCGGGCGTCATCGTCCGCCGGCGAGTTTGTGATGCTGACAACAGCCGGTTTTACGCAGTCGTTCTCTCTGCTTTCTCCGATGGCAATCCGGGCATTTTTCATTCAACGTCTTTTCGAATTTCACGTCCCGGCTTCATTCGGACCCGAGATAACGAACGGATGCCCTTGGGCAGTTGAGTGCATTTCCGGGCAGATTTAAGGGAGGGGGAGGGGATATCAAGATAAAGAACACGTGCTGCGGCTGATTTAATGTATTGATATTATTGTTATATTTTGTGTATGCACGATTCAGTGCATACGTCAGGCGACGGTCAAGCCATTGAAGCAACTACGCGTTTTCGGTCCCATCTTGCAACTTGGCGATCACTCTACATGTCGATTGCGGCAAACCGCAATTGCAGGAGTGCGCCATGTCCAACGACGACTTCAAACCCAGGCTCGGCCGCATTCGCGACGACGGCCGCGCCAAAGGCATCCGCCATTCCACGCGCGTGATCGGCGAGGCCGTCCGCAATGCCGCCCGCCCCCTGCGGCGCAACGGCCACATCGACCCGAACGCGCATCGTCGCGGGCTCGCGCACGGCGCGATCTCGGCGTCGGGTATCTTCACGCCCGGCGCCCGGCGCGTGATCGTCAAGGCGCGCTACAGCCGTTTGACCGGCGGCAACATCGGACCGGCGCAGGCGCACCTGCGCTACGTCCTGCGCGATGGCACCACGCGCGAGGGGACGCCCGGCCGGCTCTATGACGTGGCCGGCGATGACGCCGACGCGCATGCGTTCCTCGAGCGCTCGGAGCAGGACCCGCACCAGTTCCGTTTCATCGTCGCGCCCGAGGACGGCGCCCGGCTGACCGACCTCAAGCCGGTCATCCGCGATCTGATGCGGCAGGTGGAGCAGGATCTAGGGACCACGCTCGATTGGGTCGCGGTCGATCACTTCAACACTGGCCATCCGCACACTCATGTCGTCGTGCGCGGCCGTGACACGCAGGGGCGGGACCTCGTAATGGCCCGCGACTACATCAGCCACGGCATCCGCGCCCGCGCTCAGGATCTCGTCACCTTGGAGCTAGGTCCGGAAACCGAACTCGAGCGGCTCGCCAAGCTTGGCAACGAGGTCGGCCAGGAGCGGCTGACGCGGCTCGACCGTTCATTGCTCGTCCGCGCCAAGGACAACGTGCTGGTGCTGACCGGGCGCGACGAGGCCGACGCTGCGCGCCACACCATGCGGCTCGGACGCTTGCGGACCCTTGAGCGCATGGGGCTTGCCACCGAGAAGCAAGCCGGTGTCTGGGCGCTCGATCCGGAGATCGAGGTCAAGCTGCGCCGGCTCGGTGAACGCGCCGACAAGATCAAGATGATGCAGCGCGCGCTGGCCGAGGCCGGTGTCGAGCGCATGCCCGGTAGCTATGCCCTGTTCGATCGTGGTAGCCGCCGGCACCCGCTCACCGGCAAGGTCATCGGCGTCGGCATGATCGACGAGATCACCGATCGCACCTGGACCGTCGTCGACGGTATCGACGGCCGCGTGCACTACGTCGAACTCGGCCGGCTGACGCCCGACAAGGTGCCGCGAAGGGGCGACGTGGTGCGCATCTCGGCCGACCGCCTCGAAGGCAAGCCGCAGGCGGCGCCACGCCTCGCCGTGTTGTCCCGCTCTGCTGGCGAGTCGTTGCCGGGCTACGACGGCCCGACCTGGCTCGATCACATCGTCGCCACCGGCGATCCCACCCTGCAGCCGCGCGGCGGATTCGGTGGCGAGGCCGCGCGCGATCTCGAGGCTCGCCGTCAGTGGCTGATTGCCCAGGATCTCGGCCGCGCAAGCGCCGATGGCCGCTTCGAGCTGCGCCCCTCGGCGCCGGCCCAGCTGCGGCAGCGCGAGCTGCAGCGCATCGCCGCCGAGATCGGCCGCGCCGGCAACGTCGAGGTCCTGATCAGCCGGCCCGGCGAGCGCGTCACCGGCGTCTACGAGCGCGCGATCGACACGCCGACCGGCCGACACGCCGTGCTGCGCCGGCAGGATTCGATCACCATCGCGCCCTGGACCGCTGCCCTCAAGCCAATGCGCGGCCGTGCCGTCACCGGCCTCGTGCAGCCCGCCAAGGTGGCGTGGACGCTCGACCGCGGTCGTGCGCTGCCGGGTCACGTCAGGTGAGCGTATGGCGGATGCAGACCGGTCTGCACGCGACTGCCCGCATCTGCACGCGTTTCACCGCAATCCCATCTGCCGCGCACATCGGCGCTCCGGCATCCTGATCGCGCGTGTCGGCCCGGCACGCAGGCAACGTCGCCGCAGGCCTCGACAGAGGTAGAGCGCGACACGCCACACCGCCAACACGTCAGCGAAAGCCATCGCCATGCCGAAACTCGCCACCGTCGCCACAGCTCTCTCGATCGCCTTCACCGCGCCCGCCTTCGCTCAGCAGCCGGCGCCTCCCGGCGTGCGGATACTGGCGCCGGCAGGCGCAATCAAGCCGACCGGCACCTGGGGCCTCGCCAGCCGCGCCGGCGATTTCCTCTATATCGCCGGTATGCGCGGCATCGATCCCAGGACCGATACGCTGGTCGCCGGCGACGAGGCGCGCGTGCGCCAGGCGTTCCGGAACATGCAGATGATTGCAGAGTCTGAAGGCACGACGTTGAAGGATACTGTCCGCCTCGTCGTCTACGTCATCGACATGTTCCGCTACCGGCCGATCGTCAACAAGGTCCAGTCCGAGTTGTGGGGCAACGGCCCCTATCCGCCGCGCACCATCGTCGAGGTGCAACGGCTGAACCAGGACGACATCGTCGAGGTCGAAGGCACGTTCTGGGTCGGCCGGCCGCACGGTTGATCCGCCCCCGCGAAGTCCCTCTGCGCGCGCCGCGTCTGCATCCAGGCCGGGCGTAGCGCGGCGCGCCTGCGCTGATCGCGCAGCCGAAGCGCTGCGTGCGCAGCCAGCGTCAGATCCGTTCCCGCAACAGCCAGAATCGAGGTCACCCTTGCCCACCTCTCGTCAGCTCCATCTCTTCGCCTTCCTGCGCCCGGTCGCCATTCACACCGGCGGCTGGCGCTATCCGGGCGCCTATCCCGACGCCAACTTCAACTTCGCGCAACTGAAGCGCTTTGCGCAGCGGCTCGAGGCGGCGCGGTTCGACGCCGTCTTCATGGCCGATCACCTCGCGGTGCTCAACATGCCGATGGAGGCGCTGAAGCGCAGCCACACCGTCACCTCGTTCGAGCCCTTTACGCTGCTGTCCGCGCTCGCCGCCGTCACCGAGCGCATCGGTCTCGTCGCTACCGCCTCGACCACCTTCGATGCGCCGTTCCACATCGCGCGGCGCTTCGCCTCGCTCGACCATCTGAGCGGCGGCCGCGCCGGCTGGAACATCGTCACGACCGCCAACCCCGACGCCGCCCTGAACTTCGGTCTCGCGCAGCACATAGCGCATAGCGAGCGCTACGATCGCGCGCGCGAATTCTTCGACGTGGTCACCGGACTCTGGGATTCCTTCGCCGACGACGCGTTCGTGCGCGACCAGGAGACCGGCATCTACTTCGATCCGGAAATGCTCCACGTCCTCGACCACAAGGGGCCGCGTCTCTCCGTGCGCGGTCCGCTCAACATCGCCCGTCCCGTGCAGGGGTGGCCGGTGATCGTCCAGGCTGGCGCCTCCGACGATGGACGCCGGTTCGCTGCCGAGACGGCCGAGGTGGTATTCGCCGCGCACGACACGCTGGCCGCAGGACAGGCATTCTACGCCGACGTGAAGGACCGCGCCGCGCGTGCCGGCCGCGATCCCGATGCCATCAGGGTCCTGCCGGGTACCTTCATCGTGGTCGGCGACAGCATCGACGAGGCGCGGGAGAAGCGCGCGATGCTCGACAGCCTGGTGCACGCCGACAGCGCGACCGCCGCGCTGTCGGTCACCCTCGGCCACGATGCGGCGAGCCTCGATCCCGACGCGCCGCTGCCCGAGATCCCGGAGAGCAATGCGAGCAAGGGCAACCGCGCGTTCGCTGTCGAGCTGGCGCGGCGCGAAGGCCTGACCGTGCGCCAGCTGGCGCAGCGACTCGGCGGCTATGCGGGGCTCGCCTTCGTCGGCACACCGCGAATGATCGCAGATGAGATCGAGGACTGGCTCGCCGCGCGCGCCTGCGACGGGTTCAATGTCATGTTCCCGTATCTGCCCGCGGGTCTCGACGACGTCATCGACAAGGTGATTCCGGAGCTGCAGCGGCGCGGCTTGTTCCGCCGAGACTATCCAGGCATGACGCTGCGGGAGACGCTTGGGCTGTCGCGTCCAGGCAACAGGTTTTTCGCTCAGTGATGCCTCGACGATCGATCCCGGACGGCGGCATCGGACGTGCCCGTCAGGCAACGAGCACTAGCGCTGAGACGGGAGGTGCGGGCAGAGTTAATCCCTGGCAGAAAACTCTGCCCCCAACAGCACCCGGCGTTGATCGGGGGTGAGGCGGCGCGGCAGCGACGTGCATGCAAAGGCGGTGATCTCCGCTGAATTCCGCAACAGCGGCCACACGAAGCTTCGTGTCACCTCGCCGAAAACGAAGCTGGCGGTGATCAGCCGGCGGCCATCTGCCGTCAGCGCCACTCCGCTCACGCTCTGGTCTTCGCCGGATATCAGTGCCACCGGTTTGCCGGAAGCGGCGTCCCACACGATGACCTTGGCCTCCGAAACTCCGACCTGCTGATCGGTATCGACACTGTTCTCGGTGATCACGGCCGAGGTCACGATGCGCTTTCCATCGAC
Source organism: uncultured Hyphomicrobiaceae bacterium (assembly GCA_937873575.1). GTDB lineage: Bacteria > Pseudomonadota > Alphaproteobacteria > Rhizobiales > Hyphomicrobiaceae > JAEUMD01. The sequence goes on from CALMPK010000336.1 coordinate 41,382, forward strand.
CGTGTATTGGGCGCTGCGCACGAAATCCCCATGCCCGGAGAGCGTCCTCACATGACGCCCGCTGCTCGCCTCCCAAATCTTGGCTGTCCGATCATACGACGCCGTCACCACGTACCGGCCATCGGGCGAGAACCTGGCATCCTGGAGTGAACCCTGGTGCGCATGAACCGCATAGACTGTCTCTCCCGAGAGTTCGGCCAGATGCCTCCCCGACAGCACATCGTAGGTATGCACCGAGCTCCCGGTCCGCGTGAGCGCGACGGCGCCCGCCGTGTCGAAACGAAGTGTACCGGCGAATGCCGCTTCGGGTTGCACGAGGCGCGGCTTTTCCTCACCGACGCGCCAGATCATCAAGCTGTCATTAGACGTTGTAATGAACAACGTACGTCCGTCCGGCGACCATTGCACGTCTCGCACATCCCCCGCATCGAGCTGCAGGCGATGGACCGTGGTGGCCGTCGCTGCGTCCCAGATCGCGATCCGCCGCTCGTCGGCGTAGGCAATCTGCTGCGCGTCGGGCCGGATCGTCGCGACCCGGATCGAACCAAAGTCGTTGGCTGCGGCAATGTCAAACGCTTGTCCAGTCGTGAGGTCGAGAACACGCAAGCCCCCGGTCTGCGCGCCGAAAGCGACGCGAGGCGCCGAACCAGATGAGAGCGACCAACTTTCGATCGCCGTGCTGACGTCGCCGAGATCAACGAGGTTTCGTTGGTTGACGAGATCCCATAGGACGAGCCGGCCTTCGCCTGCGATCAGCAAGGCGTTCGTGCCGGCTACGAAAGAAAGCACCGTTGGCTTTCGGCCGAGCTCGAAGTGGGCGACTTCGACACCCGTGCTCAAGAGCCAGACTCGCGTCGTCCCCGTGTCCGTCGCCGTGGCGACCAGCCGCTCGTCAGGCGATACCGCCACGAAGTCGATCGAAACCTTGGCACCGTGATCGAGGACACCGGGAGCCAGCACTGCCTCGCGCGACCACAGATGAATGTCGTGCCGGTCCGAAATGACTCCCGACGAGGCGGTTGCGAACCGCTTGCCACCGTCGTCTGAAATGGCGCGTTCGAGCCGATCGCCGTGTCCCGCAAAAACGAGGGAGGGGTGCCCGTTTGTCGTATTCCAAACGACTGCCTTTCGATCGTCGGATGCGGAGATCAATTCGCTGGCGTCGGCGGAGAAGCTCAGCATGTTGGGCTGCAAAGGGTAGTCGCCATCGCGCCGGCACGGCGTATTGAGCAGATGGCGCAGACGCTGGTGCGTGACATCCCAGAGCTCGACGCAATTGTCCCAGCGGCCGACAGCAACGAGCTCGCTATTCCCGCTGATCGTTGCTCTCAGGATCGAGCTCCGTCCTCGCGGCAGCGATACGAGCGGGGCTCCGGCGAGACCATACCAGACTTGAACGCCATCTGCGTCAGCTGCGAGCAATCTGCGTCCATCGCCAGAGAACGCCAGGCTTCGAATGGATTTCCCCAATTTATAAAAGGGCGCAGGTGCACTGTCATTGTCGCGCCCGACGCGCAGAATCTGTCCATCGACGAGCCCGATCATCGCCACCGCCTCAACTGGCGACCACACGAAGGCGCTCGCTTCGATCGGTAACTTGTGATCGAGCACGACGCTCCCCGAACGCACATCCGCCAGGAGCACCCGCCATGACGTCCCGCCCGCCTGCTCATCTTTCCCAATCAGCGCTACTCGATCGTCGCCCGTCGACATGTAGGCTGCCTGCCAAGGACCTGCCGGCAACGTGGCCGACACCCTCACCACACTGCTGTCGGTGTGGAATTCAACGACCTTGCCGTCGTCGAGTACTGCCATCCCAGGACCGTCGGTCCCGCCCAACCTCGACACCGCCAGCGGCTTCGCGTCGAGATCGAGCTTGCGAAGCTCTGTCGCTGTCTCGGCATCCCACACCCGGATCGTCTTGTCCCGGCTGGCGCTGATCACGCGACGACCGTCCCCGGTGAAGCGCAGCTCGCTGATCGTGCCGTCATGACCGCGCAAGACCCCCCGCTCGCGCAACTCCGTAAGTGACCGGAACAGTGCGGCCTGCGCCTCGGGGACATCAGGACCGGGCAGCCACGCGGAGCGTTGCGGTAGCGCCTCGAGGGCCACCAGTGCGGCGCTGGCATGGTCTCCGCTGTCGGACAGACGCTGCGCGGTATTGATGATTGCCAGCGCGCGGGCGAGTTGGGAAAGCTGGCTCTGCTGGTAGGCGACGGCCGCGGCGACGGCCACCCCCGACACGACGAGTCCGATCACCGTCGCGGCAGTCGTCCACAGGCGAGCCCGGCGGCGCGTCTCTTCCCGGGTCAGCTCGGGAATGAGCCAGCGCGGAACTTCGAATAGCCGCGCGACGACCTTTAATAACTCAGTCTCCAGCGACTGCACGCGACGAAGACTGAGCCAGCGCCAGGGTGCGGCCTGAAACGCCCGCAGGTCGACCCAGTCCCAACGCTCCGATAGTCCGGCGAGACTGGCCGGCAGACGTTGCAGATCGCCACTTGGCGGCAGCACCAGAATGATTCGGCTGGGATCGCCATGGAGCTCGACAAATGTTCGGATCTCGCGCTCGACCCAGTTCTCGCCGCCATCTGCAAGTCGCTCGAATGCGCCTGCCGAGGCTAGGACGATCAAGTATCGGCTCGCACGTAGCGCGGGCTCGATGTTGTTCACCCAGAAGTCCTCGTTCGCAACCTGATAAGCAGTATCGAGAAAGAACTGCCGGGAATGCGCGAACACGTCCTTTTGCTTCGGGGTGAGGCGGCGCAGCAGTGCTTGAGGCGGCCGATACTGTGTCAGCCGCGACCGGAGCCAAGCCGCGACACCGGCACTGTCCTTGCGTCGATAGGAGATGAACGCGTCGAACCTGTCGTCTGCGGTGTGCCGCGAAAGCCCGTCCCTCTCTCCATCGATCGTACTATCCAACGCGCTCACCATGTGAATCGCACTTCTTCAGATCCGGACAATTCAAGTGAACCTGACCCATCCAGCACCGGTCAACATGATAAGCCTGGCTCAGGCAGCACAGGTGGATCGGGACAGGACGTCGGTGCCGTGCAGACACCCTCGCCAATATCGGTCGCGAGACTGATATGATGCTTCTGTCGGAAGATCTCGGCGCCCCGCGGCCCAAGTGGGCCGCGGCCGGGCTCTAGTCCGCGGCGCCTGCGATAACACGGAATGGCTGACGATGACTGAGGCCGCGGACCCGAGCCCCGCGTGCCGCGGGTCTCGGCCCATTCGGGTAACGATCCCATGGCGCGGACCACGATGACAACGACGGCCACGGCAAGCACGCGACCGTGACGACCATGCGCTACTGCCGGACTCACCACGAGGCAGGCCCGCGTGCCTCCCTCGCGGAGCCGTCCCCCCTGACGGGGCCGGAGGCAAGGGACGGCTCCGCGAGGCAGGCACACGGCAACGCGCTAGACCCTTCCAAGGGAAGGGCCTTGGACTTTTTGTGGGTCGATTTCGATGCCGGGATTTCGATATCGATTGCAACATTATGTGATTGAAAATGCCGCAGAAAACCGATGAAAATGATAGAACAAAAGAAGAACTTGTGGTAGTGTTTTGAGACTGAGATCAGCGCTGAATTTCTCAGGTTTGGTTCCACGTTTTGGAGTGTGCGTCATGACCCAAGTCATGGAAAGCAGCAGCGCGAAATCACGATCCAACATCTACGAGACGATCACCACGAAAATCCTCGCGGCCATCGAATCCAATCCCGGCGATCCGGTACTGCCCTGGCAGCGCGGCGGCTTCAATCCGACGTTACCCATCAATGCCACCACGCAGGCCGCCTATCGCGGGATCAATATTCTGTCGTTGTGGGTGTCGGCGCTGGAGCGCGGTTACGAGTCCGGCGAGTGGGCGACGCTGAAACAGTGGAACGCCATCGGCGCGAACGTGCGCAAGGGCGAGCACGCGAGTCCCATTGTCTTCTATCGCGAGTTCGAGGTGCGAAGTGATGCATCGCAACCGCGCGACAGCAGCGCGGGCGACAGCAGCGACAGCGATACCGAGCTTCGCCGCATGGCGCGCGGCTATTGGGTGTTCGCCGCGGAGCAGGTCGACGGATACACGCCCGCGACCGCGCTGCCGCCGAACCCGATCCAGCGCATCACAGCGGCCGAGGCCTATTTCGACGCGACCGGCGCGAAGGTGATCGTCGGCGGCACACAGGCCTGCTATCGCCCATCGACCGACACCATCCACATGCCCGACGAGGCGCGGTTCCTCGGCAAGGATGGACGCACCCGTACCGATGCATGGTATCGCGTGCTCAGCCACGAGACGGCGCATTACACGTCAGCACCGCAGCGCTGCAACCGCCAGCTCGGCAAGCGGTTCGGTGATGATCAGTATGCGATGGAAGAATGCATTGCCGAGACGGCTGCATGTTTCATCTGTGCCCGTCTCGGCATCAGCGGTGAGCCACATCCCGATCATGCCCGCTATATTCACCACTGGATCAAGGTGATGAAGGCCGACGCCCGGGCGATCTTCGCTGCCGCCGCCAAGGCGCAGGAGGCCGTGGCCTACCTCGACAGCTTGCAGCGAAGCGCGGCCGCGCAGCAGCGCGCCGCCTGATCACGACACATCGCAAGCCATGCCGACCGGCGCGCCCCCGTGCGCCGGAACGGCCGACCACGTTCCATCCGCCACAGAACGGAGTGTGACGATGCCGAGTCTGTTCACAGTCGCCAAGCCGTGCCGATGCGGTTCCGGTGAGCCGCGCCGCGAGCTTCGCGATGCGCACAACATCTTCTGCGCGTTCGTCTGCGACGCCTGCGAGGCCCAGAAGCGTGCCGAGTTCGATCCCCGCATCTTCACCGCCAATCCCTATCCGGCCGACGAGCCGATCGAGGAGGACTGAGCCATGACGCAGCAAGCCCCGACATCCGCAACGGCAAGTGCCAGCGTCGATGCAGCCCGCGCGGCCAAGATCGCCGCGCGCAACGATGCCCTGCGACGCGACCGGCTCGGCGGACACGTCGTGATGACCGCCGCCGTCGCCGCCTTGCCGCCCGATACCCTGGCCGCCGCGATCCTCGCACTGCGCCGGTTCGACGACTTCACGCCTGACAATGATCCCTATGGGGAGCACGACTTCGGCGCGTTCGAGCACGCGGGCGAGCGCTTCTTCTTCAAGATCGATACTTATGCCGATGCCACGCTGACATTCGGTGCAGAAGACCCGCTCGCATCGGGAGTCGTCCGCGTCCTGACGCTGATGCTCGCCAACGACTACTGACTAACCGCCCGCACCATTGTTCAACCTCTCCCAAATGGAAGGAGACCCGTCATGCCGCATTCCCTGACCCATCTTCCGCTAGGCGACCTTCACACCTCCGCGTTGAACGTGCGCAAGCACGGCTCCAAGGCCATCGACAGCCTCGCCGCATCGATCCGCTCAATTGGCCTGTTGCAACCGCTGATCGTGCGCAGGAACACGGACGGCTTCGAGGTGATTGGCGGCAAACGCCGCCTCAAGGCGCTGGAGAAGATCGCGCACGACGCCGAGCCCGATACCGATGTGCCGGACAGCGTGCCCTGCATCGTAATCGAGACGGACGACGACGCCACGGCCATAGAGGCGAGCTTGGCCGAGAACGTCGAGCGCCTGCCGATGGACGAGCTCGACCAGTACACCGCCTTCGCCGCGCTGCTCGCGAAGGGCCGCACCGAGGACGAGATTGCGGACGCCTTCGGCATCACCACCGTCGTCGTGCGCCGCCGCTTGGCGCTGGCCCGCCTGATCCCCGATATCCATCGGCTCTATCGCGCGGGCGAGATCGACGGCGAGACCTTGAAGCTGCTGACACTCGCGACGAAGGAGCGACAGAAGGCCTATGTCGCGCTGCTGCGTGATCCGGACGCCGCACCGCCGCCGCGCTGGCAGTTGAAGGCATGGCTGCTGGGCGGCGCGGAGATCGCCACGTCGGCCGCGCTGTTCGACGAGGCCGAGTATCGCGGCGACATCAAGGGCGATCTGTTCGGTGACGAGCGCTTCTTCTCCGATACCGAGCAGTTCTGGCGCTTGCAGAACGCCGCGATTGCCAAGCTGCGCGACGAGTTGACCGAGAAGGGCTGGCAGACCGTGCATGTAGTCGGCCCCGCCGAGCGCTTCCAGGCGTGGGGCCATGAGCCCGTGCCCAAGGCCAAGGGCGGCGCGGCCTTCATCGAGGTGGAGCCCAATGGCCGCGTCACGGTGCACAAGGGACTGCTGCCGAGCGCGGAGGCGCGGAAGGCGTTGCGCACGGCCGACGACGAGACGAGCGGCGAGTGCGCCGACGAGGCCGCGCGCCCCGAGCGGCCGGAATTGAGTGCGCCGCTTGCCAACTACGTCGATCTCGTCCGCCACAGCGCCGTGCGGCTCGCCGTGGCCAACGCGCCCAAGATCGCGCTGCGGCTGATGCTGGCGCACGTGATCGCGGGCGCATCACGCTGGCGGATCGAGCCCGAGCGCCAGCAGGCGGCCAGCGAAGCAATTGCCACGGCCTTGTCCGCGCTGCCGAGCCAGACCGCGTTCACGGCCGAGCGCGAAGCCGCGCGGCAATTGCTTGGTTGGAATGAGCCGGACGGCCCGCTGATCGCGTACGACAACAGCGTCGCGCGCACCGCCGACGTGCTCGCCCAGCTGATCGCGCTGACCGACAAGGAGGTCATGCGCGTTCTCGCCTTGGTGATGGCCGAAGCACTGGCCAGCGGCACGGCGCTGATCGACACGCTGGGCGAGACGCTGGCCGTCGATGTCGCCAAGCACTGGCAGCCGGACGATACGTTCTTCGAGCTGGCCCGTGACCGCGAGGCTGTCGGCGCAATGCTGGGCGAGGTCATCGGCGCACAGGCGGCAGCGGGCTATCTCACCGACACCGGCACTAAGAAGAAGGCGATCATTCGCAAGGCGCTGGCCGGTGACGGCCGGACCAAGGTCGACGGCTGGACACCACGCTACATGCGCTTCCCGCAGGGCGGCTACACCGGCCGCGCGCTGCTGGCGCGGGAGCGCGCGGTAGCGTGAGCACAATAACGGCCAAGCGCTGCGACGGCAGGTCCGTTGCAGCATTTGGCCGTCTGCACGCGACTACCCGCAACTGCACGCGTATCACCGGGATTCCATCTGCACCGGTTGCTTCCGCTTCGCCATCCTGAGCCCGCGCCGCGCGTCCGCGCGCGCCGTGGAGCAGGAGCACCGGGAATGGACAGCATGTGTGAGCCCGCAACGTGGCCGTACGCGGCGCTGGTACTGAGGGTCACCCTGGGCCTACTGTTCATCGTGCATCTGTACTGGAAGTTCAGGATTCACGACGGCGGCTTCGTCAAGTGGTGGTCGAATTTCGCCACCAACGGCTATCCCTGGTTCGTGCCGTACTATGTTGTGTCCGCCGAGGTCTTGGGTGCGCTGCTGCTGATCCCCGGCATCCAGACACGGTTGGTCAGCCTCTACGCCGTCCCCATGATGCTGGGCGCCGCGCACTTCTGGTCCGTCCGCAAGGGGTTCTTCTTCACGGCGGGAGGCAGCGAGTTGACGCTTGTGTGGGCAGTGATGCTGCTGGTGCAGGCGATGCTTGGGGATGGGGCGTTCGCGGTCCGGTTGGCGGGCTTGGGCACCGAGTTGCTGGGTTCGGCTACATCGAAGGCCACATTTGGCTAGCGCTGGCTAAGCACCGGCCTAATCGACTAGAGAGGCACGAGCTTGATCGCCGCTCGGACTTCCATCTACTTCCGCCTATCTCGTCGAACGAAGTACGATTTGCCATCGAGACTGATGCCCTTGTTCGGAAAAGTCTGACGCGTGACGCCGTCGCTGCGATATCCGATCCAATCCTCTTTGTGCTCGATGATGCGCTTCTTCCAGATCTGACCGAAGAATAGGGCGGCTCGCCTGTCGTCCCGTCCGCTGCGCACCCATATCGCGTGATATGGCGTTCCCGTCCAATCGCCGCGCTTGCCATTAAACGGGTTGACCCGACCGCCTTCGATGGAGGTGTTCGTAATCGATCCCCACCTCGCGTCGGGCGTGGCGACCAGTTCATCAAGTCGAGCATTAATTTCCGCATTGATGGCCGCCTGTTCGTCAGGCGTGTACTGCCTCCACTTCGCGTTAAAGTCTTCAACGTACTCGAGTTCCAAAACTGTTCTCAGGCCGCCAGTCTCAGTCATATCCTCTAACGCCATGACTCACCCCTTACCGTTTGAAGAATGTCACGGCGCCTTTCGGGAAGCGCGGTGGTGACAGTCCGTGGCACGATTTAACAGCGCGCGACGATCGACATCACTGGAGTGATGGCCGGCAAAGACGAGCGCTCTTCGCCACCATTCTGCCCGCAAATACCCGGAACTGCACGCGTTTCACCGCGATCTCATCTGCACTGGCCGCGCCCGCTCCGGCATCCTGATCCCAGCTCGCCACCACTTGCGACCGGGGATCTCCGATGCCGAACGCCCGCATCATCGCCTTTCAACTCAGCATCTCCGTCGCACTCATCGTCGGCGCCATGTGGGGCGCCACGCAATGGGCCGCCGCCTCGCTCGGGTTTCAGGCGGCGCTCGGCGCGCCGTGGATCAGCCTCGCAGGCTTGCCGATCTACGCACCATGGAAGCTGTTCCCGTGGTGGTTGGCATTCGACGCGCAAGCGCCGGGCGTATTCAACAAGGCCGGCGCGCTCGCAGCAATCGGGGGCGTAGCCGCCGGCCTCGTCGCAATAGAGGGAGCCGCCTGGCGCGGTCGAGTCGGGTCGACCGTCACGACCTACGGCTCGGCCCGCTGGGCGGACTGGTCCGACATCGAAGCCGCCGGTCTGGTGGCGGGGCGCGGCGTGCTGCTCGGCCTCTATGACGACGCCTATTTGCGTCACGTCGGCCCCGAGCACGTTCTCGCGGTCGCACCGACGCGGTCCGGCAAGGGCGTCGGTCTCGTCGTGCCGACGCTGCTGACCTGGGGGCAGTCGGCGGTGATCCACGACATCAAGGGTGAGAACTGGGAGCTGACCGCCGGCTGGCGATCGGGCTTCTCCGATTGCGTGCTGTTCGATCCGACGGATATGCAATCCGCCTGCTTCAATCCGCTGTTGGAGGTGCGCAAGGGTCCGTCCGAGGTGCGGGATGTGCACAACATCGCGGATATCCTGGTGGACCCTGACGGCACGCGCCCCCGCGATCATTGGGACAAGACCTCGCATGCGCTGCTGACCGGGGCCATCCTGCACGTGCTCTATGCCGAGGAGGATAAGACGCTGGCCCGCGTCGCGACGCTCCTCGCCGATCCCGCCCGCTCGATCGAGCGCACGCTGCGGGTCATGCTGACGACCAACCATCTCGGCAGCGAGGACGCGCCGGTCGTTCACCCGGCCGTCGCCTCGATCGCGCGTGAGGTGCTGAACAAGACCGACAACGAGCGCTCGGGCGTCGTGTCCACAGCCATGGGCCTGCTCGGGCTCTACCGCGATCCCGTGATCGCGGCGGCGACCTCGCGCTCCGACTGGTGCGTCGCCGATCTGGTGTCCGGCGCACGGCCGATGTCGCTCTATCTGGTGGTGCCGCCGTCCGATATCTCGCGCACCCGGCCGCTGGTGCGGCTGATCCTCAATCAGATCGCGCGACGGCTGACCGAGCGGCTGCCCAAGACGGCTGATCTCGCCTCGCGGCAACGCGTGCTGCTGATGCTCGACGAGTTCCCGGCGCTCGGTCGCCTCGATTTCTTCGAGACCAGTCTGGCCTTTCTCGCCGGCTACGGCGTGCGCTGCTTCCTGATCGCGCAATCGCTCAACCAGCTCGACAAGGCCTACGGCACCAACAACGCCATCCTCGACAACTGTCACGTGCGTGTGGCGTTCGCGCCCAACGACGAGCGCACCGCTAAACGGCTGTCCGACGCGCTCGGCACAACGACGGAATTGCGGTCACAGCGGAACCTCGCCGGCCATCGTCTGTCGCCGTGGCTGTCGCACCTGGCCGTCGCCGAGCAGGAGACGCCGCGGGCGCTGATGACGCCGGGCGAGATCCTGCAGCTACCCGCCAACGAGGAGCTGGTGCTGGTGTCCGGCACACCGCCGATCCGCGCGCGCAAGCTCAAGTACTACGCCGACGAGAACTTCGCTCCGCGCCAGCTGCCACCGCCATCGGCCTCGATGCCGGAGCATCGATTGAGAAACCGGTCTCGGCAACAAGGTGATTGGAGCGGGCCGCTGCGCACCTCAGACGAGCGTCTCGATCAGCCGTGGTCCGATCTCGTCTCGACCACCGGACGCGAGCCCGAGCGCGCACACGAGCTGCAGCTGCTGCCAGGGACTGAGAACCACGGCTCCGACGACCCGGCGCAACTGCGCGAGGACGACAACGAGTTCGAATTCGATTCCGACCAGCCCGCGCGCGGTCGAACGCTGAACTGAGCAGCCCGCAATGCCGAGCCCACTCCGTCGAAGGACACGTCCCAATGAAGCAGCGAACGACTCTCTACATGACCCCCGAGGCCGTCGATCGGCTGGCGCTGGTCGCCAACTATCGCAAGGGCGCCAAGTCCGCCATCGTCGAGGAAGCGCTGGACCGCTACCTCAACCCCGAGCGCAATCGCCTGCTCGACGATGCCGTGCTGCGCCGCATCGACACGTTGTCGAAAAGCGTCTCGCACGTTGCCCGCGATGTGGCCATCGCGACCGAGACGCTGTCGTTGTTCGTCCGCTTCTTCCTGACCATCACGCCGCCGCTGCCGCAGGCGGAGCAGGACGCCGCCCGCGCGCATGGACGGCAGCGGTTCGAGACGTTCGTCGCCCAGGTCGGCCGGCGCTTGGTGTCGGACCATCGGCTGGTGTCCGAGGTGCTGGAATCGATCGCCGCCACCAATCCCGATCTGTTCGCGACGGCGCCGGATGATCCGACGCTCAAGACGGCGCCGGCGAACGGGGCAGCCGAACCGTCGCCCGCGAAGGGCGCCAACACCGATCCCTCACCGTGGCAGGACGAAGTCCATGGGTGATCTGTTCTCGCTCGCCGCTATGGAGGCCGAGGGACGCCGGCGGCAGATGCTGCGCACGGCGTTCGGCCCGGCGATTGCCGCAGCGCTTGCCGATCCTTGCGTCATCGAGGTGATGGTCAATCCCGATGGTCGGCTGTGGCTCGACAAGGCCGGCAGCGGACGTGTCGATACCGGCGCGCAACTCGGTGCGGCCGAAGCCGAGCGGATCATCCGGCTGGTCGCCGCGCACGTGCACCGCGAGGTACACGACGGCGCACCGATCGTTTCGGCCGAACTGCCTGAGACGGGTGAGCGCTTCGAGGGATTGATACCGCCGCTCGCAACGGCGCCGTGTTTCTCGATCCGCAAGCCGGCCGGCGTGATCTATTCGCTGGCCGACTATGTCGCGGCGGGGATCGCATCGCCGCGCCAAGCCGACACGCTGCGCGCCGCGATCGGAGACCGCAAGTCCATCGTCGTGGTCGGCGGCACGTCATCCGGCAAAACCACCCTGGTCAACGCGCTGCTTGCCGAGATCGCCGGGCTCGATGAGCGCGTAATCATCCTGGAGGACACGCGCGAGCTCAATTGCGCGGCCAAGGATTGCGTCGCGCTGCTCACCAGGCCGGGTGTCGCGTCGCTCGCCGATCTCGTTCGCTCGACACTTCGGCTGCGGCCCGACCGCATCATCGTCGGCGAGGTGCGCGGGCGCGAGGCGCTCGACATGCTGAAGGCCTGGAACACCGGCCATCCCGGCGGCATCACCACCATTCACGCCAACTCGGCGCTATCCGCGCTCTACCGACTGGAGCAGCTGGTGCAGGAGGCCGTGATCACGGTGCCCCGCGATCTGATCGTCGAGGCCATCGATCTCGTCGTGTTCCTCAGCGGCCGCGGTGCCAAACGCAGGATCGAGACCGTGGCCGAGGTCGTCGATCTCGATCACCACGGCGACTACGTCCTGAAGCCGCTGGGTCCGCCCGCCCTACACGCCGTCTGAGGATGGAGGCCAACATGTTCTACCGCACCAAGATCACTATCGATCGCACCACCATCGCGGCCTGGATCGCAGCTTTCACGTGCAAGGTCCTGCTCGCCAGCGCGGCGCAGGCGGCCGGCTCCGGCATGCCATGGGAGGCGCCGCTGCAGCGCATCCTTGAATCGATCGAGGGGCCGGTCGCCAAGATCATGGCCGTCATCATCATCATCGGCACCGGCCTGACTCTAGCGTTCGGCGACATGGGCGGCGGCTTCCGGCGGCTGATTCAGATCGTATTCGGCCTGTCGATCGCGTTCGCCGCGACCTCGTTCTTCCTGTCGTTCTTCTCGTTCGCCGGTGGCGCACTCGTCGAGTGAACAGTCATCGACCGAAGGAGCAGCAATCATGCAGGGACAGCCATCCGCAATGCCCGGGTACGAGGTGCCATTGCACCGCTCGCTGACCGAGCCGGTTCTGCTCGCCGGGGCGCCGCGCAGCTTCGCCATCCTCAACGGCACGCTCGCCGCCGCGATCGGTCTCGGACTGAGGGTGTGGATCGCCGGATTGCTGATTTGGCTCGCCGGCCATGCGCTCGCCGTGTGGGTGACTCGGCGAGACCCCGAGTTCCTGACCGTTCTATCGCGCCACGCCCGTCACAGGAGCACGCTTCGATGCTGAACCTCGCCGAATACCGCCGCAAGGAGACGCGGCTCGCCGACTATCTGCCATGGGCCTGCCTCGTCGCGCCCGGTGTCGTGCTCAACAAGGACGGCAGCTTCCAGCGCACCTTTCGCTATCGGGGACCGGATCTCGACAGCGCCACGGCGGCCGAGCTGGTCGCGGTCAGCGCCCGGCTCAACAATGTCGTCAAGCGGTTCGGCGACGGCTGGGCACTGTTCTTCGAGGCGGAGCGCGTGCCCGCGCAGGGCTATCCGCCCGGCCGCTTCGCCGATCCGGCGTCGTGGCTCGTCGACGAGGAGCGGCGCGCGGCGTTCGAGGCCGTAGGGGCACACTTCTAGAGCCGCTACTACCTGACCCTGCTGTTCCTGCCGCCGCCCGACGCCGCCAATACGGCCGAGCGGGTGTTCACCGAACGCGCCGAGCCGCACAGCATCGCCACCGATATCCGCACCCAGCTCGCGGCCTTCGTGACCGAGACCGACCGGGCGCTGGAGATGCTGTCGTCGCTGCTCCCTGAAGTACAGGCGCTCGGTGATGCGCAGACATTGACCTATCTGCACGGAACCATCTCCGACAAGCATCACGCGATCACGGTGCCGCAGACGCCGGCCTATCTCGATGCCGTCCTGTGCGACACCGCGCTCGTCGGCGGCCTCGAGCCGATGCTCGGATCCGAGCACCTGCGCATTCTGACGTTGTGCGGCTTTCCCAATGTCACGACGCCAGGCGTGCTCGATGCGCTCAACGATCTGGGCTTCGCCTATCGCTGGATGACCCGATGGATCGCACTCGACAAGACCGAGGCAACGCGGCAGCTGACCAAGCTGCGCCGTCACTGGTTCGCCAAGCGCAAGTCGGTGTCCACCGTGCTGCGCGAGGTGATGTTCAATCGCGAGACTGCGCTCGTTGACCCTGACGCCGATGCCAAGGCGGCCGACGCCGACACAGCCTTGGAAGAGCTCGGCTCCGACGACGTCGCCTTCGGCCACGTCACCACGGCCATCGTCATCTCCGACTCGGACGCCACCCGCGCCGACGACAGGCTGCTCGCGATCGAGCGCATCATCAACGGCCGCGGCTTCGCGACGATCCGCGAGAGCCTCAACGCGGTCGAGGCCTGGCTGGGAACACTGCCGGGCAACCCGTACGCCAACGTCCGCCAGCCGATCGTGCACACGCTCAACCTCGTCCACCTGATGCCGGTGTCGGCGGTCTGGGCCGGCCCGGAAGGCAACGTTCACCTGCGGGCGCCACCGCTGATGCTGGCGCAGACGCGCGGGGCGACCCCGTTCCGGCTCGATCTCCACGTCGGCGATGTCGGGCATACTCTCATCGTCGGTCCGACCGGCTCGGGCAAGTCGGTGCTGCTGGCGACGCTGGCCCTGCAGTTCCGCCGCTTCGTCGGCGCACAGGTCGTGCTGTTCGACAAGGGCCGCTCGGCCCGCGCCGCCGTGCTCGCCATGAACGGCACCGCGCTCGATCTGGCGCTCGACGGAGATCTGGCGTTCCAGCCGCTGGCCCAGATCGATCAGCCCGGTGAGATGGCGATTGCACTGGAATGGGTGATCGGCCTGCTCACCAACGAGAAGGTCGCCGTGACGCCCGAGGTCAAGGATACCGTTTGGACGGCCCTGCAGAGCTTGGCATCTGCGCCTCGCGCCGAGCGGACGTTGACGGGCCTCGCCGTCCTGATCCAGTCGGCCAAGCTCAGTCAGGCGCTGGCACCATATACCCTGGAAGGTCCCTACGGCCGGTTGTTGGATGGCGAGGTCGAGAAGCTCGCGCTGGCCGATGTCATGCATTTCGAGATGGACGGGCTGATGCACCACAAGCAACTGGTGCTGCCGGTCCTCACCTACCTGTTCCACCGGTTGGAAGCGCGGTTCGACGGCCGCCCGATGCTACTGGTTCTCGACGAGGCGTGGGTGTTCCTCGACGATCCGCTGTTCTCCGCCCGCATCCGCGAATGGCTGAAGACGCTGCGCAAGAAGAACGTGGCCGTGGTCTTTGCCACGCAATCACTCGCCGACATCGAGCGCTCCTCGATCGCGCCAGCCATTTTGGAAAGCTGCCCGACCCGCATCTTCCTGCCGAACGACCGGGCGATCGAGCCGCAGGCGCGCATCGTCTACGAGCGCTTCGGTCTCAATGCGCGGCAGATCGAGATCCTCGCCCGCGCCATTCCGAAGCGCGACTACTACGCCCAGACCGCGCGCGGCAATCGCCAGTTCGAGCTGGGCCTCGGTCCGATCACGCTGGCATTCGCCGGCGCATCGAGCCCGGACGATCAGCGGCTGATCGATCAGTGTCTAGCCCAGTCCGGCCCCGCCGGCTTTGCGGCGGCATTTCTCAGAGCCAAAGGCCTGACGTGGGCGGCCGATCTGATCGAGAACATGCAGCCCGTAACCTCGCCGACACCGCCACCGATTCCTGTTTCGCAACCGCCTCCACCGCTGCCCCGGTCGGCCCACAAGCTGCCGTCCGAGCTGCTGTCGTCGACATCGGTGCAGGCGGTGCTGGCGCAATCCGCCCACGAGGCAAGCATCGCCGAGCGGCTGTCTCCGTTTCGGGCGCCGCCAGCCAAACCCAAGAGGAGCCGATCATGATCCGACATCGCCATAGACGACAGCTGCTCGGTGTCGGATTGGCACTGGCCATCGGGCTCTCTGCGTCGGCGCCACACGCGCTGACCGTGTTCGATCCGCTCAACTACGAGCAGAACCTGCTCTCCGCCATTCGCGCGCTCGACACCGTCGAGAACCAGATCCGACAGCTGCAGAACCAGGCGCAGGCGCTGACCCGCATGGACCGCAATCTGTTGCCACAGTCGGGCAGCATCGGGCCGCAGTTGCAGAGCACCTTGTCGAGCCTCAGAGCGCAGGTCGCCCAGGGCGAGGCGCTCGCGCTCACTGTCCGTGAGACCGAAGCGGGCTATCAGCGCCTGTTTCCGACGGCGTATTCCGACGCCGTGACAGGCAATGTCGCGATCGGTGCGGCCAAGTCCCGCTGGGACGAGGCCTACGCCAGCTTCAAGCGCGCGGCCTTGCTGCAAGGACAGGTCGCGGATGCGGTTGGCAGCGATGGACGGTTGCTCGACGACATCCTCGGCCGCTCGCAGTCATCGCTTGGCGCATTGCAGGCCAGCCAGGCTGGCAACGAGCTCACCGCTCTCGGCGTCAAGCAGGCGCTGCAACTGCAGACCCTGATCGCCGCGCAATACCGCGCCGAGACGACCGACCGTGCCCGCAGTATCGTCGCCCAGGAGGAGGCGCGCCAGCGCTTCCAGCAATTCCTCGGCGACAGCCGCGCCTACACGCCAATCCGATGAGGACCATCATGAGAGACCGGATCGGCTACTCCGCAAGAGTTGTGCAGCTGGTGCTTCGCACCTGGAGCCGTGGTCGATTGCCATGTGCAGAGCGTTGGAAGCGATACTTCCGTCGCGAGAGCCGCCCGCCGACTTCGCCGACACAGACTAGCGTTCGCGCGACCGATCGACCGACATGGGTGCCGAGACTGGTCGATGACGAGTGGCCGCCGTGGCCGCGATCGGGCAACGACGCACAGTCCGAGCAACGACGACACTGAAACCCGTCTGACGCGCTCACTGAATCATCCCGCCACCCATCGCTCCCGGCGCCGGCCTTGTCGGCGCCGACGGGAAGGCTTTGCCATGGACGATCTCAACATCATCGACCGCTTCACCGAGACCTTCAGCCGGTACATCGATTCCGGCTTCGGTCTCCTCTCGGGCGATGTCGCTTTCCTGACCACCATCATGGTCAGCCTCGATATCATTTTGGCAGGCCTGTTCTGGGCGTTGCGCGGCGAGGACAACGTCATCGCGGCGTTGATCCGCAAGGTCCTGTACGTCGGCTTTTTCGCGCTGCTGCTCAACAACTTCAAGTCGCTCGCCGACATCGTGTTTCGCTCGTTCGCCGGGCTCGGCTTGAAGGCGAGCGCCACGACGCTGACGGCCAACGACCTGATGCGGCCGGGGTTCGTGGCGGATACTGGCTTCACGGCCTCGCGCCCACTGCTCGACAAGGCGGGCGAGCTGATCGGCTTCACGACGTTCTTCGAGAATTTCGTGACCATCATGGTGCTGATGCTGGCGTGGCTGATCGTGCTGCTCGCGTTCTTCGTGCTCGCCGTCCAGCTGTTCATCACCATCCTCGAGTTCAAGCTGACGACGCTGGCCGGTTTCGTCTTGGTGCCGTTCGCCCTGTTCGGACAGACCGCGTTCCTGGCCGAGCGCGTGCTCGGTAGCGTGATCACCGCGGGCATCAAGCTGATGGTGCTGTCCATCGTCGTTGGCATCGGCTCGACGATCTTCGGAACGCTGGTGCCGCCGGCCGGCAGCGCGATCGCGTTGAAACAGGCCGCATCGATCATCCTCGCCGCCATCGCCGTGTTCGGATTGGCGATCTTCGTGCCGGGCATCGCGGCAGGTCTCGTCACTGGAGCCCCGCAACTCGGTGCCGGAGCCGTTTTCGGTACGGCAGCAGGTTTGGTCGCCACCGGCGTCGCCGCCGGTTCCCTCGCATCGGGCAGCGCACGCCTTGCCGGACGTACCGGTGGTGGTGCGGTGCGTTCGGCCGCGTCGCTCACTGGCAACGTCTCCGCCGCCTACCAATCCGGCGGCATCGGTGGTGTGGCCCGGGCGACCGTCTCGCAACCCATCGCTGATCTCGGCTTGGCCATGACTACGCCCGTTCGCGATGCCTACCGGCAGGGTGCCGCCTACGGCTATCGCGCCACGGCGCCGGCCACGCCGGGTGGCGGACCAGGTCCCGGAGGACCGGCCGGCGGTGCGCCCCCGCCGCCGAACGATCCGCCCGATTGGGCGCAGCGACTGCAGCGCCGGCAGCGGATGCGGGATGCCACCTTCGTCGCGACCCAGGCTGTGCGCGAGGGCGACCGGCCGATGGGCAGCGCCGCGCCGGATCTCAAAGACAAGAGCTGAGGGCGGACATGCGCTTCAAGCGACCGACATTGCGTTACGGCGAGACGCCCCAGCCCACAACGCCGTACCAGAAGGCCGCGCAGGTCTGGGACGAGCGGATCGGCAGCGCCCGCTCGCAAGCGCGCAACTGGCGGCTGATGGCGCTCGGCTGTCTCGGCATCGCGCTACTGCTGGCCGTCGGCCTCGTCTGGCTCGATCGCGCCAGCACGGCCGTACCGTTCGTGGTCGAGGTCGAGCGCACTGGCGCTGTCCGCGCCGTGGGCCCGGCCACTGCCGCCTACAATCCGAGCGATGCGCAGATCGCCTACAGCCTCGCCCGCTTCATCGAGAACGTGCGCTCGCTGTCGATCGATCCCGTCATTGTCCGCCAGAATTGGCTGCGGGCCTACGACTTCGCCACCAACCGCGCGGCGGTGACCCTCAACGGCTTCGCGCGCGACAACGACCCGTTCGCCAGCGTCGGCCGGCTGAGCGTCTCGGTCGAGATTCAGAGTGTGGTCCGCGCCTCCGACAGCTCGTTCCAGATCCGCTGGATCGAGCGCTCGTTCGAGAACGGCGCAGCCAAGGACACCAAGCGCTGGAGCGGCGTGCTGTCGATCGTGGTGATTCCGCCGCGCTCGCCCGAGCTGATCGCGAAGAACCCGCTCGGCATTTACGTGCACACCCTCAACTGGTCGCAGGACCTCGCGCCGGGAGACAGCAAATGATCAGAGCTATACCGATACCGCTGTTGGCGCTGCTGGTCGCGACCGGCTGCACACAGACTGTGACCGCGCCGGAGATCCGGCTCGACAATCGTCCACCGAAGCGCGCCGAGCCGACTACCGAGGTGACGCCGCCCGTGCGGATCGTCGAAGTACCGAAACCGTTGCCGTTGCCGGGCCAGCTCAAGCCGTTGCCGAAGCGGGACATCGTCACGCCCGAGGTGACCACACCCGGCGCCCGTATCGCGGCGGCCAACGCCGCGGCCCGGCAGGAGCCGACGCGGGCCGGCTACATCAATGCGATCCAGGTCTATCCCTACACCAAGGGCGCGCTGTATCAGGTCTATGCCGCGGTCAACCAGGTCAGCGACATCGCACTGGAAGCCGGCGAGAAGCTGGTTTCGGTCTCGGCCGGCGACACGGTCCGCTGGGTCGTCGGCGACACCACCAGCGGTGAGGGCGGCTCGAGCCAGGTCCACATCCTGGTCAAGCCGATCGCGCCTGATATCACGACCAACCTTGTCATCACCACCGATCGCCGCAGCTACTATCTCGAGCTGCATGCGACCGCCGAGACCTACATGGCGTCGGTCTCGTGGACCTATCCGCAGACAGCCCTTACCGCGCTCAAGGGCCAGGCCGACCTCCGCGACCGCGTGGAGCCGGCGGCCGGGATCGGCCTCGATGTCGAGGCGATGCAGTTCCGCTACCGCATCGAGGGCGAGGCACCGTGGAAACCGGTTCGCGTATTCGACGACGGCGCCAAGGTCTTCATCCAGTTTCCGTCGGGACTGAAGCAAGGCGAGGCGCCGCCCCTGTTCGTGATTGGCGCCGACGGCAAGCCCGCCCTCGTCAACTACCGGGTGAAGGGCGCGCTCTATATCGTCGACAGGCTGTTCGCCGCTGCCGAGCTGCGGCTCGGCACCGCGCCGCAGCAGGTCGTGCGCATCGTGCGGACCGATGCGGTCTGGAAGGAGCGTCGGGAATGAGCGACGCGACCAACCAACCGGGCCCAGAGCCACCGACTGGGCCGCGGACGACACCGCCGGAGCCGCTGGAGTTGCGCACCAGGCCGCGGCGTGTCACGCGCATCAACAGGCGCGTTCTGATCGCCGTCGCCGGCATCGGCTTAGCGCTGCTCGCAGGCCTGATCCTCGTCGCGCTCGATCCGCCGAACTGGCGCAAGACCGCTGTCGGCCCCGAGCTGATCACCGTCGATCGCAAGGCGACGCCCGACGGGCTCGAACGCTTGCCGTCGAGCTATAACGGCGTATCCGGCGAGCGGCCAACTGGGAATGCCTCGAAGTCAGGTTTGGCGCCGGGCGTTCCGGTGCTGAAAGAGCCCGATCCCGTCAACGAGCTCGAACGGGCCGAGAAGGTCCGCCTCGCACGGCTCGCGGCCCAAGCGCGGGATTCGGCGCCCATGTTTCGCCTGCAGCAGAAGGGCGCCCCGACCGAGCCGCTGCGCAATCCTTCCAGTGCATCGGCTTTGCCCTCTGGACGCACCGACGTCGACCAAGCGGCGATAGCAGCCGCCACGTCTGCCGCGCGTCTGCGTGCCCAGATCGACGGCACCACGCCCGGCACTTACGCCACCGACCAGACCCGCAAGCTCGCCTTCATGAAGGCCGATCCCGACAAGGAAATCTACAATCCGCATGGGCTGCAGAGGCCGGTGTCGCCCTATCAGTTGATGGCCGGCACCATCATCGCCGCGAGCCTGGTCACCGGGCTCAACGCCGACCTGCCCGGGTTCGTCATCGCGCAGGTGACGGAGCACGTCTACGACAGCGTCAGCGGGCGCTTCCTGCTGATCCCGCAGGGCTCGCGGCTCGTCGGCCGCTACGACAGCGTCGTCGCCCATGGACAACAGCGCGCGCTGCTTGTCTGGCAGCGCATCATCCGCCCCGACGGCTCCTCGCTCCAGATCGACAACCTTCCTGCCACCGACACCGCCGGCTACGCCGGGCTTCAGGACGGCGTTGATTTGCACACCTGGCAGCTGTTGAAAGGCATCGGGCTCGCCACTGTGCTCGGCGTCGGCTCGAGCCTGGCGTTCGGCTCCGGCAGCGGCGACAGCGACATCATCCGGGCTTTGCGGGAATCGACCGGCCAGACCACCAACCGCGCCGGCCAGCGCCTGATCGAGCGCGAGCTCAACGTGCAGCCGACGCTGACCGTGCGTCCCGGCTGGCCGCTGCGCGTCATCGTGCACAAGGACCTGATCCTCACTCCCTATCGCGACTGAAGCCGACCGAAGAAAGGAAATGCCATGCCCGTGATTGGAACATTCAAGGCGGACAAGGACGGCTATTTCGGCACCATTCGCACCCTGGCCCTCAACGCCAAGGTCCGGATCGTCGCCAACGACCAGAAGCAATCGCAGGGCGCACCGGATTTCCGCGTGCTGGTCGGGACGACGGAGATAGGTGCGGCATGGCGGAAGACGTCCGAGGATCATGGTTCGTCCCTGAGCATCCGCCTCGATGATCCCTCGTTCGCCGAGCCGATCCGCGCCGCGCTCATGGAAAACAGCGACGATGGCGCGCTCCCGATGCTGTGGCGTCGGGAGAAGCGGGAGTCATGACGCCGTCCGATGGCTCGTTCCGATGGCGGGTCGCGGTCGTGTTGCTGCCGTTCGCCGCCGGTTTCTATCTGGCGTACCTGTTTCGCACCATCAACGCCGTCATCGCCGAACAGCTGGCGCGTGACCTCGGGCTCGACTCCACCCAGCTCGGGCTGCTGACGTCGGCATACTTTCTGAGCATGGCGGCAGCGCAGCTGCCCGTCGGCGTGCTGCTCGACCGCCACGGTCCCCGCCGCGTCCAGAGCGCGTGCTTTGTCGTCGCCGCCACAGGTGCCGCGGTATTCGCGATGTCCAGCGGCATGCTCAGCTCGATGATCGGCCGCGCGCTGATCGGCCTCGGCGTCGGCACCGCGCTGATGTCCGGCATCAAGGCCATCTCGATTTGGTTCCCGCGCGAGCGGCAGGCGACAATGAACGGCTGGCTGCTGATGCTCGGCGCTCTCGGCGCCGTCACGGCGACCGCGCCAGCCCAGGCACTCGCCGACGGCATCGGCTGGCGCTACCTGCTCGGGCTCCTCTCCATCGTGACAGTGGTGCTCGCCGCAATGATGGCGCTGATCGTGCCTGAGCCGGAGGCATCGCGACAAAGACAGGCGCATCCAACCGCGACACTGCGGATCATGCTCGATCCCCGGTTTCTGCGTCTCGCGCCGCTGTCCGCGTTGTGCATCGGCGCAGCATGGTCGATGCAGAGCTTGTGGGCGGCTGCGTGGCTCGCACGGGTCGATGGCTTGTCGCGCATGGCTGTCGTGCAGCATCTGCTGGTGATGGCGCTTGCGCTCGCTGTCGGCGGACTCTTGTTCGGGTGGAGCGCCGACAGGTTCCGCCGATCGGGTCATTCCGTCGAGGCGCTGTTCGGCGTCGTGGCGCTGCTCTCGATCGCGTGCCAGCTAGCGCTCGTCGCCGGCATCGATCTGCCGTCTTATCTGACATGGTCCGTCATTGGTGCGATCGGCTCGGCCACTGTGCTGAGCTACGCGATCCTGTCCGGCTACTTTCCAAAGGAGATCTCGGGCCAGGCCAATGGCGCGCTCAACCTGCTGCATGTCGGCGCGGCCTTCGGGCTGCAGGCGGCGACGGGCTTCATCATCGACCTATGGCCGCCCGAACCGACAGGATCGCCCGGCGAGGCGTATCGCGTGGCATTCGCGGTTGCCGCCGGCTTGCAGTTGGCGGCGCTCGTCTGGTTCATCGTTTCAGCGCCATTGACGCGACCGACCACATACATTGCAGGAAGGTCCGTCGGGCATCGCCCGGTTCTTGGCGCAAGCCGAAAGCCGGCCTATGCACGAGCACAGCTGGTCTACGCACGACACGTCGCATCGGCGCGCGGGCAGGCACACAGCTGGAGATTGGTGGCACTCGGCTCGGCGACGTTGTGCGCCGTCCTCGCGGTGGAAGTCGTCATTGGTGTCGCGACCACCCCGGGCGTTCCGCACGTGATCGAAGTCGACGCGCCGGCGCATACCACGACGCGCCTCTCGTTCAGTGCGCCATGACGCCACTCAGGTGCGCGGGTCATGCCGGTCGCGCTCTTGCCGGGCGAGAGCCAAAGACTGCTCCAGTGCCGTCACGAGCGGTGCGAGCTCATGGACGGCGTCCTCGGGCTCGATCTGTGCGAGCGCCTCCGCGACGAGCCGCACCAGGGGGACCGAGGCCAGGGTTCCCAGATCGATTGCATCGGCGTAGACCGCCACCGATCCATCCGGGCGCAGTTCCAAGGTCAGCTCCGCCGCATCGAGCACGATCCGATCAACTATCGAGCGAGGCATGCGGATGGCCACGACCGGTGCGGCACCACCCGCTTCGGTCAGCGCGGCAATGTAGCCCTCGCGGCTCGCATCCAGTCGGAATTCCGGCTGGACCTGCACAGTCTCGGTCAGCTCGCTCATCCCGTTGGCCATTCGCTCATCCGATTCACTAGTATACTAGGTGGAGCGGCGGATGGCGATGGGCTGCGCTGCCGGCCATGGAACTCCGGCGGATCGTGGCTCAGAACCTGAGACGGCTGCGGCAGGACCGCGGGCTCTCTCAGGAGGAGCTTGCCGGTCAGGCCGAGCTCAATCGCAACTACGTCGGCATGATCGAGCGTGAGGAGAATGCACCGACAGTCGACACCCTGGAAGTGCTGGCCAAGGTTCTGAAGGTCGAACCGGAAGAGCTATTGAAACGGCAGACTTGAGCGGACGCCGAGCGCATCACGGCGGACAGACGGCAACTCAATCTGCCCGAAACTGCACGCGTTTCACCGCGAATCCACGTTCCTGGCGTTCTGCGGCGATGGCATTCTGCTGGCAGAAAACCATGCGGCACCGAGTTCCAGGACCTTCCACGATGCCCGTCAGCTCCAAGAGCAAATTAAAGACCAAACGCAAGTTGTCGGTAGCCTCGTCAGCCCCTTGTTCCGCTGGCCGGAATTCTAACACTGTGAGTGCGACACGATCATCGATCCCGCATCATCCCACTGAGGGCTTGGCCCCGCGGACGATGTCATGTCGGTTGATCACCAGGGCGGAGCTCAGTCAAATTGTGCCCTACACCGGCCAGCACATCTTGCGGCTGGAGAAGTCCGGCAAGTTCCCGCGCCGCGTCAGGGTCGGGGCCAATCGCGTGGCATGGCTTCTCTCCGAGGTCGAGGCGTGGGTGGCTGCACGCGTGTCGGAGCGAGATGTCTCGTTTCGTTGAGTATTGCAGCTGTCTTAGAATGCGCATCCGTATTAGGCGCTGAAAGCGAGAGCCGAGACGAAGCAGACAACGCCTTTTGGTACGAACTTTGATGCGGGCGCGAGCTCGTGGTGGGCTTGGAGCTGCGCGTCGGTGAGGTGGTAAGGCCCGCGCGCAAGGCGGACAACCTCACCGCTCTCGACCATTAGGTCGAGCGCGGCCGGCCGCCCATTCAGCAATGAAGCCGGTGCTTGATGCTGTCATTAGTGGCCATACGTCACCATCCATCCGGATACAGAGCCTTACTTTATGCTAGCGGCAATGTTGTATCGAGTTGCCGCACCAGGTGTACCGCGGAGTCAATTTCCATCACGTCCACATCTTCGCCTAGGCCCTCCTGCGCGAGATCAACTACATGTCTGTGGTGCGTGAATAGGATCGGCTGCACGTCCTGCGAAAGACCCGCCAGCGCAACGAGGCCGTTCATCGTGCGGGCATCGTCAAAGGTCATGAACAAGTCGTCGCCGAGGAACGGGATCGGTTCGGACCGCCTGGCGTAGTCTTCCAGATAGGCCAGCCGCAGAGCCAGGTAGAGCTGGTCGCGGGCGCCCTCGCTCATACCCTCCACGTGCACATCCTCGCCACCGGGGCGCCGTCCGATAAGACGCAGCACGTCGTTGTCGTCGAGCTCCTGGCCGAGGCCCGCGAAAGCGCCACCGGTGATGGTCGCGAACAGTTGTCCCGCCCGAAGCATCAAGGGATCCTGTTGACTGGTTCTTTGTCGTTCGATTGCCGCGCCCAACAGCATACTGCCAAGCTTCAGGATGCTCCATTCGCGTGCCGACGCGACCAGTTCCGCCTCAGCGCTGCGCTTCTGAAGCGCAGCAAGTTCCGCGCCGCTCCCCTGCTCGAGAGTTCGCCGCTCCGCCACGGCCTCCTTGTGTGCGGCAAATGCCTCGTTCGCGCTGCGATCCAATTGCTCGTTCTCAAGCTCCAGGTTCGTGAGCTTGCCCGTCGCGAGGTCCGGATCGAAAATCGCGAGCTGCGACCGCAGCTCGTCTTCCGGTAATCCGTCGGCCTGCGCCAATAGCTGGCCGCGGAGTTTTGCGAGTGATTGGACA
This sequence comes from uncultured Hyphomicrobiaceae bacterium, assembly GCA_937873575.1. GTDB lineage: Bacteria > Pseudomonadota > Alphaproteobacteria > Rhizobiales > Hyphomicrobiaceae > JAEUMD01. The sequence goes on from CALMPK010000336.1 coordinate 66,047, forward strand.
AGACTGTTGCGGGACTTTAAGCGCCGACAGAGCTCCTGCAGATCCGCATCTCTGGGCAAACGTTTCACCAGCTGAGCGAGAGCGGATTCCGCCTCAGAGAGTGCAAGAACGGCTTGTTCCTTTCTGCGCATGGCCTCCGATAGATGCTTCTCGACCTCGCCGTGCCGAGTGCTCGCTTTCGTAGCCTCCGCCAGACGCCCGTTGAGCTGCCTCATTGCAGTCTCTGGTGCCAGAACCATAAGGTCCGGTGCGACAGCGGCCACGACAACGGCGATCTTCTTCGCGAAGGCCGCCATATCGGTTTGCATTCCGGCGATCCGCCCCGCTCTGTCGTCACGGGCGCTGGTGGCTGCGGGCACTGCCTGCCACACCTCCAGTGCCGCCTGCGCTTGTTCGATTGTGGGGCCGTATGCGCTTATGGCCGCCACCGCCGGCTCCCACCGCGCCTGCCACACCCCGCGCTTCTCTTCCAATTGCTTCTTCTGACGCTCGAGCTTTGCGACGCGATCGTGGGCGGCACGCATGCTCGTCTCGAAATCGCGGCGTCGGTTCCAGTCTTCGGTCATCTTTCGCAGCTGAACCTCGATCCTTTGCGCAAGCGCTGTCGGCTCGAGCCCCGCGAAACCATCGAGTCCGACTGCGCTCGCCAGCCGGGACAACTCGGGCGCTATGGCTTCTATGGCAGTGTCGACAGCATCCAGCCTGCCTTTGGCGTCCCGGACTTCCTCCCGCTTCTCCAGAAGCTTGCCGACCCCGTCGAGCCAGACGAGCATCTCTGCGGGCGGGAGCGGACGGGAGATGCCGCACTGCGACCATTCTTCTTCATATGCCGCCCATTCCTCGCGCCGGCGTCGGTCGAGGTCAGCGAGATGCGCCAGTAGATCGGTATGCGTGCGTCGCGCCTCCGACAATTGCCGCTCGGTCGCCGCAAACTCCGCCACGTGGGACGCATCGATTAGAGCGTCGTCAGACAGCCTGTCCGCATCGGCTGCATTGCGCTCGAACTCTCGCACGCTATCCGGCACGGCTACCGCCGGAAGGTGATCCGCCTCACCAAGCAATGTGGACCGCAATCCCTGCCAGATGAGGTCCCGGCGGCCCCGCTGCTCTGCTATGGCCTCGCGAGTTGGAACGGGCCGCTCAGACCCGAAGGCCATCAAGTGCTGCTCGAGCTTACGAATGTTAGCTTCGATTTCGGAGCGGCGATCCGCCGAGCGGTCTCTCTCCTTGTCGATCCCGTCCAGGGTCTTGCGAAATCGCGCGAGCGTCTCGCTCGACGGCAGCTTCGAGGTCGCAATGACATCGATGGACACGGGCAATGCCGGCTTGAGGCGGTTGCCGCCCTCTGCCAGCTGACGGTTCAACTTCGCGAAACTGGAAGCGAGCTCGCTGTGACGATCGATCTGGCGCAGAACCGGGGCATGCGCCGCCAGGCGGTCGGAGAATGGCTTGGGATCGATGGCTTGTCCGAGCGGCTCCGCTTCATTCCGGAGCTGTTCGAGCTTTCCCTGCTCCTCCACAAGTTCCGCTTCATTGGTCGAGATCGATGATTGCAATTTGCCGCCCTCCCCAATGAGGGTCCGGGCCAGCGCCAATGCCGCATCGCTAGGCCTTGCTCTCTCCATGGCCGGTGCATCCGGTAAGCCAAGTCGCCGCGCATACTCCTCGAGCTGCCCGGAATAGAGGCGCACTTCGCGCTCGACGGCCGGGATATCCGCCTGGGCTTTCGTGTAGGCACCGAGTTCGCCGAAGAGGCGGACGATTTCCGCTGCACGAGCCAGCGGCGCCGGATCGAACGTGATGGCCGCCAGATTTGTTCTGGCTTGATGCTCGTCCCGATCGGTCCGGTCCCGAGTCTGGAGTGCTGCATCCCTCGCTGCGATGCCCGCCTCGAGTTGCTCAGCGAAGCCGGCCTCGACATCGGGCAGGCCACCTAGAGCGGCCAGCGTGCCGACCTCGGCATCGATCTGAGCGATCAGCGGACCGACGCGCCTCAGGCGCGATAATCGGGCGTGCTCGGCGCCATTGTCCTGACGCTTCTGCTTGATGCTTTCGAGCTCGGCCGCCAGCTGGTCAATCTTCTCGTTCAGGTCCTTCCAATAGCCGGCTTTGAGCTCGCGGTCCCGTATGGCGCGACTGGCGGTAGTGAAGCGCTCCAGAGACTGATAGAACGCGCGCTCCCTGGAGGCGCGAGGTGCGAAGATGGCGCTGGCCTCCAAATCGAGCTTCTGGCGCAGATCCGTAAGGCCGCGGAGGCCCGATGCGGCCGCAAACAGGCTTGCACCGACCTCGCCCTCGCTCTTCAGCATCTCTTCCGCCCCGGATCTCAGCGTCTGCGCATTGAGACCGAATGCATTGCAGAACACGTCGCGGGTGATTGAGCCCAGGAATCCCACAAGAGCATCGTCGGGCAAGGCGGAATCGGTGTCGAAGTCGCGAAGCGTTCTCTTGTTGCCTTTGCGCCGCCGGAAGCTCAGCGTTTGCCCGGTGCGGTCGGCGATCGTCGCAGCGATGCGAAGCTCTCGCTGGTCGTGTAGAAAATCGTATCTGGTCTGCCGCTCGATCCCGAACAGAAGATCCGTCACGGCCGCCAGTGCACAGCTCTTGCCGGCTTCGTTTCGGCCATAGACGACATGAAGTCTGGCATTCGGGCGGAAGGTCAGCGATTGGCCGACAAAGGGTCCGAAACGTTCGAGTTCGAGCTTTGCTAATCGCATCTCACCCCCCCGTTGTATCGGCGGCGACACGGCTCACAACGAGCAGCCGAGCCTCTTCCAGCAGGGCCGCGAGGTCGCCTTCCGCCGCTGCCGCCTGGGCGAGGCCCTCGGGCAATTTGCTCCTGACTTCGGCTGCGATCCCCTCCGCCGCCCCGAGCACGTCTGGCCTGCTCGCCAGCTCTGCGAGGATGGCAGGGAGATTGAAGGACGAGGCGCTGGCCGACACCGAGAGCTCGTTCGCATCGCGTGTACTTATGCGCAGCCTCTCGATCCAGATATCGTCACTGACGTGGTGGGCGACGGCCTGGACCTCGTCAGCCAGACGACGCGCGGAACTCTTGAGATGCTGATGCAGAGACGTGGCACCCGCAAGCGTGACGCGCATGGCGAGAAGTTTGTCGGCAGCCTTTTCAGCGTGCGGCGCCATCGCCTGCTTTACCGCCTCCAGGACGTCTCGCTCGTTCTCAAGCCCGGCCAACGGGACCTCGACCGACACCCAGCGTGCCGCATCGACGATAAGGCGGCGGACGTGGGCGACCTCTCCGTCGGTCACCTCGACGAGGACCGCGCCCTTGGGGCCGCACTCGCGTACACTGCGGCCTTGTAGATTGCCCGGGTAGATGACCCATGGGTCGCGCGACAGCTCCTCGTATTCGTGTACGTGGCCGAGGGCCCAGTAATGATAGCCCCGCGATGCGAGGTCTGCGACCGTGCATGGCGCGTACGACGCGTGGCCGGGGCGGCCTGTGCACGACGTATGCAAAACACCAATGTTGAACCACCCAGGCACCGGCGCGGGATATTCGAGCGCATAATTCTCGGTTGCGGCCCGCTCCGCAAAGCTCCGACCGTGCAAGACGACCTTCAGATGGTCGATCCGAAAGCTGCGCGCCTTGCCGGGCGGGAATTGATAGACGCTCTCCGGCAGAGTAATGGTTCTGGTGATAATGCTCTCAGCGTCGTGATTGCCCTTTAGCAAGAACAGCCCAATTCCCGCGCGATGCAGCCTTGCAATCTCTCGGTTGAAATAGAGGCCGATCGTATTGTCTTTCCAGTCGCCGTCGTACACGTCCCCCGCAATGACCACGAAGGATACCGCCAAATCGATAGCGCAAGTGATCAGTTGAGAGAACGCCTGTCGACTGGCTTCCGAGAAGCGCCGCGCGATCTCTTCGTCCTTGATGGTAAGACCCACTAGCGGGCTACCAAGGTGAAGATCGGCCGCGTGAATGAAAGTGAATGATGTAGTCGTGCTGGACATGTTGGAATCGCCTCCACTCCCGGATGCCACGCGCTAACCAGGTTGCTTCGAGCTCCGGCTTCAATCTGTTCTTCGGTCCCCTGAGCAGACGCCGGGTCCGGTGGCTCGCTGCCCCTCCGCTAAGCCGGCATCCTGCCCGTATACTGCCACCGCGCACAGGGCGTTTACGAGCCGCATCTGCTCGACGGTCTGGCAGGGGACATCGAGCAGGCGCGGACTTGCGATCACGATCGAGAGCGCCTGGGCGCGGCTGATCGCGACGTTGAGGCGGTTCACAGAGAAGAGGAACTCGATGTTGCGTGGCAATTCCGCAGCGCTTGAGGTGGCCATCGAGACGATACAGATCGGCGCTTCCTGGCCCTGGAACTTGTCGACCGTGCCAACGCGGGCGCCGTCCGGCAGCGTACGTGCGAGCAGATTCACCTGCGCATTGTAGGGTGTCACGACAAGGATGTCCGCAGCGGTGATCTTGCGCACCTTGCCGTCGCGATCGCGGAACGACTGGCCGTGCAGCGCGACGAACGCCTTGCGAACCGCCGCTGCCTCCTCTTCGCTAGATTGGCTGTTGCCCTCGTGGGCGACGGTCTGGAACAGCAGCCCCGCGGCCGGGAACATCTTCGCGCGGCGTTCGTCGAGGATGAGCGCTTGGCGCGCCGCGCCGCTATCGCTCATCAGGCGGCCGCCGTAGACAACTTCGGAGATGTACTTGCAGATCGCAGGATGCATACGGCGCGACACGGGGAGGAAGATGCCGCGCTCCGACGGCACCGTCGTTGCGTCGGCTAGCACGTGCGACAGCGCTGAGGCATCCGAGCCCGCGGGATGTACGCCCTGCACTGGCTGGGCAAGCTGCATAGGATCGCCGACCAGCACGATGTTCTTCGCGCACGAGCCCGCCGCTACGAGATCGGCTAGCGACAGCTGGCCGGCCTCGTCGACGAAGAGATAGTCGAACGTGCTGTCGTGTTCTTTCGCCGAGAACAACCAAGCGGTGCCGCCGACGAGCGGGTAACGCGACAGTCGCGCGTCCTTCGGGGAATTGGTTACGTCTATGCCAACGTCTTTCAGCGCATCGCCGTCGTCGGCCTTCTTCACGGCCTTGAGCTCGTAACCGTCCTCCGCCGCGCGCTCGGCGACAGCAAGCATCAGGTTGTCAATCGCCTTGTGCGAGTTTGAAGTCACAGCCACGCGCTTGCCCGACTGCAAGAGCGCGACGATCGCTCGCGACGCGACGTAGGTCTTGCCCGTGCCCGGCGGTCCCTGGATCGGCAGATAGCTGTCGCGAAGACGATTGATCACATCGACAGTGGCGCTGACCAGCTCGGCATCTGCTGCGATGATGGGCTTGCCGGCCTTGATGCCTCTTATACTGGGCAGCGCGCCCATCAGAATCGCCTCGATTGCGGGATAGCTGCAGCCATTATCGAACACGTCTTCGGCGACGCGCGCGACGGCCTCGCGCTTGACAAGGTTGTCGATCGGCCCCGCGGGAATCAGATCGAGTGTCTTCGGCGGCTTTCCTACGCTCGGGCCGAACTTCACCACTACCTCTCTCGTGTCGGCGTCGAGACTGAGCAGCGACACCGTCGGAATGTCATCCAGCTTGGCGCGCACTCGCGATTTCTCGTTGAGCTTCGTCTCCTGCTCGGGGAAGCGGTAGGTGCGCGCCAACGACTGTTTTTCCGGCCGAGCCGGGCCGATCGCCTCGAGGCCGGCCAGACTTTCGAGGTCGTCGATGAGGTCGTCGGTCTCGCGTTGCGCGCGATCGAACACGCCCCACCACTGCGGCTTGTCCTCGCGCTTGTGATACCACATCAGCTCGAACAGCAGCTCGGCCGGCGGGCCGGCGAGGGGCCCAGTTACACGCGAAAGCAGCGTGCGGATCTTCTCGCGCTCGGTCTCCTCGGCGTTCGCACGCTCATCGGCGCCGGGCTTGCCGTCTTTGACCTCCTTGAGATCTGCCCACGGCATCTGCTTTGGCCGCGCCTCCTTGATGAGCCAGTCGCGCAATCCCTTGGTCGATTTGCAGTCGAACTCGTTGTAGGCGCGGATGCCCGCGAGCAGTGCGTCATCGCGGCTCTCGCGCCACCTCTCGTAGACGACGATGCTGTCGCCGGCACTCGTCACGTCCTCGTTGCGCTTCTCCGAATAGAACACCTCGAGGTCCTTGATCGAGTAGCCGGCCTCGGACGCGATGATGCCTTGCTGCACGACGCGATAAAGATCGACGAAGCGCTGCTCGCGCAGCAGGCGGTCGAGCTTGGCCTCGCCCACGCCGTGCTTGGCGACGAGCCGCTTCAGCGCCGTCACCTCGTAGTGGTTGTAGTGATAGATGTAGGCGTCAGGGTGCTTGCGCAGGTGCGCGTCGAAGAACGCGAGCACGGCGCGCGTCGCCTCGCGCTCTTCCTCCGGGGTGTGCGCCCAGAATGCCTTGAACTGGCCGCTACCCTTGACCTCGTACCAGACGCCGAACAGGTACTCGAGACCGCCCTCGATCAGCGGATCGCCCTCCATGTCGAAGAAGAGATCGCCGGCATTCGGCTTCAGCATGCGCGCGAGCCCCATGCCCGGCTCGGCGTTCTCACGCAGCTTGAAGGCCGGAGGGCCGCCCTGGCGGCGCTTGTGCTGCAGTGCGGCCTGCTCGCGCAGCTTGGCGTGCGTGTCCGCCTTGAGATCGGGCACCGGCGTCTTGCACTGAGCAAGCTGACCGAGCGTCGCGACGCCGGCGGTCTCGAGCTTCAAGCGCTGGTCCTTGCGAATGCCGGCGACGAGCACGAGGCTGTCCGTCTCGTCCCACTCGGTCTTGCAGTGCTCGCGCCAGCGGCACAGGCTGCACGCCGAGCACGGTTCGGGCCGCGTCGGCTCCGGCCCGGCGATGAAAGCCTCGAGCCGGCGACGCAGGTGCCGGGCGTAGTGCATGTAGTCGGCGAGCCGCAGCGTCGCGAGCTTGCCGGTGCCGAGCTTCACGTGGATGTGCTCCGGCAGAACGCCCTGGATCTCGGCCACGAGGTCCGAGTAGAGCGCGAGCTGCAGCACATGGCTCGGCGCTTCCTTGCGCTTGAGCTTTGTGTCCTCGACCTCGTAAGAGGACGCGCCGAGCTTCGAGGGACGCTCGACGCGCCGCAGGAAGTCGGCATAGCCGCCCCAGCCGTCCCCGAAGAGAGCTGCCTGAAAGATGACCGGTTTGCCGGCCTTCATCGCCGCGATCGTCATCGCGCGCTGGTCGTCGAGACCGGCGAGCTTGGTCTCGATCATGGCGACGTCGGTGCCTGCCGATTTGAACTCGGCCAGATACGCGCGCTCGTGCGCGTCGCCCTTCTTCTGCAGCAGAGCAGCGGTCTCTGTGTCCTCGATGGGCACGAGCTTGCCACCGGGCTTGCCTGCTCCTCCACGGTTGCCGCGCGCGCCGAGATACTCGAGATCGAGCGCCGTCGCGTGCATGCAGCCCTGAAACCGCATCAGGTCCGATGCGGACAGTATGATCTTGCCGTTCTCACGTTTCATTCCTGCGCCCCTCCGTGAGCGTGAGGATGCTCATACAAGGGCGGGGTGACAAGAAGTGTCATGCGCAACTCGGCGGCTACGGGCGGCCCCGGATCAACCGCAAGCTGATCGCGCAATGATCGCCGAACGTCTGCCTGGACACGCGGCGGTCCTGGTCCGAGGGCAGCGCGGGCGCATGGATCTGTAGATCGTCACCCTTCCCCGGCACTCCACCTATCGAGAGATTCTGTACTAGGATAGCGGTATCCGACGTCACGGCAATCGATCTGATCCATGACCTTCCGCAAAGCCGAGCAGCTGATCGAGTTGGCGACGATGGTGGCCGCACGTCACAGCGGCGTCACGCTCGACGATGTGGTCGAGCGGTTCGAGGTGTCGGGGCGAACGGCGCAGCGGTATCTGCACGCGCTGGAGGTTCAGTTTCCCGACACGCACACGTCGATCGACGACGTGGGCCGCAAGCGCTGGCGGCTGCCGTCGGCGCCGCTGCGAGATCTGATGACGCTGTCGGCTGAGGAGCTGGCCGCGCTCGATCTTGCGGTCGAGACGCTGCGTCACAATGGACTCGGTGTCGAGGCCGACGATCTGCTTGCGCTGCGCGAGAAGATGCTAGCGCTGGTCCCGCGCGCTAAGGCTGCGCGGCTCGAGACCGACCACGAGGTGCTGCTCGAGGCGCAGGGGCTCGCCGCGCGTCCTGGACCCCGCCAACGCATCGACCGTCACGTCGCCCAAGCGATCGCCGAGGCGATCAAGTCGTGCCGCATTTTGGAGGTAAGCTACCGGGCACGTGACGAGGTCCAAGCACGGCCACGTCGCCTCGCACCCTATGGCCTGCTCACCGGCATCCGCCGCTATCTCGTGGCACGGCCGGAGGAGGAGCCGGACGCAGCGCCACGCCTCTACGTAGTCGAGAGCATCCGCGGAGCGCGAGTCACCGACGAGGCCTCTACTCGCGATCCAGCGTTCAATTTGCAGGCGTTTGCTCGACGTTCCTTCGGCGTGTTCCAGAACCCGGAGGAATATGGCGAGGTTGTCTGGCGCTTCTCGCCCCGAGCGGCCGCTCACGCTCGCGGCTTCGAGTTCCACGCGAGCCAAACGATGGAGGACCAGCCCGACGGTTCGTTGATCGTGCGCTTCTGGGCGTCCGGCCAACTCGAGATGGCATGGCACCTCTACATGTGGGGCGACGACGTCGAAGTGCTTGCGCCGCCCTCACTAAGCGAAATGGTCCACAACTTTCGGCGCAGGGACTTTCCGTCTCTTCCGTGATGACACCACGATGACGCACTTCATTCGTGGACGCATGACAGTTTCTGTCATACGCGTAGCCCATACACTTCGGCCAAGACGCGAAGCGGCTCACGGCGATGCTGATGTATAGCAAAGGCGGTCGATAAGCAGCCGCGACCACGGCGGCTCGAGAAGGCGTTAGCACTGCATTCGGCGAGCGGGAGAAGATCTCTCACCTCTCGTGCGAATCAGCGACAGTCCGGCATTGCTCGGGAATGTTGCGATGATTTCGGCGCCGGCAGCGCGCGGCCGTGGACGCGATTCTTTTTGGGGGGCCACAATGTCTTCGATGCCGGATTTCGAGAAGCCGCGATGGCTGCGCGATCTCGTTCGCTTCCTGCCGCTGAAGAGTCAGTTCGTACTCTCCGGCAATGTGCGAGACCTGCAGATCTCATGCAACGCAACCGGCGCAACCGCGCCCGTGCCGTTGGAGCACGCACTGCATGTCGAGCTGGCTGCGCAGGGATATGCCGCGACCGTCGTCTACGATCTCGTGTCGGGGTTCCGCGCGTTCGGTACCAGCGAGGCCGAGATCTCAGCCAGCCGCCAAGTGCTGCAGAGGCTCAACCTGACGCTCGATTCAGCCGGCAACGCGCCCGCAGGCGCAGCGCTGCTGATGGAGACGCTGGGCCGCTTCATCGCGCTCGACGGCCCGCCGGTGGCGCTCGTCATAGACTTCGCCTCGCGGCTCTTGGTGCGCAACGATCTGCCAAGCGAGGCGGAGCAGCGGCTGTTCACGCACGCGCTGGTGCACGCTCACCGCGCCAGCGCCCGGCCCGCAGGGCCCAATCGCACGCCGGCCTTCAACACCATTCTGTGGGTCGTCGAGCGCGAGGGGAACCTGCCGGACTGGCTGACCATCGACAATCCGCGCGTGCGTTCGATCTCGATCCCGAAGCCCGACCGCAACGCGCGCGCCGTGCTCGCGCCGTCGCTACTCCGTCACATGCCGCAGGGTTCGGAGCTGGCGCCCGAGGTACTCGCCAAGATCGAGCGCGAGCTCGTCGACAACACCGAAGGTCTCTTGCTGCTCGACATGACCGCGATCTCGCAGCTCGCGCGCCGCGAGGGCATCGCGGTGATGAAGGTCGCCGACGCCGTGCGCCACTACAAGATTGGCGTCACCGAGGACCCGTGGGCCAAGATCCCGCGCGACAAGATTCGCGACGGTCACGCGACGATCACCAAGCGGGTGAAGGGTCAGGACCACGCCGTGGTGCACCTGCTCGACATCATCAAGCGCGCGGTTACAGGCGTCGGCGGCCAGCGGCGCGGCGGCCGCCCCCGCGGCGTGGCGTTCCTTGCGGGTCCGACCGGCGTCGGCAAGACCGAGCTCGCCAAGACAGTGACGAGCCTCCTGTTCAACGACGAGACCGCCTACATCCGCTTCGACATGTCTGAGTTCAGCGCGGAACATGCCGACCAGCGCCTGATCGGCGCGCCCCCGGGCTACATCGGCTACGATGCGGGCGGCGAGCTGACCAATGCGATCCGCGAGCGCCCATTCAGCGTCGTGCTGTTCGACGAGATCGAGAAGGCGCACCCGCGCATCCTCGACAAGTTCCTGCAGGTGCTTGACGACGGCGTGCTCACGTCGGGCCGGGGTGAGCGCGTATACTTCTCCGAGGCACTGATCCTGTTCACGTCCAACCTCGGCATCTACAAGAACGGCGCGGACGGCGAGCGCGTCGCCAACGTGACGGCGACCGACGACTACGAGACGGTGCGCGCGAAGGTTCGCACCGAGATCGACCGCCACTTCAAGCAGGTGATCAACCGGCCCGAGTTGCTGAACCGCATGGGCGAGAACATCATCGTATTCGACTTCATCCGCGAGAATATTGCGCGCGATATCCTCGACGGCATGATCACCGATACGCTGGCGGATCTCGCCCGCGCCGACATCGCCGTGACGCTCGAGCCGCAGGCGAGGCAAACGTTGAATGAGCTGTGCCTTGCGGATCTGTCGAATGGCGGACGCGGCATCCGCAATCGCGTCGAGGCGCATCTCGTCAATCCACTGGCGCGGCTGTTGTTCGAGAGCGGCGCTGGTGCCGGCAGCCGTCTCGCCATCTCGGGCGTCGAGGCCGACAAGGTCACGCGGCTCGTTGCACGGAGCGCGGCATGACGAGCATCGCCATCTCGCGTGTCCATTTCCCGGTCACGACGCTGGGGCCGCGCCGACGGCTGGGAATCTGGATGCAGGGCTGCTCGATCCGCTGCCCGGGCTGCATCTCTGCCGACACGTGGGCGACAGGCCGCGGCGTCGTCGCGCTGCCGCAGCTGTTGTGCCAGATCGCGCCATGGCTCGACGAGGCCGAGGGCATCACCATCTCGGGTGGCGAGCCGTTCGACCAGCTGGATGCGCTTGGTGCGTTGCTCACGCAGCTCCGCTCGCGGACGGTTGCCGACATCCTGGTCTACAGCGGCCATCCCTTTGAGATGATTGCAACTCAGGTTGCGCAAATGGACGGCCAGATAGATGCGCTGATCACGGATCCTTATCTCAACGACGCGCCGCAAACGCTGGCACTCCGCGGCAGCGACAATCAACGCCTGCACTGCCTGACAGCATTAGGCGAGGCGCGTTTTGGTGCGCTGCGTAATGCGCCAGCGGAGAAGGCAGCACTCGACGTCATGTTCGACGACGACGGCAGCGTCTGGTTCGCCGGCATTCCCGCACGCGACGACTGGGAGCAGCTGCAGCACCGCCTCGCAAGTTTTAGCACCAAAGTCACGACGAGCATGGATGCCTCCCCGCGAGCCGGGAGGGCGATGGAATCATGAGCGAGAAACTCTGCCCGAGCTGTGGCCAGCGACGTCCCGCGAGCGAGGTGTTCTGCGCCAACGACGGCTGGGACCTGACGAGCGTCCCGATTGAGATCGCCGCGACCATTGCCGCACAGCCAGCGCCTCTGACAGAGGCGCCGCCCGCTGAGCAAAAATGCGTCAACGGGCACGCCGTGCGGCTGGGCGACTTCATGTGCCCGGAATGCGGCGCGGATATTGCGCCGCCGCCCGCTAACGGATTCGGAGAGAGCGAGCAGGCACCCTACGACGCAGGCGAAACAGTTGACGAGAATGCTGCCGGCCCCGCGCCTGCGCAACAGCCAGAGCCCGAGCTGCCCCGGATTGGCACATGGAGGCTTGCGGCGCGCATCGGCCCGGAGCAGGGCGCAACGGCGACGTGGCAGGTGCATCGCGGTGACGGCGACGAGCGAACGACGGCGGTGCTGGTTCATTACCCCCGCGGACTGCGACCCGATCCAGCGGTCGCCGCGGCAGCACAAGCACTGGCACCTCGCGTTTCTAATGTGATCGAGCGCGGCGAGCACGACGACCGCCCGTTTGAGGTCTATGAGACCGCCGGCCGCCGCACACTCCGTGAAGCGATGCAGCAGGACATTGCGGCAGATCGCCTCCGCGCGCAGGTTACCTCCATCGCCGCCCTACTCGGCGAGATGGCTCGCGTCGGTTTGCGGCATCGAGACCTCCGGCCCGAAGCCATTCTCGTCGATGACAGCGAAAGCGCCAGCGTAAGTATCTGCCGGCTCGCTGTTGCCCGCCTGTCGACGCACGATCTCGATACGGCGCCGCTGCCGGAGATCACGCGCTATACGGCGCCGGAGATGCTGGCCGGCGCGGTAACGCCGGCATCGGACTGGTGGAGCCTCGGCATCATCGTACTCGAGATCGCCACGCGCGGCGCGGCGTTCGAGGGCATCGACGACCAAGCGTTCCTGATGCACGTCGTCGCGCGCGGCGTCGAGATCCCCGAGGGCGTGCCCACCGACATCAAGCCGCTATTGCAGGGCCTGCTCGCCAAAGATCGCGACGAACGCTGGCAGGCAGACGAGGTCGAGGCGTGGCTCGCAGGCAAGCCCGTCGCACTCCCGCAAGTCCCAGTGAGCAGCACTGCGACGGCGGATGCACTCGATGCACTCACTCTCTCGGGCCGTGCCTATCGCAGCGTGTCGGCCTATGCGCTCGCTGCCGCGCGCAAGGACAGCTGGCAGGAGGCACGCGAGCAGCTGATCAGCGGGCGCTTGCCGCTGTGGCTCGAAGGCTTTTCGACGGGCGAGCGCATGCGTGCGGGCGTTCGCAACGTCGTTCGCCGCGACGAGCTCGACGACGACACCAAGCTCGGTCTCGCGCTGAAGCAGCTCAATCCGGACATGCCGCTGGTGCGCGCCGGCGAGATCGTAACGGCGGCTTGGCTGCTGCAGCATCCGGAGGAAGGCCATGCGCTAATTACCGGCCCGGCGCCGGAGCTCCTGCAGCACGGCGCCGAGGGCTGGCTCGTCCGTCTGAAGCAGCGTGCCGCCGAGGTGCGTCGACGACTAAAGGCGCAGGAGATCGAAGTTGACGATGCGAGCCTGCGCATCAATCTGCTCTCGACCTCAACGCGCCAACTCGCCCAGATGTGGGACGAACAGCGCCGCATGCTGCCCGACAGCGAGCATCGCGGCTTAGCAGCGCTGATGGAGCGCGGCACACTGCGCGAGGAAGAGCTGATCATCCTGCTGTCGGCGGCGAAAGGCCAGTTCGTGCCGCTGACCGAGGCTGTCGCGGTTGCCTCGCAACTGGCGCGCCGCGAGGGGATCACGACGTTCGATGAAGGCTCGGCTAGCGAACTGCTGCAGTTGCCACGGCGCGAGATCCTGGAGCGCGTTAACGCTTGCGTCGAGGGCTTTGCGCGCTCAGGCCACGAGCGCATCGACCAGTGGATCGACCAGTACCGGCTCGAGCGCCGCATCCCGCTCTCCCGCGCGGTCGTAGTGCTGTCACTGCCCGCGAGTGCGTGGACCAAGCCGCCGCGCCAGGACTACGTGGCGCGCCTGCTCTGCCATTTCGAGAAGAGGATCGGCACGTCCGTCTCGCGCGGTGCGCTCGCCCGCATGACGATCACCAAGAGCAGCGCGCGCATCGACCTGAGCGAGCTCGGCACGCGGCGCAATCGCGCCACGGCGCTGCTCGATCACATTCTCGAGCGTACCGATGCCCCCGTCGACGTCGACCCGGCAGCGTTTGACGCCACGCCGCAACTCGAGCAGCGTCTGCGCCGGCTCGTACGCGATGCCGACCTGCAACGGCGTGAGACCGGCATCAATGGCCTCTACCTCGGCTTCCCGTTCGTGCTGATGCGGCCACGCGGTGAGGAGACCAAGCCACGCATCGCGCCAGTGCTGTTGTGGCCGGTCTCGATCCACGCCGAGGTCGGCCAACGCGCCCGCTTTCGCCTCGCGTTCGATCGCGACCGCGAGGAGGTTCGGCTCAATCCCGCGCTGCAAAACATGCTCGCGCCTGACGCGCTTGAGAAGTGGGACGCGGCGCGCGATCAGGTGCTGGCCGGCACCGCGACGGGAACAGCCGTGATGGACGAGCTGCGCATGCTCGCAGACAAGGTGCGCGTGGCTAGCTTGTGCCCGCTGCCGGGTGCGGACACAAAAGTGGCCTCGGATAAGATCGAGCTGACGTCGGCGGCCGTGCTGTTCCACGTCACGTTCGTGGGCCAAGCGATCGTCAACGATATCCATCAGCTGCAATCGATCCCGCCGGCCGGTTCCGGCCTGGAGACCCTGATGCGCAGCGGCGCGGAGCAGAACAGGCTCTCCGCAGATGACACATCGTCGGCGACCGAGGTCGACCGCTACGTCACCGCCGACAGCGATCCGGCGCAGGACCGCGCCGTTGCGCGTGCACGTCTCGGCCCCGGGCTCGTGATCGAGGGGCCGCCCGGAACCGGTAAGAGCCAGACCATCGTCAATCTCGTCGCCGACGCGATCGGGCGCAAGTCGAGCCTGCTGATCGTGTGCCAGAAGCAGGCGGCACTCGACGTCGTGTACAAGCGCCTCGAGCGCGAAGGGCTCGGCGAGCGCATCGCGATGGTGACGGACCCGACCAAGGACCGTCGCGCGTTGCTGGAGCAAATCCGCAACCAGCTCGACCACTTGCGGGCGAACGGACGTAACGGGCCGACATGGCAGCGTCAGCGTGCCGCGGTCGTCGAGCGCATCTCCCGCCTTGAGGCGCAGCTCAACGCGCGTCACGACGCGCAACGCCGTCGCGACGATGCCTCGGGCCGCACCTATCGCGAGACGCTGTCCGAGCTGATCGAGATCGAGGCAGACGGCGCGCTTTCAGATTTTGTGGCACTGCGCAGCCTGCTCGCCTCGACAAGTGCCGAGGAGGCCGATGCGGTCGCCGAGCAGTGCGGCGCACTCGCGTCGCTGTGGCACTCCGCCCGCTACGAGAACAACGCACTGCATGCGCTGAAGCCCTTCGGCATCGAGCCGGGCACGGTCGAGCGCTGCTTACGCGACATTGAGGCGTTCGTCGTGGCAGAGCGGCGTCGCATCGAGGTGATCGACAAGCGCAGCCTGAGCATCGAGGTCCCCGATGCAGCCGCGCTGGGGTTGTGGGCCACACAGAATGCGCCGAGCCTCGCCAAGCTCAGCAAGGCCGAATGCGACGAGCTTGGGCGCTTCGTCGCTGCTTTCGAGCAGACAGGGGGCAGAAGCACCATCGACACACTGGCCGGCATCCGCAGCGAGTTGGCCGAGGTGCGCGAGCCGCGAATCGATCCGCGAATGGCCACGTTACTGATCGATCAAGGCGATCTCGAGCTCGACGGCTGGATCGCGCTCGCGGCCGACGCATTGAAGCCGCGCGGATGGCTTGCGCGCCTTCTGGGTGGCGGCAAGACGGCACGCCGCAAGCTGGAAGCGCTGCTCGCGCCGATCAGCCCCGTCGTCGGCGATCCGGTGATGCAAGCGTTTCTCGACGCGGCGAGCCACGAGCGCGTGCTGCGAGGCTACAAGGCACGGCTTGACGATGCGCGGCGGTCGGTCGGCGGGGACAGTGGCGGGGGGGGGGGGGCCCCCCCAGAGGTGTTCGGGGGCGGGCTTTTTTCCGGGGACGGAACCCCCGCCGCGGCGCCGGGGGGGGGGGGGGGGGCTGCATGCGACGTTTGCGTGGGCGCCCTGCCGCAGGCAAGCGATGGCCGCGGCATTGAAGGGAACGCCCGATGCGCTGGCGACGCTTTTCGACGCGATCACGCGGGCGCTGGCACACGACAGCGCGCAACGTGCGAGCCTCGGCGCGCTTGATCAAATCGTGGCGTGGCTCGAGCCCAAGTGGATCGATCGTGCACGCGACCGCATTACCGCCGCGCAGTCGAATGCCGATGCACTGGAACGCCTCGTCGACTGCCTGCCCGCAATCGAGCCCTTCCAGCGTTTTCGTGCACGGGCGCAGCAGTTGCCGTCGCTCGCGCTGCAGGCATTCGCCGCTCTGCGACCCAATGCTGACGAGTTGGACCTCTCGCTAACCACGGACGGCATCAACTTCGTCACACGAATCATCCGGCGCGAGGCACGGCTGGGCTGGAAGCAACGGCTGGAGGTGGCCGAGCCGATGCTAACCGCCGAGGAAGCCGAGATCTCGTCGTTGGTTCGTTCACTGGCGGAAGCCGAGGAGGAGTTGAAGCGCATCAACCGCGAGGCGCTTGCCGGCAACATCGAGCCGTCGCGTCTCGGCGACCGCGCGAGTTGGGACGACATCACCCGCTTCACCGGTCCGCGCTCGCGCCGCCTGCGCGAGTTTCTGCAAATGGGTGCGGAGATCGGCCTGATGGAGCTGAGACCCGTGTGGCTGATGGGCCCTGATGTCGCGAGCCGACTGCTGCCGCTGACGAAGGGGCTGTTCGAGACGATCGTCTACGACGAGGCATCACAGATGCCGGTAGAGTATGCCCTGCCGACGCTCTATCGCGCACGCACGGTGATCGTCAGCGGTGACGAGAAGCAGCTGCCTCCTTCGTCGTTCTTCGCCACGCGGACGGCGCGCGAGGACGATGTCGATGAGACGGAAGGCGCGCCGGACGATCTCGACGACGAGCAGCGGCAGGTAGCCGAGGAGGCATGGAACCGGCGCGAGATCCAGGACTGTCCCAATCTCTTGGAGCTCTCGAAGGGCGTGCTGCCGTCCGAGCAGCTGCAGGTGCATTACCGTTCGCAATTCCGCGAGCTGATAACGTTCTCCAACGCCGGCTTTTACGCCGGTACGCTCAACGTTCCCGTGCGCCATCCCGTGGCCGAGGTCGATCGGCATCGCCCCCTCGATTTCGTGCATGTCGGTGGCGTCTACGAGAGCCGGACCAATCCATCCGAGGCGGCTCGCGTGGTCGCACTGCTCGAGCAACTCTGGCTGGCGGATGGTGGCGCGCCGCCGACGACAGGCGTCGTCACCTTCAACCGCGATCAGGCCGACCTGATCGAGCAGCGCCTGGAGCGCCGCGCTGAGGAGAGCGACGCGTTCCGCCGCGCTCTGATCCGCGAGACGGAGCGGCAGATTAACGGCGAGGACATGGGCTTTTTCGTCAAGAATGTCGAAAATGTGCAGGGCGACGAGCGCGACCACATCCTGTTCTCGACGACGTTCGGCCGCAACGCCGCCGGCACGTTCCGCCGCAACTTCGGTGTGCTCGGCCAAAGCGGCGGCGAGCGCCGGCTCAACGTGGCGATCACACGCGCACGCCAGCGCATCACGATCTTCACCTCGATGCCGATCGGCGAGATCGCAGAAGTGTTGGGCAGCGGCGCACGCCCCTCGCAGCCGCGCGACTACCTGCAGCTTTATCTGGCCTATGCCGATGCTGTCTCGAAGGGCGAGCACGAGCACGCCGCGAAGCTTCTCGTGCAGCTCGGGCGCCGCGGCGGCGAGCGCACACGGGCGAGGACCGAGGTCGCTGGCGACGCGTTCGTCCACTCGGTAGCGGCTGCCATCAAGGACCTCGGCTGGTCTCCAGTACACGCCGGCGACGACAGCGCGTTCGGCATCGATCTCGCCGTTCCGCACCCCGAGCACGGCGGCTTCGGCATCGGCATCGAGTGTGATGCAGCCGAGCATCCGCTGCTGGGCCGTGCCTACGCACGAGAGGTTTGGCGGCCGGGCGTTATGCGGCGCTCGCTGCCGGCCATCCACCGTATATCGAGCCGCAACTGGTATCACCGGCGATCCGACGAGATCGGGCGTCTACGCAAAGCCGTCGAAGCGGCGATGCGGTAGGTGTACGGCACATAGCACAACGCGCGGAGAACGGAGAAAGGGCCCAGACATGAGCGGACCCAAGGTTGTCAGGATCGTCACAATTGAGGAGGTGCTGGAGATCTGCCGCGGCCACCTCGCGCGCCTCGATGAGGCGATCAAGCGGTGGGAGCGGATCGGCCGTCGCAACGATGCGGTGACCGACGAGGACATCCGCGCGATGCGAGCCCGACAGACCGAGATCGCGGCTCTGGTATCGAAGGAGCGCTATCCGGATCTGCAGAAGCGCGCGCCCGAGGAGATCCAGTACATCGAGGCCGACATCGAGCGGCGGTTGTCTGATGCGGCACGTCGTGCAGCCGAGGCTCGGGCGCGCGACCGGCGGCGCGCCTCACTGGCAACGCAACTTTTGAAGAGCGGAGCGGTGAAGGCCGAGTTGCGGGCCACGCTTGAAACGATCGCGCGTGGCGAGGCTACAGACGCCGTCCGGGCGGAGGCCGCGCTCGGCGAGGTGCTACGGAGCGCGCCTGTTGTCGCCGACAGCAATGTTATCGTGCCCGCGGTGCGAGCTTTGGCTGAGCGGCACGCCCGGGGTCTCCAGGGGGAGTCATTCGACCAATGGCTTGCCGCCAACCAGCCTGCAGACGAAGCTGAAGTCGTGGCCGACAAGATCGATGCCGCGATTGCGGGGCTGGCTGTCGCCGGCGCCGCGCAGGAGGCCGAGGCGTTGTCGGCAAGATACAAGGTCGTGCTGGCAGAGCCCTCCGCGGCTCAGCGCAAGATGCGATCCGATACGCTCCTCATCGAAATTGGCAAAACGGCAGTCGCCAGCCGGGAGCGGCGGCGCTCGCTGGAAGAACTTGCGTCGACGACGGCCGAGGCTCGCACCGCGCTAGGGGCCACGCACTCGGCCTTTCTGGCGGAAGCTGCCGCTGCGGTCGAGCGCGAGGACGCAGCAGGCGCATCATCACTAACCGCCAAGCTGCGACAGGCGATGGTTGAGCACCGCAAAACCGCAGCGGCGGCGGCCCGCAGGGAGGCCGTGCTGTCCGCGCTGGCTGAGGTCGGCTACGAGGCGCGCGAAGGGCTCTCAACCGCGCAACCAACCGCCGGCCGCATGGTCTTGCGCCGCGCCGCCAACCCGGAGGTGGGCCTCGAGGTCTCCGGCGGCACGGCGAACGAGCGCGTGCAGCTGCGCCCAGTGCGCTTCGCCTCGCCCGGTACGACAGGGGATGCCTCCCGCGACCGAGACATTGAAACCATCTGGTGCGGCGACTTCGACCGCCTGCGCGAAAGCCTCGCCAAGCTCGACGCCGACGTTGCTATCGAGAAGGCGATGGCGATCGGCGCCACGCCGGTGATGGTCGTCGAGCAGGCAATACTGGACGCTGAAAGAGGTCCGGTTCAATTGCCCATCGATCGAACGCGCAGTGCGTAATGGCCCTTGCCCACGCTGCACCGTCGCTGTGTACTGCCGCATTGCGCAACGCTGACGAACCTGCGTGCCCCGACCTGCTGCGTGAACCCAGCGTGAACGGCGATTTTTGCGGAGAGGTGGTTTTGAACTAAGTATTTGATTTCATTGGTGGAGCCGAGGGGAATCGAACCCCTGACCTCTGCAGTGCGATTGCAGCGCTCTCCCATCTGAGCTACAGCCCCATTGGCCCGGCAGTTCGAGGTGATGGGCACCTCCGGGCGCGCACTCCTAACGGAGTGTCGGCCGCCTTCTGGCTTGCGGCTTGTCTAGCGGCGTTGACGGCAAAAGGCAAGCCGGCTCCGATCCCCTGGGGTTTGTCAGGAAAGTGCAGCTCGTTCGCGCTGCGGCGGGTTCATTTCAACAATCCTGAAGTGCTGCGGCGCTCGGGGTACGGCGGGCCGATCGCGTCGAAGATTACCGGCCGCACGAGGGGCGAACCGAACTTGTTGTGCCGAGTTACGAGCGTTCGGCGGGTTGCCAGCCGGCGGACCGCGCCTCCTCCTCCGAGCAGAACCAGCGGCCGCCGCGCTCCTTGCGCACCGAGGCGCGATCGTAGCCGGCCGACCAGGGCATGAAGTAGGTACGGCTGCGGCCGGAGACCTGCGCCTTGATGGGGCAACCGTCTGGCGCGGATTTCTTCGCCGCCTCCCAACGCTCGGAACGGTAGTCCGCGGGGCGCTGCGGTGTCGCGCTGGCCCAGATTCCGCGTGTGGCGCCTCGCGCCTCGTCCTGCTGGTTCGAGTAGCTGGCGAAAAATCCGGTGTCGGCGAAAGCGTGACCGCCGCGGACCATTTCCGCGCCGACGTCGGTGCCGGTGGCGGTGCGGCAGGTGGCGATCGCGGGGGCATCGCCACGCGACTTGGTGATTTCGCAGGAAAGCGAGTCGCGGCGCGTGAAGCGCTCGAGTGCGCGCTGCGCGGCCTCGCCGCACCGCCAACGTGTGCCGCTGCCGCGCGTGCAGGTCTGGTCGCGGTCGGGCGCCTCGATCTCGGCGAGTTGCAGCACGCGGCCCCTGATGCGCAGCGTATCTCCTGAAAGAGCCGTCGCGTGGCCTTCGAGCCGGCCGTCGCTGGCCAGGCTGCCGGTGGTGAGCGACTTGGAGGGGCCGCGCGAGGCGACCTCCGATCCGCCGCCGCCCGTGCCTGCGGAAAGCAGCGGGCCGAGCACGAAGATGGCGAGCGCCGCGACACCGCCCCAGGCCGCCATGGCTACGCCCTGTCGCAGCGGGGGAGCGGCCTCTCCATCATCGTCAGCGGGCGGGGACATGGCGAGGAGTGCGGCCGTCGCCAGGAGAACCACGGCCACAGCGACCAGAAGAAGCAGGTTCAAGTCCGCAGGTTGCTCACTCCCGCGCTTGGCGGCGGCGATGGCGAGCGCCACGCCGGCGGCACCGATGGGTACGCTTCGCTGGCGACCGATCCTGCCAGCGGCGTAACCGGAAAGGCCCGCGATGGCTTCGCCGATCTGGCCGCGTTCGCCTCGCGAGCCGAGGGAGTGGGACGCACTCGCCTTCAATCCCGCGGCGGCGTTGCCGAGGCCGGCCGCCGCCCGTTTCCCCGCGCCGGCAGCAGCGCACGCGGCGGCGGCGAAACCACCGGCCACGCCCCCTGCGACAGAGGAAAGCCCCGCGCCGCTCGCGGACAATCCCTTCTCCCCCGCTTCACGCAGGCCCGACGCGGCTTTTGCTTTGGCCTCGTCGATTCCGGCGGCGGCGGCACGGCCCGCCTTTTTCAGACCGTCGATCGCGGCCTGCTGCACGGCGTCGACCTTGCGGCGGCGGTTCACGCGCCGGAGCAGGATCGTGGTGCGCACATACTCGTGCCACTCGAAGCCGTCGCGCTTCTTTCGCCATCCGAACATCGCCACCCCGCTATCGTTCGAAACGCTCCGCGACGAACCCCATCCTCCGCCCGAGCAAGCATGAAATCACCGGAAACCCTGCCATGAGCCATCAACGCGGCAAGAGTTGGCCCGCACGCAATATCGCCGGGGCCGCTTCCGAGGCGCGCATCCTGTGATAAGTTGCGCGCCGTTGCCAGGGTCGGACGGACTTCGACAACAGAAATCTGCCCGCGGCATGCGCCCTTTGCGTGGGCACGCCGGGCGAACAGGGCCAACAAGAACAACACGGGGCAAACGCCATGATCGATCACCACGCGGCAGCCAACATCAACCGTTCGCGGAGCGTTAGCCCAAGTTCGACGTCACGCGGCCGTCGCAAGAACGCGCTGAGCGCCGTAGCGCGTATCGCCGGCGTTTCGGTCGCGGCGCTCGCCCTCGTCGTCACCCATGCCTCGGCCGGCAAGGAAGCTGCTCCAGGCGGTGCCTGCGATAGGCTCGACAAGGCGTCTGCGGCGTGGACGGCCTGCGCCAATGAGCATGCCGCGCTGAGCGACGCCGAGCTGTTCTATGCCGGCTACTGGATGGCGCAGACCGGCCGCTACGACGAGGCCATCGGTTACTTGAAGCAGGCACGCTCGCCGGACGCGCGTACACTTACGTATCTCGGCTTTGCCACGCGCAAGTCGGGTGATGTGGATACGGCGCTCGGGTACTATCGTCAGGCGTTGGCGATGGCTCCCGACTACGTGGTCGCACGAGCATATCTTGGCGAAGCGCACATCGCGCGAGGCGACCTGGCCAGCGCTCGCTCCGAGCTGGGCGAAATCGCGCGGCGGTGTGGTTTGAACTGTGCCGCGTACGACGAGCTGGCGCGCCACGTCGCCAAGGCTGCGCCCGTCAACGGTTGACGCGCCCGGATAGGGTTCGATCGGTTGGAAGGACGTGCTCGGCGCTTCCTTCGAAAGCGTCGGTCGAACCCTAATCTTCGCTGGCGGTCTGTCGCGCCGGCATGTCCCACAGGCGGATGGTGCCGTCGGCGCCGCCGGATGCGATGCGCAACCCATCGGGCGTGAACGCGACCGTCTCGACCTTGCCGCGATGACCGGCGAAAGCACGAACGCTGCGGCGGCGGTCGAGATCCCATAGCCGCACCGTGCCGTCCTCACCACCCGTGACGAGGAATGTCCCGTCGGGTGAGAAGGCAATGCTCGAAACGCCGCCGCCGTGGCCCGTGTAGCGCCGCTTCAGTCGCGACGACGACGTGCTCCATACGCGGATGGAGCCGTCCAGACTCGCCGCGGCGACGTTCTTGCCGTCGGCCGAAATGGCGACCGCTGTGATGAAGTCGCTCGCTCCGCGATAGGAGCGCAGCATCTCGAGCGTGTTGAGGCTCCAAAGGCGGACGGTCTTGTCGGCGCTGCCCGAGGCGAGCAGAGAGCCCGCTGGAGCGAAGGCGAGCGCCTGTACGGCGTTGTTGTGCCCTTCGAACATGTGCAGCGGCGTCGTCGCCGAAGTGCCGTCCCAAAGGGCGATCTTCCAGTCGTGCGCGGCCGTCGCGAAGCGTGCGCCATCGCCGGTCGGGGCGATCGCCCAGATGGCCGCCTCGTTGCGCTGGAACGTGCCGCGCTTGCGGGACGTCGAAAGGTCCCAGGCCGATACGACGCCGTCAGCATGGCCCACCAGCGCTTCTTCGCCACGGATGGCGAGTGCGGTCGGCGCGCCGCCGTCGAGCGGAACGATACGCGAAAGCGTGCGGCTCCCCGTCGACCAGAGCTTGATGGTCTGATCGTTGCCCGTGCTGACGATGCGGTCGCCGTTGGCGGTGAAGGCGATCTGCTTGACGCCGCCCGCATGAGCGTCGATCGGCGGAAGAGGTGCCGGGGTGGGGGGCGGCGTCTGCAACGCCGAGGTCGTCACAGGCGCGCGTGCCGAGACGGTGGTGACCGGCGGCCGCGCCGACGCCGAGCGTTGCGGCGTCTCGACGGCGGCCTTTTCGGGCAGCTTCAAATCGGGAAGGCGGTTCTGGATGAACACTGCAACGGTGGCAATGGCCGCACCGATTG
The DNA here is from genome assembly GCA_937873575.1 of uncultured Hyphomicrobiaceae bacterium. Taxonomy (GTDB): domain Bacteria; phylum Pseudomonadota; class Alphaproteobacteria; order Rhizobiales; family Hyphomicrobiaceae; genus JAEUMD01. The sequence continues at coordinate 89,249 of CALMPK010000336.1, forward strand.
CCAGTTTCACCAGGATCGGCCGCAGGTGGCGCCGGGCGCTGGACTTGATCGGTTTCGGCCGTTCGGCGCGCGCGAGCGCCTTCGACGGCACGGCTGCTGCTGCCTGCTGCCGCGACTTCGCGGGGGCCGCAGCGGCCTTGGCGGCCTGTTGCGCCTTCGCCTCGTTTTTCTGGGGCTGTTTCGGCGGCGCGGGTTCGCGCTTGCCGCCGGCCGGTGTCTCGGCCGCGGCGCCAGGGCGTGTCTTCACGGCGGAGTCGGCCGCGGCACCCGCGCCTGCCCGCGCCGTTGCTGGCCTCGGCGCGCCGTCCGCGATGGGCGGAACCCCGGCTGATCCGCCGCCACCTTTGAGCCGCTCCATGAAATCGAGTAGGCCTCCGCTGCCGCCCGGTACGTCGGGTGGCGGCGGCACCGTGACCGGTGCGTGCGGGGGCACGTCGCGACTGCCGAGACCATCGGCAGGTGCGGGCGGAAGCTTAGGTTCGGCCGCGCGCTTTTTCTCGCCACGCGGCAGCCAGCCCTGACGGGCCGGCTCGGGCGCCAGCAGCTCGCCGCGCCAGATCGGGATCGACTGCGGGCGATCCTTGATGTCGAGCGACAGAGCGCGATCGATGGCCTTCAGGAATCCTGCGCGGTAGGCGCTGATCGCCGCCTCGCGCGCCGGCACGATCTCGTCGTGCACCATACGCGATGGGGCATCCGGCGGCCGCTTGCCCGTGACCGCGTGATAGAGCGTGGCGCCGAGCGCATAGATGTCGGTCCACGGCCCTTGCTGGCGGCTCGTCTCGGCGTACTGCTCATACGGGCTGTAGCCGGGCTTCACCAGCGCGGAGACCGTCTTGGAATGGGCTGCGATCTCGCCGCGCGCCGAGCCGAAATCGATCAGAACGGGTGCGCCGTTCTTGCGGATGATGATGTTGTCCGGAGCGATGTCGCGATGCAGGTAGTCGGCCTTGTGCACGAACTCCAGCGCGTCGAGGAGCGGCGCGACGAGCACGTCGAGCTCCTTCTGGCGCGGGGCGCGACCAAGCCCCTTGAGCCACGCCTTCAGGCTCTGCCCCTCCTCGAAGTGCAGCACCATGTAGCCGGTGTTGTTGGCGCGGAAATAGCGATAGACGCGGACGATGTTGGGGTGATCGAAGCGCGCCAGCGTCTGCGCTTCCTCGATGAAGCGGTCGAGGCCCCAACGGTAGTCGCTCGAGCAGTCCTGCGAGCGCGGCATCGCCTCATGGCTGGCGACGCGGGCGGCGAAGTCGCTCGGGAAGTATTCTTTGATCGTCACGGGCCGCGCGAGGGCCAGCTCGTCGGCGAGATAAGTGATGCCGAACCCGCCAGCGCCGAGTACGCGGTCGATCCGGTAATCGCCGACGAGCTCGGTTCCCGTTGGTAGCGCGATCAGGTTGGACATTGCCCCGTTAGCCTGTTGCGACCGTCCGCGTTTCAGTGCACCCGGCGAGCGGCCGAATGATGTTCGGTTCCGACCCGGCGCGATACGCGATTCGCGCGTTGCCCGCGCCTTCTTTGGATCAGGAATGTGGCGCTCTCGCGCCGATGAACCCGAGATGAACAAATCTCACGTTAGCCGGCCGATGGCCACGCTCTTGCCCTCAAATACCCGGATGGTGAACAATCGCGGCAATGCTGTGGATGAGCGGGCCCGCGGGTGCCGTGCTGACGGAGACGGCTTCGAGGTGGACGGCAGGGGCGCGACATTCTCGTTCGACGATCGCGCGCGCAAGCGCGCCTCGCGGCGTCTGCGCCGCCTTTTCGCTTGGTCGCTCGCGGCGGTGGTGGTCTGTGCCGTGGCGTTCGCGCCGAAGTTGTTGGAGTTGGCGCCGCCTGGCTCGGTTCCGGGCCCCGTACGCGCCTGGTTGATCGATACCTCCACCCTCGGCGCGTCTCTCGCCACGGAGGCCGGTCGTTGGATCATCACGCTCAATCAGAATGCTCCAGCCCTGGCGCTGGGCCTCGCCGTCGCCGGCATGGCGCTCGTGCTGGTGCTCGCCGGCGTGCTGTTCCGGTGGCTCTCGCCGCAACCTGCCATCGATGAGAGTGGAGACATGGGCGAGGCGGCGGCCGGGTCTCATCAGGACGCCGCAGGGCCAGCCGAAGTCGCTGCCACCGATCCCAGCGACCGCACGGGGCACGCGCGGCCGCGGCGCGTATGGCTGGCGGCCGGGACGGCTTCTGACAGCGCCCGGCAACTCCTGACGGGGGAGCTGACGCGGCTCGGTTCTGCCCCCGACAACGAGATTCGTATCGCGCTGGCTGGCGTCGACGGCTATCACGCTGCAATCTCGCCCACGGCCGAGTTCGATCACTATCTGGTGGCGATGTCAGCCGATACGCCGACGGAGTTGAATGGTGCCGCCGTCGCGCGGCGGCGGCTGCGCAATGGCGACGTGATCGGCATTGGCGATGCGCGGCTGGTGTTCTGGGTCGAAGAGCGGTGAGCTTCGCCCGGTTGGCATTTCACCGACGGCTCGCGGCGCCGGCCCCGGGGGGCCGGGGGGGGCGGGGCGGCGGGGCGGGGGGCCCCAGGCCGGGGGTGAAAGGGGGGGTGGCGGAGGAGCGGCG